>NZ_JBFAON010000010.1:0-197147 GCF_040659795.1 Pseudonocardia sp. NPDC049635
TCGCCGACGGGATCGACGAACCATGGCACAAACAACATGGCACAAAACGCCAAAAAATAGCTCGACACACTGTTGAGTTCTCAAAAGACACCCGCGCTCCGGCTATCCCGACCTCGGGTCGGTGCTTCCGGGGGCATTCGAGCTGACTCCGTAAGGAGGCAACTCTCTTATACTACTTGTACCGGAGCTCAGGGTCAACCCCTTGCTTCGGGCGGCTGGACACCCACCATGATGGGGATCCGAGGCCGCCGCCTTCGGTCCGGTCGCGCGGTCTGGCCTCTCGGCCCGCCTTGCGCTCTCCGTCCCGTCTCGGCGACAGGAAGAAAGTTACAGGACCCGTCCGAGGCGGCTGTCAGGGGGGTCCCCTTCTGGTCATCGACGCAGGTCAGACCGGGTACTACTACCGAACGAGGCGCACCCCGGCCAGGTTGCGCTTCCCGCGCCGGACCACCAGCCAGCCACCGTCGAGCGCGTCGTCGGCACCCGGGATCCAGTCCTCGTCGGTCACCTTCACGTTGTTGACGTAGGCGCCGCCTTCCTTCACGGCACGGCGGGCGGCGCCCTTGCTCTCGGTGAGGCCCGTCGCCACGAGGAGGTCGACGATCGTGTCCGTCCCGCCGCTGTCGGTGTGCGGGACCTCCGCGAGGGCGGCGTCCAGGGTGCGCGCATCGAGGTCGGCGAGCTCGGCACGGCCGAACAACGCCTGGCTCGCCGTCGTCACCTGACGGGTCTGCTCCTCGCCGTGCACCAGGGTGGTGAGCTCGGTGGCGAGCCGTCGCTGGGCGCTGCGCAGATGGGGCTTCTCGGTGAGCTCGACCGCGAGGGCCTCGATCTCCTCCCGGCCGAGGAAGGTGAACAGCTTCAGGAAACCGAGGACGTCGCTGTCAGCGACGTTGACGAAGTACTGGTACCAGGCGTAGGGCGAGGTCCGCTCCGGATCGAGCCAGACGTTCCCGCCCCCGGTGGACTTGCCGAACTTGCGTCCCTCCGAGTCCGTCACCAGCGGGGTGGTCAACGCGTGCACGTGCGCGCCCTCGACCCGCCGGATGAGGTCGACACCGCCGACGATGTTGCCCCACTGGTCCGAGCCGCCGATCTGCAACCGGCAGCCGAGGGTCCGGTGCAGGTGCAGGTAGTCCTGGGACTGCAGCAGCAGGTAGCTGAACTCGGTGTAGGACATGCCGTCGGCGGCGAGCCGGCGCTTCACCGTCTCACGGGCGAGCATCGTGTTGACCGGGAAGTGCTTGCCCAGGTCCCGGAGGAACTCCAGCACCGTCTGCTGCCCGGTCCAGTCCAGGTTGTTGACCGTCAGTGCACCGGTCGGCGAGTCGTCGAAGCGGACGAACCGCTCCAGCTGCCCGCGGATCAGGCCGGTCCACTCGGCGACGGTCGTCTCGTCGTGCAGGGAGCGCTCCCCCACGTCCCGCGGGTCGCCGATCATCCCGGTCGCTCCCCCGGCGAGGATCACCGGCCGGTGCCCGGCCTCCTGGAACCGGCGCAGCGTGAGCATCTGGACCAGGTGCCCGGCGTGCAGGCTCGGCGCGGTCGGGTCGAACCCCGCGTAGAGGGTGACCGGCCCGTCGCCGGCAAGCTCCTTCGCGAGCGCGTCGCGGTCGGTGCTCTGCGCGATCAACCCACGCCACTCGAGGTCGTCCAGGATGTCCGTACTCACGCCACCATCTTCGCCGCCGCCCGACCCACCGCGCACCCGGGTCGCCGCCGGGCCCCCGGCCGGGCCCGGCCGACCGCAGCACAGCTCGTCCCCGGGGTCACCCGGTCCGGCGCCGCGAGCGCTTCCCACCGGCCCGGTAGGCGCTCACCGCAGGCGAACCGTCGAGCCAGAACCGCCAGGGCAGCTCCGCCGCAGCCGCGACGCCCACCCGCGGTCCGCGGCGGATCGCCGACGGCGCGACGGGCTCGCCGGCCACCAGGCGGACCCGGGACGACGGATCGGTCAGGTCGGTGCCGCCGTCCTCGCGACCGAGCCCGAGCAGCGAGGCGAGCCGGGCCGGGCCTCGGGCCAGCTCGGCGTCGGTCCGCGCGGTCGGACGCCGGACCCGGGCGACCCCGGGATCGCTGAGCACCTCACCGGCCCGGAACAGCACCGCGCCCGCCTCGCCCTCGGACAGACAGGACACGTTCGCGCAGAAGTGCATGCCGTAGACGAAGTAGACGTAGAGGTGGCCCGCCGGTCCGAACATCACCGCGTTGCGCGGGGTGCGGCCGCGGTGGCTGTGCGACGCCGCGTCGTCCGCCCCGCGGTAGGCCTCCACCTCGACCAGGCGCACCGCGACGGTCCCGTCCGGGGTGTCGGCCTCCAGCACGCAGCCCAGCAGTCGTTCCGCTGCGGGGAGCACATCGATCGCCAGCTCGGACCGGTCGAGCAGCGCCCGCGGGTCCGCCCGGTCACCCCACGGGGTCCACCGGGCGGGTCCGCCGGCCGTACCGTCCGCCACTCAGCGGCGGGACAGAGCGAGCTGTACGCAGGTGACCACGCCGGCCATCGCCTTCTCGACCTCGTCCTGCGGGGGCAGGGTCGGAGCGAGCCGGATCGTCGCGTCCTGCGGGTCCTTGCCGAACGGGTGCGTCGCCCCGGCCGGAGTCAGCACGACACCGGCCTCCCTGGCCAGCCGCACGACCTCCGAGGCGAGCCCGTCGGGCACGGTGAGGCTGACGAAGTACCCGCCCTTCGGCGTCGTCCAGCTCACACCGTCGGTGTCGGCGAAGGCCTCGGTGAGCAACCGCTCCACCGCCGCGAACTTCGGCGCGATCAGCTCACGGTGCGCAGCCATGTGGGCGCGCAGACCGGCCTCGTCCTTCAGGAACAGCGCCTGCCGCAGGTGGTTGACCTTGTCCGGGCCGATGGACCGCTTCGAGGTGAGCTTGAGCCACCAGTCGACGTTCGCACCGGAGGCGCCGAAGAACGCGACGCCCGCGCCGGCGAGAGTGATCTTCGACGTGGATCCGAACACGAACGGCCGGTCCGGGTTGCCCGCCTCGGCGGCGAGCGCCAGCACGTCCGCGATCTCGATCTCGTCGGAGGTCAGGTGGTGCACCGCGTACGCGTTGTCCCACATGATCCGGAAGTCGGGCGCCGCGGTCGACATCGAGGCGAGCCTGCGGACGACCTCGTCGGAGTACACGGCCCCGTCCGGGTTGGAGTACTTCGGCACGCACCAGATGCCCTTGATCGACGGGTCGTCGGCGACCAGCCGCTCGACCTCGTCCATGTCCGGGCCGTCCACCGTCATCGGCACGGAGACCAGGTCGATCCCGAGACGCTCGCAGACCCCGTAGTGCCGGTCGTAACCGGGGACGGGCGCGATGAAGGCGACCCGGCCGGCGTCCACCCAGCGGGTCGGGGCGCCCGGGACCGGGGAGAGCAGGGCGTGCACGAGGACGTCGTGCATCAGCTCCAGGCTGGAGTTGTTCCAGGCCACCAGCTGGTCGACCGGCACCTGCAACGAGGGCGCGAAGATCTCGCGCAGCTCGGGCAGACCCTGCAGGCCGCCGTAGTTGCGGGTGTCGGTGCCGTCCGCGGCGCGGTACCGATCGGCGCCGGGCAGGCCCAGCAACGCGCTCGACAGGTCCAGCTGCTCGGACGAGGGCTTGCCCCGGGTCAGGTCCAGCTTCAGGCCTGCGGCCTTGAGCTCCTCGTAGGCTGCGGCAGGGTCGGTCATGCGGTTCCTCCGGTGAACTCTCTCGCTGCGGCCGCCTCGGTGCGCAGGTCGGCCAGCTGCTCGGCGACGCGGTCGCCTGCCGTGCCGCCCCGCGCGTTCCGCGACGCGATGGAGCCTTCCACGGTCAGCACCTCGCGAACACTCGGGTCCAGCGCCGGGTGCACGGCGGCCAGCTCGGCGTCGGTCAGGTCCTCCAGGCCGACGCCGCGTGCCTCGGCGGCCCGGACACAGCCGCCCGCGGCCTCGTGCGCCACCCGGAACGGGACGCCCCGGCGGACGAGCCACTCCGCGACGTCGGTGGCGAGCGTGAACCCGGCCGGGGCCAGTTCGGCGAGCCGGTCGGTGTGGAAGGTCAGGGTCGCCACCATGCCGGCCACCGCGGGCAGCAGGAGCTCCAGCTGGGCGACCGAGTCGAACAGTGGCTCCTTGTCCTCCTGCAGGTCCCGGTTGTACGCCAGCGGCAGACCCTTGAGCGTGGTGAGCAGCCCGGCCAGGTTGCCGACCAGGCGCCCGGACTTGCCCCGGGCGAGCTCGGCGACGTCCGGGTTCTTCTTCTGCGGCATGATCGAGCTGCCGGTGGAGTACGCGTCGTCGAGGGTGACGTAGCCGAACTCGGCGGTCGCCCAGAGGATGACCTCCTCGGACAGCCGGGAGAGGTCGACCCCGATCATCGCGAGCACGAACGCGGCCTCGGCGGCGAAGTCCCGCGAGGCCGTCCCGTCGATCGAGTTCGCCGCCGAACCGGTGAAACCCAGCTCGGCGGCGACGGCCTCCGGGTCCAGCCCGAGCGAGGACCCGGCCAGCGCACCCGACCCGTAGGGCGAGTACGCGCTACGTCGGTCCCAGTCGCGCAGCCGGTCGACGTCGCGCAGCAGCGCGTGCGCGTGCGCGCCCAGCTGGTGGCCGAGCAGCACCGGCTGCGCGTGCTGCAGGTGCGTGCGGCCGGGCATCGGCGCACCCGGGTGCGCCTGCGCCTGGTCGATCAGGGCGTCGACGACGCCGAGCACGCCGTCCGCGACCCGCCGGGTCGCGTCCCGCAACCACATCCGGAACTGGGTCGCGACCTGGTCGTTGCGCGACCGGCCGGCCCGCAGCTTCCCGCCGAGGTCCGGACCGGCCCGCTCGATCAGGCCGCGTTCCAGCGCCGTGTGCACGTCCTCGTCGCCCGGTTCGGGAACGAACGTGCCGGACTCGACGTCGGCGGCCAGCTCGTCGAGCGCCTTGTGCATGCCGGTGAGCTCGTCGTCCGACAGCAGTCCGGCGCCGTGCAGCACGCGGGCGTGCGCCCGGGAGCCCCGGATGTCGTAGGGCGCCAGCACCCAGTCGAACTGGGTGGACCTGCTCAATGCGGCCAGCGCATCGGCCGGGCCGGACGCGAACCGGCCGCCCCACAGCGCGGATCCGGTGCCGCTGCTCTCCCCGGCCATCAGTCGGTGCCCGCTTCCAGGGCGGCCTCGTCGAGGAGGGTCTCGTTGTCCCCGCTCCCCTCGCCGGCCCCGGCGATCCGGTCGAAACCACCGGAGGGCAGCTCCCCGAACAGCGTGCCGTGCTCGACGAGCACCGTCCCCTGCTCCGGCGGCTGCCCGGCGTAGGTCTCCAGCTTCGCGCGCGAGTCGGCGATGTCGAGGTTGCGCATGGTGAGCTGCCCGATCCGGTCGGCCGGCCCGAACGCGGCGTTCTCCACCCGCTCCATCGAGAGCCGGTCGGGGTGGTAGGAGAACCCGGGCCCGTCGGTGTCGAGGATCGTGTAGTCGTCGCCGCGGCGCAGGCGCAACGTCACCGTGCCGCTGACCACCGACGCGATCCAGCGCTGGATCGCCTCGCGCACCATCAGCGCCTGCGGGTCGAGCCAGCGCCCCTCGTAGAGCAGCCGGCCAAGCTTGCGCCCGTCGGCGTGGTAGTTGGCGACGGTGTCCTCGTTGTGGATCGCGTTGACCAACCGCTCGTAGGCGATGAACAGCAGCGCCATGCCGGGCGCCTCGTAGATGCCGCGCGACTTCGCCTCGATGATCCGGTTCTCGATCTGGTCGGACATGCCGAGACCGTGCCGGCCGCCGACGGCGTTCGCCTCGCGCACCAGGTCGACCCGGTTGCCGAAGCGCTTCCCGTTGATCGCCACCGGGTAGCCGCCCTCGAACGTGACCGAGACGTCCTCGGTCTCGATCTCGACCGCCGGGTCCCAGTACTTCACGCCCATGATCGGCTCGACGGTCTCCAGGGACACGTCGAGCTGCTCGAGCGTCTTGGCCTCGTGCGTGGCGCCCCAGATGTTCGCGTCGGTCGAGTACGCCTTTTCCGCCGAGTCCCGGTAGGGGAGCCCGTGCTCGGTCAGCCACCGGCTCATCTCGTCGCGCCCGCCCAGCTCGGAGACGAACGCGTCGTCCAGCCACGGCTTGTAGATCCGCAGGCCCGGGTTCGCCAGCAGGCCGTAGCGGTAGAACCGCTCGATGTCGTTGCCCTTGAACGTCGAACCGTCGCCCCAGATGTTGACGTCGTCGGCCTGCATCGCCCGGACCAGCAGCGTCCCGGTCACCGCCCGGCCCAGCGGCGTGGTGTTGAAGTAGGTCTTGCCGCCGGAGCGGATGTGGAACGCACCGCACGCCAGTGCCGCGAGACCCTCGTCGACCAGCTGCGGCTTGATGTCCACCGCGCGGGCGATCTCCGCCCCGTACTCCCTGGCCCGCTCGGGCACCCCGGAGATGTCCGGCTCGTCGTACTGGCCGAGATCGGCCGTGTAGGTGCACGGGATCCCGCCCTTGTCGCGCATCCACGCGACCGCCACGGAGGTGTCGAGCCCTCCGGAGAACGCGATGCCGATGCGCTCGCCCCGGGGGAGGGAGCTCAGGACCTTGCTCACGGGATGGATGCTCCTTCGTCAGAGTTCGCTCAGAGTTCGCGCAGCAGCGCGAGCAGTTCCTCACCGGTGAGCGGCTCACGGGCCACCACCAGGAGGGTGTCGTCACCGGCGATCGTGCCGACGACGTCGTGCAGTGCGGCCCGGTCCAGCGCGCTGGCCAGGTAGTGCGCCGCCCCGGGCGGGGTACGCAGCACGGCCAGGTTCCCACTCGCGTCCGCGGAGACGAGCAGCTCCCCCAGCAACCGGGACAACCGCCCGGTGCCACCCTCGACGCCGCGCACCGGGCTGCCGTCCTCGGGGATGAGGTAGACCGGCGCACCGCCGTCCGCGCCGCGCACCTTGATCGCGCCCAGCTCGTCGAGATCACGCGAGAGCGTGGCCTGGGTCGTCTCGATGCCCTCGGCGCGCAGCAGTGTCAGCAGCTCGCTCTGGTTGCGCACGGCGCGCTCGGAGATCAGCTCGACGATCCGGGCCTGCCGTGCGACCCGGGTCGCTGCGCCGCCACGAGCCCCCTTCATCGCTCCAGGAGCCACGTCAGCAGCGCCTTCTGCGCGTGCAACCGGTTCTCCGCCTCGTCCCACGCGGCGCTGGCCGGGCCGTCGAGCACCTCGTCGGTGATCTCGTCGCCACGGTGTGCGGGCAGGCAGTGCAACACGATCGCCCCGGGCGCGGCGCGGTGCAGCAGCTCGGTGTTGACCTGGTACGGCCGGAACGGTGCGACCCGGTCGAGGCCGTCGCGCTCCTGCCCCATCGACGTCCAGGTGTCGGTCACGAGCACCTCGGCCCCGTCGACGGCGGCCGTCGGATCGGCGATGAGCGTCACCGAGCCACCGGTCTGCTCGGCACGCCCCTTCGCGTCACGCAGCACCTCCGGATCGGGGGTGAACCCGTCCGGTGCAGCGATCCGCACGTGCATCCCGGCGGTCGTGCCGCCGAGCAGCAACGAGTGCGCGACGTTGTTCGCACCGTCCCCGAGGTAGGTGAGCGTGCGGCCGGCCGTGCCGCCGAGCCGCTCCCGGATCGTCTGCAGGTCGGCGAGGATCTGGCACGGGTGGAAGGCGTCGGTCAACGCGTTGACCACCGGCACCGTCGCGGCCGCTGCCATCTCCTCGATCCGCTCCTGGCCCGAGGTGCGCCACACGATCGCGTCGACGTAGCGGGACAGCACCCGGGAGGTGTCGGAGATGGTCTCCCCGCGCCCGAGCTGGCTGGTGTTCCCGTCCAGCACGACCGCGGTGCCGCCGAGCTGGGTGATCCCGGTCTCGAACGAGACCCGGGTGCGGGTCGAGGACTTGTCGAAGACCACCGCGACCGCCCTCGGCCCCGCCAGCGGGCGCTCGGCGAAGGGGTCGGCCTTGAGCCGGTCGGCGAGGTCGAGGACCTCGGCCTGCTCGGCGGGCGACAGGTCGTCGTCGCGCAGCAGGTGGCGGACCATCAGCTGCCCTGCCCTTCCACCGCGGCGGCGGCGTCCAGGATCGCGGGGAGCGCGCCCAGGAACTCGGCCACCTCCTCGTCGCCGAAGGTCAGCGCCGGGGCCAGCCGGAGCCGTTCCGGCGTCGCGTTGTTGACCAGGTGGCCCGCCTCCCGCGCGGCGGAGACGACCTGCGCCGACACCGGGTGGCGCAGTCCGATCCCGATGTGCAGGCCGGCACCGGACACGTCGGAGAGCAGCGGGTGGCCGAGGTTCTCCGTCCCGCCGCGGAGTTCCTTGCCGATCCGGTCGACGTGCTCCAGCAGGCCGTCGGTGGCGATCGTGTCGAGCACCGCGAGCGCTGCGGCGCAGCAGATCGGATTGCCGCCGAAGGTGGTGCCGTGCTGGCCCGGCTCGAGCAGCGTCGCCGCCTCCCCGATCGCGACACAGGCACCGATGGGCAGCCCGCCGCCGAGGCCCTTCGCCATCGTGACGACGTCGGGGACGATGCCGTCGGCCTGGTGGGCGAACCAGCGGCCGGTGCGGCCGATGCCGGTCTGCACCTCGTCGAGCACCAGCAGTGCGCCGCGCTCCGCGGTGATCCGGCGGGCGCCTGCGAGGTAGCCCTCGGGCGGCACCACGACACCGGCCTCGCCCAGGATCGGTTCCAGGAACACCGCGGCGGTGTCGGTGGTGACGGCGGCGTCGAGCGCGTCCAGGTCGCCGAACGGGATGTGGCGAACACCGGGCGGCATCGGTTCGAACGGGGCCCGCTTGGCGGGCTGCCCGGTCAGCGCGAGCGCTCCCATCGTGCGACCGTGGAACGCGCCCTCGCAGGCGACGATCCCCGGCCGGCCGGTCCGGCGCGCGATCTTGAAGGCGGCCTCGTTCGCCTCGGTGCCCGAGTTGCAGAGCAGGGTGCGGGCGTCGTCACGGCCGAGCAGGCCTTGCAGCCGCTCGGCGAGCTGCAGGGCCGGATCGGTGATGAAGAAGTTGGAGGTGTGCCCGAGCGTGCGGATCTGCTCCGACACCGCCTCGACGATCGCCGGGTGCGCGTGGCCGAGCGCGTTCACCGCGATCCCGGCGTACAGGTCCAGGTAGGCGCGACCCTCGGCGTCCCAGACCCGGGAGCCCTCACCGCGGACCAGGGTCAGCGGCGGCGTGCCGTAGTTGTTCATCAACGCGGCCTGCCACCGCGCCGTGTACGAGCTCATGTCGTTCCCCCAGCCGGGTCGGGATCGGGAAGCACCATCGTCCCGACGCCCTCGTGTGTGAAGACCTCGAGCAGCACCGAGTGCGGGACCCGGCCGTCGATGACGTGGGCCTGCGCCACCCCGGACCGCACGGCACGCAGGCAGGCCTCCATCTTCGGGGCCATGCCGCTCTCCAGCCGGGGCAGCATCGGTTCCAGCTGGCTCGCGGTGAGCGAGGTGATGATCGAGTCGGGATCGGGGTAGTTCGCGTAGAGACCCTCGACGTCGGTCAGCACCACGAGCTTCGCCGCGTCCAGCGCTCCGGCCAGCGCGGCGGCCGCGCTGTCGGCGTTGATGTTGTGCACCTGGCCGTCGGTGTCCGGCGCGATGCCGGCAACGACCGGGATCCGACCGGCCGCGATGATGTCGAGCACCGCGTCCGGGTTGACCTTCGTGACGTCGCCGACCAGGCCGATGTCGACCGGCTCGCCGCCGACCAGCGCGGTGCGGCGCTGTGCGGTGAACAGTCCGGCGTCCTCACCGGACAAGCCGACGGCGAGCGGCCCGTGCGCGTTGATCAGCCCGACCAGCTCCCGGCCGACCTGGCCGAACAGCACCATCCGGACGATCTCCATCGTCTCCGGCGTGGTGACGCGCAGGCCACCGCGGAACTCGCCCGGCACGCCGAGCCGCTTCAGCATCGCGCTGATCTGCGGCCCCCCGCCGTGCACGACGACCGGGTGGATCCCGGCCAGGCGCAGGAACACCATGTCGCGGGCGAACGCCTGCTTGAGCTCCTCGTCGATCATCGCGTTGCCGCCGTACTTCACGACGACGATGCGGCCGTGGAAGCGCTGCAGCCAGGGCAGTGCCTCGGCCAGCACCCCGGCCTTCTCACCGGCCCGCTTGAGCCGGTCCGGACCCGCGAGCGGTTCGCGAGGAGCGGACGGTTCAGGAGGAGTAGGCACTGTTCTCCTCCACGTAGGCGTGCGACAGGTCGGTGGTCCGGATCTCGGCGGTGTTGCCGTCGGCGCCGCCGGTCAGGCCCAGCTCGACCTCGATCGTGACGTCCGGGCCGGAGAGGTCGCAGTCGGCACGGTCACCGGCGACGACGGCGCCCCGGCAGAGCAGCACGCCGTTGATCGTCACGTCGAGCCGTTCCGGATCGAGCTGGGCGTCGGCGTACCCGGCGGCGGCGACGATCCGGCCCCAGTTCGGGTCCGAGCCGAACATCGCCGTCTTGACCAGGGAGTCACGGGCGATGGTCCGGGCGACGGTCACCGCGTCGTCCTCGGAGGCGGCGCCCGAGACCCGGACGGTGATCCGCTTGGTGACGCCCTCGGCGTCGGCCTGCATCTGCTCGGCCAGGTCCCGGCACACCCTGGTCAGCGCCGCGGTGAACACCGCCGGATCGGCCAGCACCCCGGACGCACCGGAGGCGAGCACCAGCACGGTGTCGTTGGTGGACATGGAGCCGTCGATGTCGAGCCGGTCGAAGCTGTAGCGCACCGCCTCGCGCAGCGCGGCGTCCAGCATCGGCTGCTCGACGACGGCGTCGGTGGTGAGCACGGTGAGCATGGTCGCCATCGAGGGGGCGATCATCCCGGCGCCCTTGGTGGTGCCGCCGATCGTCCAGCCCGCCGGGTCGGTGACGTGCGCCTGCTTCGGAACCGTGTCGGTGGTCATGATCGCGGCGGCCACGGCGGTGCCGGCCTCGGGGGTCGCGGCCAGCTCACCGGCCGCCTTCTCCACCCCGGCCAGCACGGTGCCCACGGGGAGCTGCTCACCGATCAGCCCGGTCGAGCAGACCGCGACCTCGACCGCACCGCAGCCGAGTACCTCGGCGACCTTCTCGGCGGTCGCGTGCGCGGTCCGGAACCCCTGCGGACCGGTGCACGCGTTCGCGCCCCCGGAGTTCAGGACGACCGCGCGCAGCGCACCGGTGGTGAGGACCTGCTGGGTCCACAGCACCGGCGCGGCCTTCACCTTGTTGCGGGTGACCACGCCCGCCGCCTCGGTGCGCGGGCCGTCGTTGACCACCAGCGCCAGATCGGCCCGGCCGGACTTCTTGATCCCGGCCGCCACCCCGGCCGCCCGGAAACCCCGCGCGGCGGTCACCCCGGTCGCCTCGCTCACGGCGCCACTCCCGTCGTCGGCAGGCCGGTGGTCTCGGGCAGGCCCAGCGCCAGGTTCATGCACTGCACGGCCCCGCCCGCGGTCCCCTTGGTCAGGTTGTCGATCGCGGAGACGACGACCAGTCGCCGGGCGTCCGGGTCGACGGCGAGCTGCAGCGCCACCAGGTTGGAGCCCAGGGTCTGCGCGGTGGTGGGCCACTGCCCCTCGCCGAGGAGGCGCACGAACGGCTCACCGGCGTAGGCCTTCTCGTAGGCCTTCCGGACCGTCGCGGTGTCGGTCGCCGGATCGGTGAGCGGCGCCGAGCAGGACGCCAGGATGCCGCGCGGCAGCGGCGCCAGCACCGGGGTGAAGCTCACCGAGACCGGCGCCCCGAGCGCTGCGGAGAGGTTCTGCGCGATCTCCGGGGTGTGCCGGTGCACGCCGCCGACCCCGTACGCGGACAGCGAGCCCATCACCTCGGCGCCCAGCAGGTGCGGCTTGAGCGACTTCCCCGCTCCGGAGGTGCCGGTGACCGCGGTGATCACCACGTCCGGCTCGACGAGGCCCGCGACCAGCGCCGGGAACAGCGCGAGGCTGATCCCGGTCGGGTAGCAGCCGGGCACGGCGACCCGGTGCGCACCGACCAGCCGCTCCCGCGCGCCGGGGAGCTCGGGCAGCCCGTAGGGCCAGTGCCCGGCGTGCTCACCGCCGTACCAGCGGTCCCAGGCCGCCGGATCGGTCAGCCGGTGGTCGGCCCCGCAGTCGATCACCAGCGTGTCGCCGCCCAGCTGCGCCGCGAGCTCGGCCGACCGGCCGTGCGGGAGCGCGAGGAACACCGCGTCGTGGCCGGCGAGGTTCTCCGCGGTGGTCTCGGCGAGGACGCGGTCGGCGAGCGGGGCCAGGTGCGGCTGGTGCTCGCCGAGTCGGCTGCCGGCGTTGTCTCCCGCCGTCAACGTGCCGATCTCCACGTCCGGATGTGCGAGGAGCAGCCGGAGGAGCTCACCCCCGGCGTATCCACTGGCTCCTGCCACTGCGATGCGTACCACGGTGAATGATTATGCAGTCCGGCGAGAGTTCATGCAATCTGATTCGCGATCGTGATCGCGGAGCCGGAACGGCCGCGCACCGACCGGGCGAACCCTAGCCTCCCGCCGATGCGGACGGAGCAGACGGTGCAGCGACGGCGGGCCATCGCGGGCGGCCGGGTCCGGGCCGGGGCGGTCCGCACGCCGTCCGCGGCGCACCCGGGCCCCCCGGCGCCCGCTGCGTCCACGGCGTCCACGGCGTCCACGGCGCCGAGGGCGATCACTGCGCCCACGGTGATCACGCTGGTCGCGGTGCTGTACCTGGTCGCGGGATGCGCCACGACCGTGCCCGGCACCCCGTGGCCGGCCGGCGCAGGCCCTGCCGGGCCGGTCACCGGGGCGCCCGCGGCGCCGACGGGCCCGCCGACCTCGTTCACCGGGCCGGCCGACCGGCTCCCGGAACCCACCGCGCCGGAGCCCGACGCACCCACCGGCCCGAGCCCGGACCCGACCGGCACCGACGTCACGACCAGGACGGTGCCACCCGTCCCGGTCCGCAGCACCGAGAACACCACCGGCACCCGCGCGCGGCCCGGCCTCGCCCCCCGCGGCAACCCCGCGGCGAGCGGCACGGCCCCGCTGACCGCCGACGTGCTGGCGGACGAGTGCCTGCTCGGCACCGACGCGCTCACCGGACTGCTCGGCGCCGAGCCCGCCGCACCGGCCACCAACGCCGAGGTGGCCCGGCCCGACGGTGCACGGACCCGGGCCTGCTTCGCCGTCGGGGGTTCGTCGACCGCCGCGGTGAACGTCTACACCACCAACCGCGGCACCCCGGCCGACCACGTCCGCGCCGCAGGCGGTGCGCGTCCGATCACCACGACCGGCGAGGGGGTCGTCGCGGCGCTGCTGGAGACGGTGGCCGGGCCGACGGTGCAGATCGGTGCCGGGCGCTACCTCGTCACGATCGCCGTGGCCGGCCGGGCGCCGTCCGAGGAGCAGTGGCAGACCGCGGTCCGCGACGCCGTGTCGGCACTCCCCCGCTGAGGATCGGCCATCCTGGTTCCCGGGCCCACCGTGGGCCCGGGAGCGGGAGGGTGCAGGTGCGAGCGGTACTGCGAGCGTGCGTCGCACCGGCCGACGCGACCGCGCTCGCCCGGATGGACGCGGGACTCGTCGAGGTCCTCGGGGCGTCCGGGCCGCGCTGGCACCACACCGTCGCCACGGACCCCGGCAAGGCCCATCTGGTCCTCGACGACGCCCACGGGCCGGCCGGCTACCTCGTGCTGGCCGCGCCGCGAGGGCCCGAACCGGGCGTCGAGCTGCACCGGCTGGTCGTCGCAGCCGACCGGCGCGGCCGCGGCCTGGGCCGCGCCCTGCTCCGGACGGCGCTGGCACTCGCCGCCGTACCGCACCCGCCGGACGGGCTCGGGCACGACCCGGCCTGGGTGCGGCCGGACTGGCTGGCGGCCGGCAGGCTGTGGCTGCAGGTGCACCCGGCGAACACGGCCGCGTTGCAGCTCTACCGGTCGGAGGAGCTGGTCACCGAGGCGCGGCTGCCGTCGGCGCCCGGCGATCCGTCATCACCCGCGCGGCGGCTGGTGCTCGCCCGCGGGTGAGCCGGATCAGGAGTCGTCGCCACCCTTGGGCAGGCCCTCGAAGATCTTCTTGCAGTCCGGGCAGACCGGCGAGCCGGGCTTCGGCGACTTGGTGACCGGGAAGGTCTCGCCGCACAGCGCCACCACCATGTTGCCCAGCACCGCACTCTCGGTGATCTTGGACTTCTGGACGTAGTGGAACATGTCCGGCGTGTCGTCGCCGGTGGTCTCGGTGCCCTCCGGCCGGGTGTCGACCTCGGGAAGAGTCGTCGTGGTCATGCGCACATGATGCACCACCGGCGCGGTCAGCCGGTCGGCCCGCGGTGCCCCGCGTCGTCGTCCCCGTCAGCGCTCTCGACGACCGGGTGCGGCCGCTCCTCGATGGCCCGGCGCTCGGGCCGGTACCGGTTGGGCTTCTCCACCTTGCGGGGCAGCCGATCGTTCGCGATGAGCACCGCGATCCACGGCAGCGGGACCGAGACCACCAGCAGGGTCACCGCCAGCCAGGGGATCTGGTAGAAGAACCCGGCCAGGATGATGCAGGGGAACCGGAGGCCCATCGTCCACTTGTAGCGCCGCTTGCGGACCGCCAGCTCCTCGTCGTACGACATCTGCGCGTCCGTGATGAGCACGGGGTCCTCGCGTCGCTGGTCGCTCACGTGACCACCTCCCGTTACATGGTGACACCTGTGGCGGTCAGGCGCCGTCCGGCCCGTTGCCCAGCAGCGGCTCGTCGACGGAGCGCACCTCGGAGCCGGGCAGCCCGTCCGGGTGCTCGGTGCGGACCCGCTCGACGGCGTCGAGCGCGATGCCCAGATGCTTGCGCTTGCTGGCCTCGTAGAACGCCCTGGCGCCCCCGGCGAGCTTGGGTTCGGCGTGCAGCGGCTTGTCCGAGACGCACAGCAGGGTGGCGTTCGGGATCCGGTAGCGGAACCCGTTCGCCGCGATCGTGGCCGACTCCATGTCCACCGCGACCGCCCTGGCGAGACGCATCCGGTGCAGCGTCGCGGCCTGGTTGAACTCCCAGTTCCGGTTGTCGGTGGTGTGGACCACCCCGGGCCGGTACGTGGTGCCGGCGCGTTCGAGGGCGTCCATCAGGTATCCGTTGAGCCGCAGGCTGGGAATGACCGGGACATCGGCGGGTAGCACCTCGTCGAGCACGTGATCGGCTCGCTGATAGGCCGTCGCCAGCACGAAGTCGCCCAGCTCCTGCCGGTTCCGCAGTCCGCCGCAGTGCCCGATCATGATCATCGTGTCCGGCCGGAGGACGGCGAGATGGTCGGTGATCGTCTTCGCGTTGGCCGGGCCGACCCCGATGTTGACCAGGGAGACGCCGTCCCCGTCGGGACGGGGATGGTGATAGGCGGGCATCTGGACGCCGTCGCGCTCGGGGCGTTCGGCGCCCGGGAAGCGCTCCAGGAACGACTCGACGTGCATCGCGTAGTTGGTGAACAGCACGTGGCGTTGGAACGACTCGGCCGGCGTCCCGGTGTAGTGCGAGAGCCGGTCCAGCGACAGCGCCATCCGTTCCGGCCCGAACAGGAAGAGCTTCTTCACCCGCAGGTCGAAGCGGTCCTCGTCGAGCGCGGCGAAGAACTCCGGATCGGTGAAGGCGCGGGCGGGCCGCGCCGCCCGCGCGGTGACGGTGGCACCGGCGGCGACCAGCCCGCGCAGCTCCCGGTGCAGATAGCGGCGGATCGCGCTGGGCCGGGCGAACTCACCGGAGATCCGGGGGTTGTGCGCCGACCACGGCCGCACGACCTCGAGCTCGGGATACCAGCCGTCCCGGTGCACGGCGTCCAGCGCGTCCAGCAGCCGATCGATCTCCAGATCGAGCTTGTCCTCGGGGACCGGCGGGCGCACCTGCTCCACGAGGGCCGGGGTCATGCGGTCTCCGACCGCTCGGACTCGGCGTCGGTGCCGCCGTGCGCGTGCAACCGCCCTGGTGAGACCGCCACCGCGGACACCACCTCCAGCAGCCTGCGCGGCAGCCCGTCGGCCAGCCGGTAACGGACCAGTCTGCCGTGCCGGTGCGCGGTGACCATGCCGTGCGCGCGGAGCAGCCGCAGCGCGTGCGACACCGCCGAGTCGCTCATCCCGACGGCGACCGCCAGGTCGGAGACGCAGAGGTCGCCGGCGTGCTGCAGCGCGAGCAGTATGGACAGCCGGTTGACCTCGCCGAGAACGTCCAGGACGGTGGCCGCCTCGGCGACCTTGTCGCCGTCGGACAGCACCGCGACGGCGTCGCAGACCTGGTCCGGGTCGATCACACGAGCGCCGCTGAGTGCCTCCGGAACCTTGTGCACGCCATCGATGCTAGCCCCCCGCCGCGGCGGCCTTCTTCTCGCGCGCCGCCGCCTTGAGCGCCTTCTTGGTGTCGCGCACCTCGGTCAGCGTCTGCGCGTCGACGACGTCGGCGGCCGAGAGCCGGGTCCCGGGACGGCCGTAGTCCCCGGCGGCCTCCTGCCAGCCCTGCGGGGTCACGCCGTACTGCTTGCCGAGCAGCGCCAGGAAGATCTTCGCCTTCTGCTCGCCGTAACCGGGGAGCGCCTTCAGCCGGCGCAGCACCTCCCGGCCGTCCGGGTCACCACGGGTCCAGATCGCCTCCGGGTCGCCGTCCCAGTCCTCGACGACCGCCCGGCACATCTCCTGCACCCGCCGGGCCATCGAACCGCCGTAACGGTGGATCGCCGGCGGGGTCGTGGCCAACGCGGCGAACTCGGCCGGGTCGTGGTCGGCGATGACCCGGACGTCGAGCCCGCCGAGCCGCTCGTGCAGCTTCAACGGCCCGCGGAACGCCACCTCCATCTGGATCTGCTGGTCGAGCAGCATGCCGATCAGCAGCGCCAGCGGCTCGCGCTCCAGCAGCGCGTCGGCCTCGGGTTCCTGAGCGATGCAGATGCCGGTCATGCCGGAAAGGATGGCACGGGAGAATGGGGGTGTGCTCCCTGCTTCCGAACCCGGCCTCGACACGGCGCAGACCGAGCGAGTGCGCGGTTGCCTGCTCGACGCCGGCTACACCCCGGACGGCGTCCGGGCCCTGCTGGGCCGCTCCGCGCACGACGCGCTCACCCGCGGCGAGCCCGCACCGGCCGCGCGGGCCAGCCGCGGTGGCGGCGAGCTCGGCACGCTGGTCCGGCTGTTCCTGCTGGAGGACACCGAGCCCGAACCGGCGGTGACGGCCGCGCTCGGTGATCTCGACCCGTTGCTGGCGGGACGCATCCTGCGGCGGACCCCGGACGGCATCCGCGCGGCGCTCGACATCCGCCCGTACGGGGAGGGACCGGGTGACGACGGCGAGCCGGGTGCGGACTGGTGGGTCGTGTCGGATCTCGACAGCCCGGCCAACCGGCAGGACCGCGCGCACGTGACCGGGGTGGGCGGGGCGTCGCTGTCGCTGGCCGCCGCCACCGTGCGCCGCCCGGTCGGCTCCCTGCTCGACCTGGGCACCGGCTGCGGGGTGCAGGCGTTGCACGGGTCCCGGCACGCGGTGAACGTCGTCGCCACCGACGTGCTGCCGCGCGCGTTGGCGCTGGCCCGGCTGTCCTGCGGGCTGTCCGGCGTCGACGTGGACCTGCGGGAGGGGGCGTGGTTCGACCCGGTCGAGGGCGAGCGGTTCGACCAGATCGTGTCCAACCCGCCGTTCGTACCCGGTCCCGAGCGGGTCGACTACGTCTACCGGGACTCCGGGCTGGCCGGGGACGCCGCGCTGGCCGCGCTGCTCGGCGGGATCGCCGACCGCCTCAACCCGGGCGGGATCGCCCAGCTGCTGGGTTCCTGGCTGCACGTGCGGGGCGAGGACTGGCCGGACCGGGTGCGGTCCTGGCTGCCCGCCGGGGTCGACGCGTGGGTGCTGCAGCGCGAGGTCGTCGACCCGGCGATGCACGTCGGCACCTGGCAGCGCGACGCCGGCCTGGTCCCGTCCTCGCCCGCCGCGCGCCGGCAGGCGGACGCCTGGCTGGACTGGCTCGACGCCGAACGCGTCGAAGGCGTCGGGTTCGGCTTCCTGCTGGTGCGGCGCACCGACGCCGCACCCACCGTCGTCGTCGAGGACCTGCCCGGTGAGCTCGGCGAGGGTCTGGGCCGGGAGATGACCGGCTGGCTGGACCGGGTCGAGTGGCTGCGCGCCCACCACCGGGACACCGACCTGCTCGGTGCGACGCTGCTGATCGCCCCGGAGACGGTGCTGGAGAGTGCCTCGTCGGTGGACCCGGACGGCGGCTGGGCCGAGCTCTCGACGACCGTGCGCCGCTGGGGCGGCCCGGGTTGGGAGCACCAGGTCGACGGCCCCGCCGCCGCGCTGCTCGCCGGGTGCCGCGGGCATCTGCCGCTCTCCGAGCTGATCGCGCTGCTGTCCTACGCGCATGACCTGCCCACCGACGCGCTGGTCACGGCGACTCTGCCCGCGGTGCGCGAGTTCGTCCGGCACGGGCTGCTGCTGCCGGTGGACGGCTGGCCGCATCCGGTCGCGCCGCGGGCGGCCGCCACCGACCCGGCCGGGCCGGTCGGATGAGGGCGGTCGCCGCCCGGGTGCGTCGGGCATCGGTGACGGTCCGCAACGCCGAGGGCAACCCGCTGCGCGTCACCGGGCGGATCGGGCCCGGCCTGCTGGTGCTGCTCGGTGTGCACCGCGACGACGTCGGGGACGCCACCTCCCCCGCGACGATGGCCCGCAAGCTGCACGAGCTGCGGGTGCTGCGCGCCGACGACGGGACCGAGGCGTCGTGCGCGAGCAGCGGTGCGCCGCTGCTGGTCATCAGCCAGTTCACGCTCTACGGGGACACCCGCAAGGGACGCAGGCCGTCGTGGTCGGCGGCGGCCCGGCCGGAGGACGCCGCCCCGGTCGTGGACGCCGTGGTGGCCGCGCTGCGCGAGCGCGGCGCGACGGTGCAGACCGGCGAGTTCGGCGCGGACATGGCCGTCGAGTCGGTCAACGACGGGCCGTTCACGGTGCTGGTCGAGGTGTGAGCGCTCGGCCCCGCCGTGCGGGGTGGCCAAGGACCGTCGCCAACCGGTCAGTGGATCCGCAGGCCCCTCTCACCACGCTCTCAGGTCGGAAAGGGACGATGGAGACATGATCGGCTATCTGCTCGGCGTCGTGCTGCTGCTGTTCCAGTTCGTGCTCATCGCGCGGGTGATCGTCGACTGGATCGACGTCCTGGGCTCCGGGCGCGGCGGCGCCGTCCTGGACACCGCGCGCCGGATCACCCACGGCGCGACCGAGCCCGTCGTGGCGCCGATCCGCCGCCGGCTGAGCACGGTGCGGATCGGGGCCGTCGGGCTCGACCTGTCCGTGCTCATCGTGTTCCTGGTGGTGCTGGTGCTGCGACTCGTCGTGGTGCCGCTGATCCCGTTCTGACGATCCGGTTCCGCCCGGGCGCCTAGTCCGCGGGGCCCAGCCGCAGGGCGCTGACCCGCCCCTGGCTGTCGAGTGTGGCCCGGGCCAGCCCCTCGGCCCGTTCGCCGTCCGGCGTGGTGATCCGGACCGCCCACTCCGCGTCGTCCCGGGCGACCTGTTTGCGGGTGAGGTCAATGGCGAACTCGGCGGCGAGGATCTCCCCCGCCGCGTCGGCCAGCGGGGTCCCACCCGACGGGCGCTCGCGGAACGGCGCGGTGGACCAGAGCAGCGCGCCCGGGGCGATCGCCGCCGCGAAGCCCGCCGCGTCCTGCTCCCGTACGGCGTGTTCGAACGCCAGCGCGCCGAGGAAGAGATCGGCCTGCGCGGCCCCCCGCTGCTGCAACCGGTCCAGGAACGCCACGTCCCGGTTCAGCTTCGACGCCGACCCGAGGATGCGCGAGGCGATCACCGAGGCCGGCATCTCCAGGATCCGGACGGTGACGTGCCGGTATCCCGCCCCGGGCCGCAACTCGCCCTCGGCGAGCAGCCGGTCGATCGTCTCGATGAAGCCGAGCTCCTGGTTCAGCGACAGGTTGCCGGCCAGCGCGTTGCGTCGATCCGAGATCTCGACGAGCGTCCGGGGCTCCGAGCCGATCCGGGACGGGTTGATCTGGATGACCCAGAGCTCGTCCGGGTCGGTGCCGAGCAGGTCGCGCACCGGCGGGTTCTGCGAGAACAGGCCGTCCCAGTAGGTGCCGCCGTCGACGTGCACGGCGCGGAACAGGTTCGGGATCGCCGCGGACGCGAGCACCGTCTTCCCGGTGATCGTGTCGGTGCGGCTGGAGAACGCCCGGAACCGGCCGTCGAGCACGTCGACGGCGCCGAGCAGCAGCAGCGGCTCCCGGCCGCCGGGATCGGCCCCGATCGCGTCGAAGTCCACGTGCCTGCCCAGCAGCTCCAGGAACTGGCGGGTGCCGTCGATCGGGCGCGGGATCGCGTACGGCGTGCTCGCCGGGAGCAGCCCGAGCCCCTGCAGCGCACCCGCCCACACCATTCCCGCGTTCTGCAGGCGGGCGAGCGGGCCGCGCGCGGCGTTGTCCGCCCAGAACGCCTCCAGTGCGTCCGCGGCGGCGGCGCGGTGCTCCGGGCCGTCACCGCGGCGCAGCCGGTCCCAGGCGAGCAGCGCGCAGATCGCGCCACCCGACGTGCCGGACAGGCCGACGATCTCGGCACCGTCGAAGGCACCGGTGCGCAGCATCCGGGCCAGGACGCCCGCGGTGAAAGCGGTGTGGCTGCCTCCGCCCTGGCAGGCGATCGCGATCCGGCGGGGACCTGCGGATGTGCTCATGCGGCCAGGTCTACCGGCGTCCGGCCGGAAGGGACAGGACCGGAGGACTGCGCGCCCGGTCACATCGGACACGACCACGGGCCCCCGTCCGCCTGGACGGGGGCCCGTGGAGGGTGCCGGACGTGCTACTTCGCGGACGGACGCGAGGTACGAGTCGTCTTCTGGGCCGTGTCGGCGACGCTCTCGGCTCCGGCGGCGACCTTCTCGGTGCCCGCCGCGGCGTGCTCGGTCACGACCTCGGCGGCCCGGGACGCCTGCTCGGTGAGCTGGTCGACGACCGAGGTGCCCGCGCCGACCACGGTGCGGGCGAGCTCGCGCTGGTGGCCCAGCACCTGCTCGTAGAAGTCGAAGACCCGGTCGACGGCGGCGCCCGCGTCGGGCAGCTGCGGGCGGTTGCCACCGGTGAACTGCTCGGCGAGCCCCTGCACGGTGTCGCTCCAGCTGCGGACGGACTCGGTGACGAGATCCTGACCGCGCTTGGCGAAGTCGACGAACTGGTCGGTGGGTGCGCTCATGGCGAACTCCTCTCGTGGAGGTCTGCTCCTGGGGCACGGGGCGCGGTTCCGCACTCCGCCACGCCAAGGAAACTACGCACCAGCGTTAAGTATGTCAAGCACGGTCAGTCCCGTCCGCGCTCCACGAAGCTCCGGTAGACCCCGAGCAACGCCGCCCGCTGCTCGTCGGTCAATCGCGGGTCGACCGCGATCGCCGCCTCGACCCCGGGAACCTCGTCGGCGACCGGCGGCGCCTGCTCGGACTCCGCCTCGCCCTGCTCCCGGACCGTCCAACCGGCCCGGCTGAGCATCTGGTCGGTGTTGAGGTGCAGCGCGTCCGCGATGGACCGCAGCACCTTCAGCGACGGCTGATGCAGACCGCGCTCGACCTGGCTCAGATAGGCGTTCGACACCTTCGTCATCGCTGCCATCTCGCGCAGCGAGAGCTTCGCCATCTGGCGCTGTGCCCGGATGAAGCCACCGAGTGCGTTCACCTGTGCGCTCCAGGCGTCCTCTGCCGCTCGTGCTCCGGCGTCACGGAACCCCTCGGCGGCCGACGCCGCGGCGGCACCGTCGGCCCCGCCCCGGCGGCGACCGTTGCCGCCGCGGCGCTCACCGGGCTCATCACCGGGAGCACCCCTGGCCCGGCCCGCGCCGGCGGGCCTGCCACCGCCGTTGCGGTGACCGCCGTCGGCTCCGGGCCCGGCCCCCCGCTGCCCGCGACTCACCGGCGCGCACCGGACTGGATCGGTCCGCGCGGCGGGCGCCGACGCGCGGACGGGAAACGTACGCGGTCCATGGCCGCGCATTGTCCCCGCTGCACGTCCGTCGCGCACCCGCCGGCACCGGCGACGGTGCGCCGGCTCAGCCCTTCAGCACGTACCTGCCCGGTGCGGGCTCGAGCGGCGGATAGGTGTCGCTGCCGATCCGCTTCGGCGCCGCGACCTCCTTGCCCGCGTGCTCGGCGATCCACGGCGTCCAGTCCTCCCACCAGGAGGCCTTCCGCTCGCCCGCGTCGTCACGCCACTCGTCGGGCGACGCGGGGAGATCGTCGGACTCGCCGAACCAGTGCCGCGACTTCGGCGACGGCGGGTTCACCACGCCGGCGATGTGCCCGGAGTTCGACAGCACGAACCGGACCGTGCCGCCGATCTTCGCCGCTCCGGTGTAGACCGACCGCCAGGGCGCGATGTGGTCGGACTCCGCACAGATCACGTAGCTGTCCGGCCGGACGTCGGCGACGTCGAGCCGCTCCCCCGCCAGCTCCAGCTTGCCCTCGGCGAACCGGTTCTCCAGGTAGAGCGTGCGCAGGTACTCGGTCTGCATCGCAGCCGGCATCCGGGTGGAGTCGGAGTTCCAGCTCAGCATGTCGAACGGCTTGGGGTCCTCACCCAGCATCCAGTCGTTCACCACGTAGTTCCACACCAGGTCGGTGGCGCGCAACAGGTCGAAGGTGGTTTTCATGCTCGAGGCGGGCAGGTAGCCGTCCTTGCGCATGCTGCGCTCGAGCCGGTTCACCGTCTTCTCGTCGGTGAACACGCCCAGCTGGCCGGGGCCGGTGTAGTCGAGCAGCGTGTTCATCAGGGTCAGCGAGTTGACCGACTGCCTGCCCTTGGCCTCCAGCCAGGCCGTCGCCGCCGCCGAGAGGGCTCCGCCCAGGCACAACCCGGCCACGTTCACCCGGTCCTGGCCGGTGATCTCCCGGACCACGTCGATCGCGGCGACCGGCCCCTCCAGCAGGTAGTCGCTCATCGTGACGTCGGCGAGCGCCGAGTCCGGGTTCCGGTAACTGATCATGAAGACGGTGTGCCCGTGCCGCACAGCCCACTCGACCAGCGACTTACCCGGGGCGAGATCCATGATGTAGTACTTGTTGATCCACGGCGGGCTCATCAACAGCGGGATCTCGTGCACCTTCGCCGTCTGCGGCTCGTACTGGATCAGCTCGATCAGCCGGTTCCGGTAGACCACCTGGCCGGGAGTGACCGCGAGATCCTTGCCCACCACGTACTGGCCCGGGGTGACCTGGCGCGGCATCCCCCGGTTCTGGACGGCGTCGCGCAGCAGGTTCCGGGCACCGCGCACCACGTTCAGGCCGCCGGTGTCGATGATCTTCTTGGGCCAGGCCGGGTTGGTGACGATCGAGTTCGGCGGGGCGAGCGCCTCGATCGCCTGCCCGACGAGCCAGTCCAGCTTGCGGCGCGCGACCGGCGAGACCTGGGCCGCCTGCGACAGCTCGGTGAGCCGGTCGGCCAGCAGCGCGTGCTCCTGCCGGGCGAAGTAGTACCAGGCGTTGCCCTCCCAGGCCGGGTCGGCGTACCTCTTGTCCCGCTCGGGCAGCGAGGCCGGGCCCGTGGTGGTGCCGCCGACCGCGCGGGACGCGGCGGCGGCCGCCGCCCGGACCGAGTCGACACCGAAACCGAGGCCGGTCCGCAGGACCGCGCCCGGGCTGGCGGCGAGCGACTTGGCCGCCTCGCCGAGCGCGCCGCCGAAGCCCACCGGATCGACCTTCGCGACGAGCCCCTCCGGATCGGCCAGCTCGCGCAGGTCACGCACCAGGCCGGCGGCCTGTCGGCGGAGCACCTCCGCAGCGTGACCGGCCTGATCCGTCGGGATGGCGCCGGGCTCGGACTCGGGCGTGGCTACGGGCTGCGTCGTCACTGTTCGCCTCACTCCTGCAGAGCCGGGTGTGTGTCCGTGCATCTCACGCGCCCCGAAAGGGGGTGGCGCGAAGGGACTCCCCATGGTGGCGGGGTACTCACGGGTAGGCACCACCGGGCGTGCCGGGTCACGATGAGACCCCCCTCACCTGCGCTTGATGGAGCAAGCACTACTCCGGAGTAGCTCAGCGCTTGCTTGACATACCGAACGCGTTCTACCGTTCGGTAACCGGTGAGCCCCGGTCATCACAGTTGATGGGAGAGGCCCATGAGCACAGCGACCTCGCACGCGAGCTCCCCCACCGAGGAGCGTCGCCCGCGCGCGCTCCCCGAGTCGGCCGCGGAGGCCGCCGCCGAGCAGGGCGGAGGCATCGACCCGCTGCGCTTCCTGTTCTCCTACAACGCACGCAACCTCACCAAGGTCGCGACCGAGGTCGGGCGCGCCACCGGCGCCTACTGGATCGACGCGGTCCAGCGGATCGCCAAGCCCGGTGACGCGGCCCGCCGCTCGCTGCTCTGGCTCGCCACGATGGCCGACCGGCGCGAGCCGCAGTGGCATCTGCCGAACGAGATCGCCCTGGCGACGCCGTTCGCCCTGCTGCGCGACTTCACCGAGGCGCAGCACCGCGACGACGCCGTCGTCCCGACCCTGGTGCTGCCGCCCCAGGCCGGGCACTCCTCGACCGTCGTCGACTACTCGCCCCAGCAGAGCCAGCTGGCGATGATCCGCGCGGCCGGGCTGACCCGGCTCTACGCACTGGACTGGCGGCCGGCGACCACGGCCACCCGGAAGGTCACCATCACCGACTACCTGGAGGTGATCGACCGCTCGATCCGCCGGATGGGCGGCCGGGCCAACCTGGTCGGCGACTGCCAGGGCGGCTGGCTGGCCACCATCTACGCGGCCCTGCACCCGGACCGGGTCAACACCCTCACCCTGGCCGGTGCGCCGATCGACTTCCATGCGGGCGAGTCGGTGATCGCGGCCTCCACCAAGCTGATGGCCGGGACGATGGGCATGGCCCCCTACAAGGCCCTGGTCGCCGCGGGCGGCGGCAACATGCCCGGTTCGGCCGTGCTGTCGAACTTCATCTCGATCCAGCCCCAGTCGGAGGTCTCCCGTCAGCTGCAGCTGCTGGAGAACATCGACGACGCCACGCACGTCGAGCGGTACCGGGTCTTCGAGGACTGGTTCAAGTACACCCAGGACATCCCCGGTGCGTTCTACCTCTGGCTGGTGGAGAACCTGTTCTGGAAGAACCGGCTCGTCACGGGGACGCTGACGGTCGACGGACGACCGGTGGACATGGCCGCCATCGACTGCCCGCTGCTCATGCTCGCCGGATCCACCGACCACATCACGCCCGCACCCCAGCTGTTCGCGGCGGCGGAGAAGGTGTCCACCCCGGCCGAGGACATCACCTACCGCACGGCCACCGCGGGCCACCTGGGCCTGTTCATGGGGCGCGACGCGCTGCGTCACGACTGGCCGGTGCTGATGGAGACCGTCTACACCCACTCGGTGCCCAGGACGAGCACCTCCGGCAGCGGCAAGGCCTCGCGCCGGCGCAGCAGCGTCCGGGCGGTCGCCGATCCGCGCGACACCCCGCGGGTCCCCGCACCCTGACGGCTCTCTAAGAGGACCCTGAGAGAACCGCAACCTCATGTGACCGATGACACGGGCCCCGGCGGCGATTTCCGGCTCGCCGGGGCCCCGTCGCGGGAACGATCCGCCGCAACGCTGCGTTGGACCCCGTGTAGGGCGATGCGACGAGTACCCACCGTCCCTCGTCGCGCCCGAGCAGGGGAGGAATGCACATGACGGCGACCACGACCGCTCCGGCCGTGCCGACTGCCGAGAACCCGGCAGTCCCCGGGCCCCGCCGCACGACGGAGGCTTCCGGCAGCGCGACCACGGCTGCACGGAGGGCCCCGGCTTCGCGCCGCTCCCGGTCGGCCGGGTCGGACCGCGACACCGTTCTCACGACCACCGTACCCGGTGCGGCGGCCGCCGTGGCGGAGGATCTGGACGCCCAGAGCCCGGCCGCCGACCTGGTCCGCGTGTACCTCAACGGCATCGGCAAGACCGCGCTGCTCACCGCGGCGGAGGAGGTCGAACTCGCACGGCGGATCGAGGCCGGCGTGTTCGCCCAGCACCGGTTGGACACCGCCGCCGCCGAGGGCACGCTCGACGAGCTCGACCCGCAGTACCGACGCGACCTGCGCGAGATCGTGCGCGACGGGCTGCGGGCGAAGAACCACCTGCTGGAGGCCAACCTCCGCCTGGTGGTCAGCCTGGCCAAGCGCTACACCGGGCGCGGGATGCCACTGCTGGACCTCATCCAGGAGGGCAACCTGGGGCTGATCCGCGCGGTCGAGAAGTTCGACTACACCAAGGGCTTCAAGTTCTCCACCTACGCCACCTGGTGGATCCGGCAGGCGATCACCCGTGGGATGGCCGACCAGGCCCGCACCATCCGGCTGCCCGTGCACCTGGTGGAACAGGTCAACAAGCTGGCCCGGATCAAGCGGGACATGCATCAGCGGCAGGGCCGCGAGCCCAGCGAGGCCGAGCTGGCCGAGGAGTCCGGGATCCCGGAGCACAAGATCGCGGACCTGCTCGACCACGCACGCGACCCGGTGAGCCTGGACATGCCGGTCGGCTCCGAGGAGGAGGCCCCGCTCGGGGACTTCATCGAGGACGCCGAGGCCACCGACGCCGAGAACACCGTGATCTCCAGCCTGCTGCACGACGACCTCCGCCGGGTGCTCGCCACCCTGGAGGACCGCGAGCAGAAGGTCATCCGGATGCGGTTCGGTCTCGACGACGGACAGCCGCACACGCTCGACCAGATCGGCCGCGCCTTCAAGCTCTCCCGGGAGCGGGTACGCCAGATCGAGCGCGAGGTCATGGCGAAGCTGCGGGTCGGCGAGCGCGCCGACAAGCTGCGCGCCTACGCCAGCTGAGCCCGGGCCGGGCCCTCCCCGCCCCGGCAGGCCACGCTCGTCCACGACGGCCGTGCGGAGCACCCGCTCCGCACGGCCGTCGTCGTGTGCACGGGCGTCGCACTGTGTGGGACGCCGCGTCGGTGATCGTTGGCCGCCCGCGCGCCGGTTGCCTAGGGTCGGGGCATGCCCGGATCCACGACCCCCGCGTCGTCCGTTCCCGGCCCGGTCACCCCGGAGGCGATGCGCGCCACCCTCGGCGCGTTCGCGTCGGGGGTCGTCGTCGTCACGGCACAGGGACCGGACGGCCCGCTCGGCTTCACCTGCCAGTCGTTCTCGTCGCTGTCGCTGGACCCGCCGCTGGTCAGCTTCTCCCCGTCCCGCGGATCCACGACCTGGCCGCGGATCCGGGCGGTGGGCCGGTTCTGCGTCAACGTGCTGGCCGCCGACCACGAGCACCACAGCGCCGGGTTCGCCCGGTCCGGGACGGACAAGTTCGCGGGGGTCAGCTGGACGCCGGCGCCGTCCGGCGCGCCGGTGCTGGAGGGGGTCGGCGCCTGGATCGACTGCACCCTCTGGAACGAGTACGACGGCGGCGACCACACGATCGTCGCCGCCCGGGTCGAGGCACTGGGTGCCGACCCGCAACGACTGCCGCTGCTGTACTTCCGCGGCGGCTACCACCTCACCCCACGGGAGTCCTCGTGAGCAGCAGCATCGTCGGTGTCGTCGCAGGTCCGGAGCCGGGTGGGCGCACCGCCGCCGCGGTGGCCGGGATCCTCGCCGGAGCGGAGAAGGCGGGTGACACCACCCGGCTGCTGGAGCTGTCGCAGACCTCGTTCGCCGACGTCACCGCGGCGATCGCCGAGGCCGACGCGGTGGTGTTCGGCAGCCCGGTCTACCGGGCCGGTCACACGGCGTCGCTGAAGGCGCTGCTGGAGGCGACCGAACGCGGGAAGTGGGGCGAGAAGACCGCGCCGCTGCAGGGCAAGGCGGCCGCCGTCGTGCTGACCGGTGCGAGCGGGCACCACTTCCTCGCCGTCGACGGGCTCCGGTCCGTGCTGGCCGGGTTCTTCGCCGTGCAGGTGCTCTCCCCCGGCCTGTACCTGGACCACTCCGGTTACCTCGACCGCAACACCCTCACCGACGAGTCGGCGGAGCTCGCCGCGGCGCACGGACGCGCGTTGGCCGACCTGACCGCCGCCGTACGCTCCTCGGAGGCGTTGCGTTCGATCACCCCGGTGGTCTGAGGCGGTTCCGCCCCCGCGGACGGCCCGGCAGGGGTAGCTGCTGCGCGGACCGGACGAGCTCAGCTGGGCAGGCCGAGCAGCGGCGGGAGCTCGGCCACCGAATCGATGACGGCGTCCGCTCCCGCTGCCCGCAGCCGGGGCTCCCCGTGCGCGCCTCCGCGGACGCCGATCACCAGTCCGGCGCCGGCCCGGACCGCGGCGTCGATGTCCGCGGTCGCGTCCCCGGCCACCGCGGTCCGGGACGTCTCGGTCCCGGCCCGGCGTGCGGCGGCGTGCAGCAGGTCGGGTTCCGGCAAGCCCCGCCCGTCGACGTCGGCCGGTGACAGCAACAGATCGACCTGCGCCTCGAAACCCAGCGCGACCACCAGCCGATCCCGCAGGGCGGGATCGAATCCGCAGGTCAGGGCGACCTTCAGGCCTGCCGCCCGCAACGCGTCGAGCGCCTCGGGTGCACCGGGGACCGGTCGCACCCGGCCGTCGTCCGCGGCCACGGTCAGGTACTCGGTGAAGGCGGCGTGCGCGCGGCGGGCGCGATACATGTCACCGTCGAGCAGCTCACCCAGGACGGTGATCGCGGACCGGTCCATCGTCGAGCGGGCCTGGCGGTCCAACGCCGGGTATCCCGGGCCGTCCACCCGGACCCGGACGGCACGCAGGCCGGCGCGCAGCGCGGCGAGGACCAACCCGTCGTCGGCCATCGTGGTGCCTGCAAGATCGAGTACCGCCAGTTGCACGGAGCAAACTCCAACGTCCCCGGATGACCGGAACGCGACGTCGACCTGGCGTCCAGGTGAACCGGCCCGGTCACTCCGGAGGTGCGGCACCCGGCCCGGGCGGTCACCACAGTTCGCCGTCGCGCCAGTCGCAGATCAGCGGCTCGGCCTGGTCCAGCGGGGCGTCCACCGGGAGCACGTGCACCCCGCCGACCTCGTCCGGGGTGTCGACGACACCACCCGGCGTGACCGCGGCGAGCGGCCCACGCCACTCCAGCCAGCCGCGCCTGCGGTACAGCGGGGCGGCCCGCTCGGTCGCGCCGAGCGCCCCGAGCCGGTAGCCCCCGCGGACCAGCCCCTCGACGACGTCCATCAGCTCGCCACCCAGTCCGCGCCCCTGCAACGACGGGTGCACGGCGACCGCCTCGACATAACCGGTACGCAGTGCGACGCCGCCGTGCAGTACCCGGCGCAGGACGACGGCGGCGTGCCCGACCGGTGCCTCCGGTGGCCCTGCCAGCACGTGCACCCCGCCGAGCGCATGGTCCCAGGACGCGTCGTCGAAGTCGCCGAAGGCGGCGTCCAGCAACCCGCGCAGCCCGCGCCTCCCGCCCTTCCCGAGATCGGCGGTCGGCAGGACGCGGAGTTCGGCACGCACGTCACGATCCTTCCGCAGACCGGCTCGGCCCGCCGCTCCGCACCGCCTGGCCACGGTGGGTAGCCGCGACCCGTTACCGTGCCCCGATGACCACCACGACCGGGACCGGATCGGCCCGGCCGTTGCGGGCCGACGCGGCGCGCAACCACCGGCGGATCGTCGAGGCCGCCGCGGCCGCGTTCGAGGCCGAGGGCCCGGACGTGGCGCTCGAGGAGATCGCGCGCCGCGCCGGCGTCGGGGTCGCGACCCTCTACCGCCGCTTCCGGACCCGCGACCAGCTCGTCCGGGCAGTCCTGGAGGGCGTCTTCGCCGAGGAGATCGAACCCACCGCCGCGACCGCGACCGACGACCCGTGGGCCGACCTGTCCGGATCGCTGAGCCGCGCGGTGGAGGCGATCGCCGCCCGGCGCACGATCCTGCGGCTCGCCCGCGAGGCCGGCGCCTTCGACGTGGAAGCGGTACAGCGCTACGGGCGGACCCTGAACCGGTTGCTCGACCGGGCCCGTGACGCCGGCGCCGTGCGCCCCGAGCTGACCGCCCGGGACCTGTCGGCGCTGCTGGTGATGGCGCTCGCCGTCGCCGAGGGCGCCGAGGGCACCGGAGCGACGACCGGTGAGGACCGTCGCCGCTACCTCGCACTGTTGCTCGACGGTCTGCGTCCCGGTCATCCTCGGCTGCCGCCGGGCGGGTGACCGGCCACCCGGGTCGCGCAACAGCAACGATCGAACTGACCCGCTGTACTCGACCACAGGTGTCGGGTTACGGTCACCGGCGTCCGCTCGGCAATGGCGCCGGGCGGATGCACTCTTTCTCCTCTCCGCCCCTCAGCCGCCCGTGAATCGGTCCGGGTGCAGTGCTTCGGCCAGCGCGCGGACCGCGTCGGCGTTCCGGATACCGGGGCTGACCTCGGCGAACGTCGTGGTGACGATCCTCGCGTCGCGGATCGCGGGCACCGTGGCGAGCGCCGGGTCGTCCCGCAGCTTCTGCACCAGCGGCGCCGCCGACTCCGGCCCGACGTCGCTCCCGCAGCAGGCCGGTACGACGATGACGTCCGGGCGGGCCGCGATGAGGCCCTCGGTGCTCACCGTCCGCTGCCGGCCCGCGATCCCGGGGAAGGCCTGGACCCCGCCGGCCGCCTCGATGATCGTCGTCGCGACGTCGCCGGTGCCGAACACGCGCAGCTCCGGACGCCCACCGGGAGCGTTCAGCATCGCGACCCGCGGCCGCTCGGTGATCCCGTCGAGCCGCCCGGCGACGTCGTCGAGGGTGGCGTGCATCCGCCCGGTCAGCTCGGCCGCGCGAGCATCCGCGCCGAGCAGTCGCCCGAGGTCGGTGAGGTCACGCGCAACCGCGTCGAACGAGACGTCGTTCGACGCGAGCGCCTCCTGCGTGCCGCCGTCGGTGGTCGGGCAGAACGCGCTGAACAGGAAGGTGTTCGTCCCGGTGCCGCCCAGCTCGGCGCGGGTGCCGAGGCCCTCCCGGGTGAACGCCCCGGTGAAACCGGAGACGACCAGGTCGGGCGCGATCCGCAGGACCTCCTCGCGCGAGGGGTACTCCTCCGGCCAGTAGACGGGGCCGCCGGCCCCGGGCCGGAACTCCCCCGCCAGCTCGGGGAGCAACGAGTTGTCCAGGTAGGCCGCACCGACCAACCGGTCGCCGGCACCGAGCGCGAGCACCGCCTCCACGGCGTTGTGGAACATCGCGACGATCCGCTGCGGCCGCTCGACCGGGACGTCGACATCGCAGTTGCGGATGGCCCCGGCGGGCGGAGCGACCGCCGGGGCCGGGGCCGGCCCGGCTCCGCAACCGGCGAGCAGGGCGGGCACGAGCGCCAGCGCCGCGAGCAGCGACCTGGCCGGGATCCGGCGGGAGCGGGGCACCGGGACACGCTAGCCCGCACTCCCGCCGATATCGACACTTGTGCAGTTGTTCAGGTTCGAGTCACAGATTCTGCTGCAGCCGCTCGGCGAGCAGCCCGACGAACCGCGACGGGTCGGGCAGGTCACCGCCCTCGGCGAGCAGGGCCATACCGTGCAGCAACTCGGCCGTGCCGCTCTCGTCGCGACCCGCTGCCTGCGCGTCACGCAGCCCGGTGACCAGCGGGTGCGACGGGTTCAGCTCCAGGATCCGCTTCACCTTCGGCGGTTCCTGGCCCATCGCCCGGTACATCTTCTCCAGGGTCGGGGTCATGTCGAACTCGTCGCCGACCAGGACGGCCGGCGAGGTGGTGAGCCGGGTGGAGAGCCGCACCTCCTTGACGTCGTCGGCGAGCACCCCCGCCATCCACTCGCAGAGCGGGCCGAACTCGGCGCTGCGCTGCGCGGCCTGCTCCTTCTCCTCGTCGGTCTGCAGGTCGACCTGACCCTTGGCGATCGAACGCAGCGGGGTCCCGTCGAAACCGTCGACGGCGTCCACCCACACCTCGTCGACCGGGTCGGTGAGCAGCAGGACCTCGTAGCCCTTCTCGCGGAACGCCTCCATGTGCGGCGAGGACTCGATCGCCGTGCGCGAGTCACCGGTCATGTAGTAGATCGCGTCCTGGCCCTCACGCATCCGGGACTTGTAGGCCGCCAGGCCGGTGGGCTCGTCCCCGTGGGTCGTGAGGAACGACGACACCCCGAGGATCGTCTCCCGGTTGTCGGCGTCGGAGAGCAGCCCCTCCTTCAGCGCGCGACCGAACTGCGCCCAGAACGTCGCGTACTTCTCCGGCTGCTCGTCGCGCAGGGTGCCGATGGTGGACAGCACCTTGCGCACCAGGCGACGGCGGATCGCCGAGATCTGACGGTCCTGCTGGAGGATCTCCCGGGAGACGTTCAGCGACAGGTCGGCGGCGTCGACGACACCCTTGACGAACCGCAGGTACTCGGGGACGAGCGCCTCGCAGTCGTCCATGATGAACACCCGCCGGACATAGAGCTGCACGCCGCGGCGGGCGTCGCGCATGAAGAGGTCCATCGGCGCGACCCGGGGCAGGAACAACAGCGCCTGGTACTCGAAGGTGCCCTCGGCGGCGAGCCGGATCGTCTCCAGCGGCTCCTGCCAGTCGTGGCTGATGTGCCGGTAGAACTCCGAGTACTCCTCCTCGGAGACGTCGCGCTGGGGGCGGGCCCAGAGCGCCTTCATCGAGTTGAGGGTCTCCGGCTCGCCGTCCTCGCCGTCGGCCCGCGGCATCCGGATCGGCCAGGTGATGAAGTCCGAGTAGGTCTTCACGGTGCGGCGCAGGACGTCGCGGTCGGCGTAGTCGTGCAGCTGGTCCTCGGCGTCGGACGCCTTGAGGTGCAGCGTGACCGCGGTGCCCTGCGGCAGGCCCTCGGCCGGTTCGATCGTGTAGGAACCCTCCCCGTCGGACTCCCAGCGGACCCCCTCGGAACTGCCCGCCTTGCGGGTGGTCAGCTCCACCCGGTCGGCGACCATGAACGCGGAGTAGAAGCCCACACCGAACTGACCGATCAGGTTCCGCTCGGAGGCCGAGTCGCCCTCGGCGTCCTTGAGCCGGGCGAGCAGCTCCGCGGTGCCCGACTTCGCGATCGTGCCGATCAGCTCGACGACCTCGTCGCGGGTCATGCCGATGCCGTTGTCCCGGACCGTCAGCGTGCGCGCCTCCGGATCGGGGTGCAGCTCGATGTGCAGGTCGGAGGTGTCGGCGCCGAGGTCCTTGTCCTGGTAGGCGGCGAGCCGCACCTTGTCCAGCGCGTCCGAGGCGTTCGAGATCAGCTCGCGCAGGAACACGTCCTTGTTCGAGTAGATCGAGTGGATCATCAGGCGCAGCAGCTGGCGTGCCTCGGCCTGGAACTCGATCGTCTCCGTGCTCACGTCCGGTCCTCTCTTCCCTGGTGCTCGCCTGTGCCCCCGGTACGGGACGGTTCGATTCTGCCGAACGCCCGCCGGTGACCGACCTCCCGTCCGCTTGTCCCGGCCGGGGCCCGCGGCCATGATCGTTACCCGCCGGGTCCGAGCGGGCGCCGGAGCGACCGGAACGGTCGTGTCGTGCGCCGCCCCGGGCCTCGGACATGGTGACCTGAGGCGCGGGCCGCCCGCCGGCGCGACGGCGACGCAGCGGCGGAACGGGAGCAACCGTGGACCTGGACCTGATGGATCTGGCCGACATCGAGGCCGCGATGGCCTCCGGCCGGTTGACCTCGGCCCGGCTGACCAGCTTCTGCACCGAGCGGATCACCGCGCTCGATCCGCAGCTCGGCGCGGTCGTCGCCGTCGACCCGACGGCGACGGCGACGGCGGCCGAGAGCGACCGCCGCCGGGCCACCGGGGCTCCCCCGCGACTGCTCGAGGGCATCCCCGTGCTGGTGAAGGACAGCATCTCGACCGGGCCGCAGCTGCCGACCACGGCCGGGTCCACCGCGCTCGCCGGGTCGAGGCCACCGGAGGCGGTGATCGCCACCCGCTTGCGTGCGGCCGGTGCGGTGCTGCTCGGAAAGACCAACCTGTCCGAGTGGTCGAACTTCCGTTCCGGCAGGTCGAGCAGCGGTTGGAGTGCGGTCGGCGGGCTGACCCGCAACCCGCACTCCCCGGAGCGGACGGCCTGCGGGTCGAGCGCCGGCTCGGCCGTCGCGGTGGCCGCGGCGCTCGCCCCGGTCGCGATCGGGACCGAGACCGACGGTTCGACCGTCTGCCCCGCCGCGACGAACGGCGTCGTCGGCATGAAGCCGACACTGGGCGTCGTCTCCCGGACCGGCATCGTGCCCGTCTCGGCGGAGCAGGACACCGCCGGACCGCTGGCCCGGTCGGTCGCCGACGCCGCACGGGTGCTCGCCGCGATCAGCGGCCCAGACCCCGCCGACCCGGTGACGGCCGACGCACCCGCGCGTCCCGTGCCGGCGCGACCGGCGCCACGCGACCTCGCCGGCGCGCGCCTCGGGGTGCTCCGGGTCGCCGAGGGAGCCAGCCCGGAGACCGACGCCGCCTTCGCCGCCACCCTGGATACGCTGCGGGCCCGCGGTGTCGTGTTCGTCGAGGTCGAGCTGCCCGGCGCCGCGCAGGCCGCCGAGGCGGAACTGACCGCGCTGCTCACCGAGTTCGCCCGCGACATCGACGCCTACCTGAGCTCGCCCGAGGTGACCGGTCCCGGCTCGCTGGCCGAGCTCGTCGAGTACAACCGCCGGCACGCCGCGGTGGAGATGCCGTACTGGGGGCAGGAGCTGTTCGAGGCGGCCCTGGCCACCGGTGGCGACACCACCTGCGCCGGCTACCGGGCGGCCCGCGACGCCGCCACCTCGTTGAACCGGCGCGATCTCGACGCCGCACTCACCGGGCACCGCCTGGACGCCGTGATCGCACCCACGAACAGCCCCGCCTGGCGGATCGAGCTGGGCGCGGGCGACGACTTCGTGCTGGGCAGCTCCAGTGCGGCGGCCGTCGCCGGTCACCCGAACATCACCGTGCCCGCGGCGGGTGCACCGCAGGACGACGGCGGCACCCTGCCACTGGGGGTCTCGCTGATCGGACCGCGCTGGGCCGACGGGGAACTGCTCGCGCTCGCGGCGGCCGTCGAGGCCGCGCTGCCGGGGCGCATCGTGCCGCCCCTGCCGCCCGCGGTGCTGCCCGCCGACGGCTGACCGGGCGGACGCCGGTACCGTCGGGGCGGAACCGCCGTACGCCACCCGAACCGGACGGACCGCTCGTGAGCCCGACCCGCACACCCGCGCGACGCCTCGGCGCCGTGCTGCTGCTGTCGCTGTTCGCGGTCCTCGCCCCGGTCGCTGGCCCCGCCGTGGCCGAAGCGGTGGCGGTGCCGACGACGCTGCACGGCGAGTTCGCGCCGAGCGCGTCGGCGCCCCAGTCGGCGCTCCCCGGACGGGCCACGCCGGGCGGCCCCGGCCCGGTGCCCGACGACACCACCGGGCACGGCCACCCCGGCCCCGCACTCGACGCGCTGGTGCTCGCACCACCGGAGATCGCGGCTCCCACCGGGGCCCCCGCCGACCGGGGCCCCACGGTCGGACCGGACCCCGGGCACCGGGCCCCGGTCGCTCCCCGGGGTCCGCCCGCGGCCTGATCCGCAGCCCCCGCCCGGCTCCCGTGCGACTCCGTCCGGCACGTGCCGTCCGGGCCGGCCACCGGCGCGGATCGTCACCCGCCGCCCTCCGCCCCGTCCCACACCGGACGCTCCCCCGAGGAACCTCGTGCAGCAACGACCCCTGCTCTGGCGCTCGCTGATCGCGCTCGCCGTACTCGCCCTCTCCTCCGTCGTCGTGCTGACCACGGCCCCCACCCTGGGCCTGGACCTACGCGGCGGAACCCAGATCGTGCTGGAGACCCGCGACACCGAGGAGGTGGCCGCCGACGCCGAGGCCACCGACCGGGTGCTCGAGGTGCTGCGCGGCCGGATCGACGGCCTCGGTGTCGCCGAGCCGACGCTGGCCCGCTCCGGTGAGAACCGGATCATCGTCGAACTCCCCGGCCTCACCGACCCCGCCGAGGCAGCCGAGACCCTCGGCCGGACCGCCCAGCTGACCATGCACCCCGTGCTCGGCGTCGGGGCGCCCGGTGCGGACCAGGCCGTCACCGACGAGGAGGGACAGCCGCTGCAGCTCGGCCCGCCCGCGCTCGCCGGGGAGCTGATCGGCTCGGCCATGTCGGCGCCGAACCCGCAGGGGGTCGGTCACGTCGTCGACGTCCGCTTCGAAGGTGAGGGCCCGGCGCGGTGGCAGGCGCTCACCGGGCAGGCGGCGTGCAACCCGCCCGGCGACCCGCAGCGGCGGGTCGCCATCGTGCTGGACGACCAGGTGATCTCCTCGCCGCAGGTGCACGAGTCGATCCAGTGCAACATCGGCATGGTCGGCGGCCAGACACAGATCAGCGGCAACTTCTCCCCGGAGCAGGCCTCCGAGCTCGCGGTGCTCATCGAGGGCGGCGCGCTGCCGGTGCCGGTCGAGATCATCGAGCAGCGGACCGTCGGCCCGACGCTCGGCGCGGACGCCATCGAGGCCAGTGCACTGGCCGCGATCATCGGTTCGGCGCTCGCCGCGGTGTTCCTGCTCGTCGTGTACCGCCTGGTCGGCCTGGTCGCCGTCGTCGCGCTCGGCGGGTACGCACTGATCGCCTATGCGGTGCAGACCGGGCTCGGTGCGACGCTGACCCTGCCCGGGCTGGCCGCGTTCGTGCTCGCCGTCGGCATGGCGGTGGACGCCAACGTGCTCATCGCCGAACGGTCGCGCGAGGAGTACGCGATCAAGCCACGCCTGGAACGCGCCTCGGAGAACGGCTACCGGTACTCGCTCTCCGCGGTCGGTGACGTCGCCGTCACCTCGCTGCTGGCGGCGGTGCTGCTGTTCGGTCTGGCCTCCGGGCCGGTCCGCGGTTTCGGCGTCACACTGGTCATCGGCGTCGTGGTGTCGCTGTTCTCGGCGCTGGTGCTGTCCCGGCTGCTGACCCTGGCGGTGCTGAAGATCCCGGCGGTGCGCCGCCGGCCGAAGATCACCGGCATCGCGGCCATCGGCCCGGTCCGCCGGAAGCTGGAGGCCCGCGATCCCGGGTTCCTGCGCAACCCGGGCAGGTACCTCGCAGTCGCAGGCGCCGTGCTGGTCGTCGCCGTCAGCGGGTTGTTCCTGCGTGGTCTCGAGCTCGGTGTCGAGTTCACCGGTGGCCGGCTGGTCGAGTTCACGACGACGAACGACATCACCGCCGAGCAGGCCCGGGACGCCGTCACCGCGGCCGGGTTCCCGAACCTGACCGTGACCGAGACCGGTGACGGGGCGATCGGCCTACGGGCGGGCGAGCTCGACGACGCAGGCGTGGCGGCGCTGCGCGAGGCCGTGGGGGCCGCCGGTGGCGGGGCCGAGGTGCTGCGCGACGAGATGATCGGCCCGAGCCTCGGCGCCGAGCTGGCCCGCGGCGGCCTCATCGCACTCGGGGTGGCGCTCGCCGCACAGTTCGTCTACCTGGCCTACCGGTTCCGGTGGACGCTGGGTGCCGGTGCGGTCGCCGCACTGTTCACCAACGTGATGGTGGTCGTGGGCGTGTTCGCCTGGACCGGCCGGACCGCCGACGGTGTCTTCCTGGCCGCGCTCCTCACCGTGATCGGTTACTCGGTCAACGACACCGTCGTCGTGTTCGACCGGGTGCGCGAGCACTGGGCCCAGCGCGCGAAGGAGCCCTTCCACCAGGTCGTCGGATCCGCGGTGTTGTCGACGCTGCCCCGGACCGTCAACACCGGCATCTCCACCCTGACCATCCTGGTGATGCTGCTGGTGCTCGGCGGGGCGACACTCGCGGACTTCGCGCTGGCACTGATCGTCGGCATCGTGGTCGGCACGATCTCGACGATCGTGGTCGCCGGCCCGGTGTCGATCCTGCTCCAGCGCCGCCACGGCGGGCTGCCGCCGCGGGTGGAGAAGTCGAAGCAACCGGTCGGCAAGGCCGGGCGGCGGAACCCGTCGCGGGCCGACCGGGCCCGCACCCGCAACTCCGACGGCGCCGTCGTGTGACGCGGCGCGGGGGTTGCGCCCGGGCCGGGCGTGGTCCCCGCGCCTCACCCCGGCACCGAGCGGTCGCCGCGGGCCAGCCGCTCGCCGCAGCGCTCGATGCCGGACCGGATCATCGTGCCGTAACCGTCTCCCGGCAGCGCCTCGACCCGGTCGGCCGCCTGCTGCAGGTGCCACCGCGCGGGCTCGTCGTTACCGAGTCTGCGGTGCACGTCGGCCAGGTTCAGGTGCAGCGAGGGGTAGAACCCGGCGATCCGCAGCGCCGGGTCCAGCTCGCGGGTCCGCTCGTCGGTGACCTCCTCGGCCGCGGCGAGCGCCCGCTCGTCCCAGCGCAGCTCCTCGTGCGCGTCGCCGGCGACGTCGGCCGCATAGTGCGCCAGGACGCAGCGGTGCAGCGGATCACCTCCCGCCCCGATGCGTTCCCACAGCGCGGTCAGCCGGTCGCGCGCACCCACCCGGTCGCCCGCCCGGCCCACCTCCACCGCGGCGGCGATCTCGGCCATCGTGGGGTCGCTCCCGGTCATCACGCGCTCCTCGTCGTCGGGGTGCGCCGATGATGGGGCACGGCACCGACAGTTCCGTGGTCCAGGACAGCCGCTGACCGGGACCCACGGCACGATCGGTGCGGTGAAGCTGCAGATCTCGCTCGACGCCACCGACCCGCACGCGCTGGCCCGGTTCTGGGCGGCCGCGCTCGGCTACCAGGTCGAGGACCACACCGAGGTCGTCGACGCCCTGCTGGCCGCCGGGCGGATCGCCGAGGACGAGATCGTCGTCGACGGCGACCGCCGCGCGTTCCGGGACGTCGCCGCCTGCCACGGGCCCGGCCCGAGGATCTTCCTCGCCCGCGTCCCGGAACCGAAGACCGCCAAGAACCGGATGCACCTGGATCTGCAGGTCGGCCCGGACGCGGCGGCCGAGGAGGTGGCGCGCCTGGTCGCGCTCGGTGCCGAGGTGCTGTGGACGACGTCGGACCGCGGCCCGGTCACGACGACGCTGCGTGATCCCGAGGGGAACGAGTTCTGCGTGTCCTGATCAACCGGGCTCCAGGTCGTAGGTCCGGTTCCCGATCTGGATCAGGTCGACCGCGGCCACCAGTCCGGCGTTCGCGCCGCCCTGATTGACCCCGGCCGCGAACACCGAGATCCCCGGGTGGGCGTCGACGATCGCGTCGAGCGTCCGCCGCTCCCCGCCGTCGACGCAGGCACGGTAGGCGTCGGCACCACCGATCTGCTGCATCGTGCAGAAGGTGCCGGCGCCCACGTCGTACCGGGTCCACGTGCCGGCCGGGGCCGGCTGCGGGACGAAGGTGAGCAGGTGCAGGTCGCCCGGTTCCAACTCCCCGCCGTCGATGTCGACGGCGATCTGGAACGACGGCATCGCGTCCGTCGGCGAGCCAGGGTCCCGCAGCGCCCAGTAGCTGCTCGACCGGAACCTCTCCAGTGGCCCGGCGACCTCACCGGTCACGAACTGGACCTTGTCGTCCTTGCCGGGGGTGCGCAGCTCCAGCGCACCGCTGCCACCGTCCGGCGGCGCTCCGTGCCGGGCGGTGAACTCGCGGCTCCCCGCCCCGCGGTCGAACGTCCCGGCGAACTGGTTCGCCGACGACGGGGTGACCACGACCGTGCCGGACGGACCGAACGGGTCGAACGCCAGCGCCGGCTGCCACCCCCCGGCAGCCACCAGGACAGCGGCCGCGACCGCCGTCGCCATCAGGCCGTTCCGTCGTCCTCGACGCATGGGTCCCCCCTCGACTCGCGTGCTCGGCACAACGAGCGGAGGGCCGAGGGGTTACCGGTGGTCCGGTCCGGGGGTTTCCCCTCGGGCGGTGACGACCGCGCCAGGGCACGGCGACGGACGCGCCGGCCGGTCGCGGCCGTCCGGCGGACCCGGTAGTGACCGGACGCCGTCGGCGCACGCTCAGCACAGAACCGTGCTGGGTGGGAGCACCCGCAGCGTTCCGGCTGTGGCGGAATCGTCACGCCGGCCCGACGGGGGCCACCCGGGTGCCCGCAGGGCATCACCGGGAGCACGAGTACCAGCTGCCCCCGACCTGTTCACGTTCCTCGGGACCTACTGATCCGTCTGATCCGTCAGCACTCGAGACTCCGCCCGACCACAGCAAGGAGGCAGCACATGGCCACCGACCGACCTGCACCCGACACGATCGTCCTGATCCACGGGTTCTGGGCGACACCCCGTTCCTGGGAGAACTGGGTCAGTCACTACGAGACCCGGGGCTTCCGGGTGCTCGCTCCCGCGTACCCGGGCTTCGACGTCGAGGTAGCGGCACTGAACGCCGACCCGTCCCCGGTCGAAGGGCTCACCGCACCGGTGATCATCGAGCACCTGGAGGAGGTGGTGCGCGGGCTCCCGTCGCCACCGATCCTCATCGGGCACTCCGCCGGTGGCGCCTTCACGCAGCTCCTGCTCGACCGCGGTCTCGGCGCCGCCGGTGTCGCGCTGAACTCGGCACCGACCGAGGGGGTGCCGGTGGTCCCGCTGTCCCAGGTGCGGGCGACCTTCCCCGTGTTGAGGAATCCCGCGAACCGGCACCGTGCCGTCGCCTACGACTTCGACCGCTGGAATTACGCGTTCACCAACACCTTCCCGGAGGAGGAGGCTCGCCGGCTCTACGAGCGCTACGCCGTCCCGGTGTCCGGGCAGATCATCTTCGAGAGTGCGCTTGCCAATCTGACCCCGGGGAAGCAGAGCACCTGGGTCGACTACCGCAACGAGAACCGGGCGCCGCTGCTGCTCGTGGCGGGCGGCAAGGACCACATCATGCCGCCGAAGGTGCAGTGGTCGAACGCGGCGCACTACCGGGGTACGACGACGGTCACCGAGGTCGTCGAGTTCGGCAGCATGCCGCACCTGCTCCCGGCTGCACCGGGCTGGCAGGAAGTGGCCGACTACGTCCTGGCCTGGGCACTGCGCCAGGCGACCGATCCGGCGCCGGTCGTCGAATGCCCGCCGGTCCCCGAGGAACCGGCGGAACCGGCCCGCATGTGACCGGACCGTGGCTCGCGCACGTCGGCGGCCCCACCCTCCTGATCGAGGTCGGAGGGTGGTGGACACGGGCCACCACCCTCATCAGGGTCTTAAGGACCTTGATTTCCTGGTCGTGAAACGACACTCTGTTTCACTCCGGAAACGGTCGTGGCGACCGCACTCAGGAGGGCATGGTGCTCATTCTCGACACCGATTCGGTCACCCCCGGCGAGCGTGCGGAGGCCCTGCAGAATGCGGCGAGCCAGAACTGCTCGACCAGCGCGGCCACATTCATCGATCCTGATGATGTGCAGGGCCGGGTACACATGTACGACTTCGGCCTGTCGACAGTCCTGAACATCGAGGCCTCCGGCACGACACTACGGCGGACTCCCCGGATGTCCCGGGCGATGAACGAGTGCTCCATCGCGCTCGCGCTCCCGGTCCGGGCCACCAACACCATGTCCTGGCAGCGGGAGTACCGCGCGTTCGGCCCCCGGGACCTGATCCTGGTGGACCTGTCCTCGCCCTACGTCTACACCTGGCCCGACCACGGCGCGTCCTACGCTCTGCACGTCGACTTCGAGACCCTCGGTCTGCCCATGGAGATGATCCGCACCGCGGCCGCCCGTCTGCACACCAGCCCCATCTACGACCTGGTCCGCGAACACGTCGCGCGGATCACGACGAACGCCAGGGCCCTGGAGGGCACCGCTGCAGCCGGGCACCTCGGGGCGGCCACGGTGGAGCTGATGCATGCGCTCGTCATCTCGGCGGCGCAGGACGAGGGCGGCACCGACGAGGCACTGCACGCCACGACTGCGACCCGGGTGCAGAGCTACGTCCGGCTCCATCTTCGGGATCCCGAGCTGTCCCCCGCCCGGATCGCCGCGGCGAACGGCCTGTCCGTGCGCGCCCTGTTCCAGATCTACGCCTCGCTCGGGACGAGCCTCGAACAGTCCATCATCGACCAGCGGCTGCTCGGCGCGCGATCCGATCTGCGGTCCGCGGCCCGACGGCACCACGCCGTCGCGACGATCGCGATGTCGTGGGGGTTCACCAATCCCAGCCACTTCTCCCGACGGTTCCGGGAGGCGTTCGGATGCACGCCCCGCGACTGTCGGCGAGGAACCGTTGCGGATTCCGGTCCTCCTGCACCCGGATCGACCGCGCATTCATCGGGACGCAGCTGAGCGGGAACCGTCGACACCGGGCTCAGGGGGGCATCGCTCGCCCAGCACGAACCGGCAGGCCGAGGACCCATGGAGCGGACGAGTCGGTCGGTAAGCCGGTCTCCGCGCCACGTGCCCCCCTGACCAGCGTGGGATTCCGTCCGGGAGCACGTCCGACGATGTCCGGCGCAGGGGCCGGACGCGGTCAGGGAGTCGGCACGTACAACGGTCCGCGGGCGATCACGGAGGAGAGCCGCTGGCGAAGCTCCGCGGTGCTGTGTTCGTCGAGCGGCGCGGTCCGTCGCTGTCCCGCGCTGTATCCCAGTGCCCCGTCGACCCGAGGGTTGGTGTAGTAGGCCGCGGCAACGACGAACACCAGCTCGGCGGGGATGCCGTCGTGTGACGAGATGTCGTCAGCTGCCAGCTGTCGGGCAACTGTGGTTTCTAGGTCGGGACGGAGTTCGAGGACCCGTTCGACGTCCCGTCCGAACTCGTCGTCCTCGATTTCTGGCATGCTCGGGGAGTCCGGGATCAGCTTCCGTCGGAGGAGGTTGGCGACGCGTACCTGGCTCGTGTCCATCAGTTTGGCTCCAACGTCTTGAGCAGATGATCGGCGGCCTTGAAGGCGAGCGCAGTGACGGTCAGTGCCGGGTTCACTGCACCTCCGGTGGTGAACGCGCTGGCGTCACAGATGTAGAGCCCTGCGACATCGTGTGTTTCACCTTTGGAATTGACCACGGATTTGGTTGGGTCGGAGCCCATCCGGGCGGTGCCCATCAGGTGCCATCCGGCGGCGCGGGCGGGTGAGTACGAGCGCACCTCGACGGCCCCGGCGGCGCGCAGCGATTCTTCGGCGCGTTCGACATTGAACTCGAGAATGCGCATCGAGTTCTCCGGGATTCGATAGGTGACTTTTACGCCGGGCAGTCCTGCGGCGTCGGTCCGCTCGGACAGGGTCACAGTGTTGTCGTCGTCGGGCAGGTCGTCAGTGAAGATCCCCCAGAGGGCGCCGCGACTGAACCGGCCTCCGAAGTCCGCTCGGTGTTCCGGACCCCACACCCCACCGGTGACCGCGGTCTGGACCGGCCCACCCGTCGAGCACAGCGCCCAGTGCGCACCGCGGACGAATCCGCGTGTCTTGTCCGTTTCGTACCACTGCTGGCAGGTGATTGCGTTTTCGTAGTTCGTCTGCTGGCTGTCCATGTTCTCGGCGAAGTAGCCGGTGACGACCGCGAACGGATGCATCATCAGGCCTTTTCCCACCAAGCCGCTGGAGTTGGCGAGGCCTGCGGGAGCTTCCGGGGTTGCTGACATGAGCAGCAACCGGGGAGTGCCGAGGCCGCCGGCCGCGAGCACGACACGGCGAGCGCGGACCGGACGCAGCGTGCCACCGCGATCGAGGTACTCGACGCCGCTGACCTCACCGTTCTGCGCAACGACACGGGTGATCCGAATCCCCGTGCGTAGCTGGACCCCCCCGCTCAGCGATCTCTGCCACGAGACGTACCCCGCTTGCTTGGCCTGCCGTTCGGGACAACTGTTCGGGCACGTCGCGTGCACGTGACAGTTGTGGATGCCGTCGAACGCCCGTCCGTGCAGGGCGCTGGACCCGGGCCACCAGTGCCAACCCAGTTCGTCGTGGGCGGCCGCGACTCGCGCACCGATGGTCCGCACAGGCAACGGCGGCTCCGGAAAGCCGACGCGCCGGGGTGGATAGGAGGGATTCCCGTCAAGTCCGGCGACCCGGAGCAGAGATTCGGCCTGCTCGTAGTAGGGCTCGAGTTCTTCGTAGGTGATCGGCCAGTCCTCGGCAACCCCGTCGAGGGTACGGACCGCGAAATCCGAGGGATGCAACCGTGGTGCGGCGCCCGCCCACATCGCCACGCTACCGCCGACACCGTTCCACGTGAGAGGAGTCATGTCCGACTCGGTGCTGTCAATGGGGTAGTCGGCCGGTGCTCGACGAACCTCGGAGACGGGGGACAAGTCTGCCGTGCCGAGGATCTCGTGATCCTGCACGCTGCGTTCCCGCAGGGTCTGGTCGATCCAGCCGCCTTGCTCCAGACACAGGACGTTCAGGCCTCGACCGGCCACCGCGGCGGCCATTGCGGTCCCGGCGGCCCCGGCACCGACGATGATGATGTCGACGTTCTCCTCCGCCGGAGCATGGGTGTCACTCATGTTCAAGGCCTCTCTGCCTCAGACTGCAGTGTTGATCCAGACGCTCTTCCCACGTGTGAACAGCTGGACGGATGCGCTGCCGAGTTCTCGGCCGATACCACTGGACTTGAAGCCGCCGATCGGGGCGGCGGGGTCGAACATGTTGTAGGTGTTCACCCACACGGTCCCGGATTCGAGTTCAGCCGCCACGCGATGCGCCCGCGACAGATTGTTGGTCCAGATCCCGTTGGCCAGACCGAAAGTGGTGTCGTTCGCGCGGGTGACGACGTCGTGTTCGTCATCGAAGTCGGCGACAGCCAGCACCGGCCCGAAGATCTCCTCACGCCAGAGTGCGACCCCGGGGTCGTCGACACCGAAGATGATCGGGGTGACGAAGAATCCGCCTCGCAGGTCCGCGTCCAGGTCCAGCTTGCGTTCGTGCAGGACCGGCAGTCCGGCCTCTCGGGCCTGGTCGATGTACTGCTGTACTCGCGACTGCTGGTTGGCGTCGACCAGCGGACCGACGGTGGTCTTCGGGTCCAGGGCATGCCCGATCACGAACCCGGCCATGCCCTGGCCGAGACGGTCGATCACCGTGTCTCGGATCTCGCGGTGAAGGAACAGTCGGGAGCCGGCCGTGCAGACCTGCCCCTGGGCGAAGAATATGCCGCCGAGGGCGCCGGCGACGGCGGCGTCCACCGGTGCATCGTCGAAAATGATGTTCGCAGACTTTCCGCCCAGCTCCAGCGAGACCTGCTTGATCGCATTGGCGGCTTCACGCCCGACGAGCCGACCGGTGTCGACCGAGCCCGTGAAGGCGATCTTCTCCACCCCTGGATGCGCGACCAGCGCGGCACCGGTGGCACCTTGACCGGGCACGACGTTGAGCAGGCCGGCCGGAACTCCGGCATCTGCGAACAACCGCGCCAGCAGCAGGGTCGACAGCGACGCCTGTTCGGCCGGTTTGAGGACCACCGTGTTACCGAAGGCCAGCGGGGCCGCGATCCGGTACGCCGCGAAGACCAACGGGAAGTTCCAGGGGATGATCCCGCCCACGACCCCGAGAGGTTCGCGCCGGCTGTAATGGAAGATGGCCGGATCCGAGAGTCCGGTGGTCGTGCCCTCCTCCTTACCCGCCCACCCAGCGAAGTAGTGGAAGTGCGCGATCACCAGAGGCAGGTCCGCCGCGCGGATCTCCCACAACGGGCGGCCGGTGTCCAGCGCTTCGGCCACGGCGAGCAGTTCCTGGTTCTGCTCGATCACATCAGCCATCTGCCTCAGCACCGCCCCACGCGAGGCACCTGACTGCCGCTTATAGGTGGCGAACGCCTGTGCGGCGGCATCGACCGCCTGGTCGACGACGGCAGCATCACAGTCGGAAACGCTGCCCAGCAGCGCACCGGTTGAGGGGTCGAGCAGGTCGAACGTCGCTGAGGCGCTCACCACCTCACCGTCGATCACCGCGCCCACAGGGCCCTCGTCGAGAAGATGCAGGATGCGTTCGACCGCACCCCGGTCGGGGCCGCCGGGCAGGCCGGCGATGGAGAACAGGAGTTTCCTTGCCGCTGTCGGATCGACGCCGTCGAGCTGGGTAGCCATTGAGACTCCTTCGTCAAGGGATTCTGTCGAGCACCACGGTTCAGTCCGATCCGACCGGCCGAGGGTCTGGTTCCGGCCGGCCGCAACACCGCGGCTCCCGCGGTTGGTCAGGCCTCCTGCGAACCAACTGATGGCACCTGGGCCGGTTGGTCGTCGGTGGGGAAGTCGACATCCTTGGTCTCGGGGCCTAGCGCGGCGCCGAGTGCCGTCAGCGCTCCGCCGAGGACCATCAGTGCCGCGGGGGTGTACTCACTGGGCATCACTGTGCTCAGACCCAGCTGGTAGAAGGCGTAGAAGGCTGGGATGACGATCGAGAGCGAGTATCCGAGGCCGTACGCCGACGCGCGCACACCGGTCTGGAACCTCTCGTTGATGTAGGACGGGACGATACCGAAGGCGATGCCCACGGTGACTGCGCAGATGGTCGACAGCACGATCAGAAGGACGATCCCGGTGACCATTCCGCTGGCAATGACACCGACCGAGAGTGCGGCCAGCGATGCCACGCTGACTCCGCCGCCGATCAGGGTTGTCCGCCGTCCCCAGCGCTGGCTAAGACTGCCCGCCATCATGTAGCCGCCGACAGTGATCAGGTTGGCGACCACGAGCACGGCCGTGAGCTGGCTTGCCGACAGACCTGCTTGGCTGGCGAGAAGAGTCGGCATCACCGCGTTCAGCATGTTCGCGGCGAGCCAGACACCGGTCATCATGACGAACACCTGTAGGAAACTCCGCCCGGAACTTCCGCGGAACAACTCCCGCCACGGGGCCTTCACGACGTCGTCACCCTGCTGGGCGGCTTCGAAGACCTCCGACTCGTGGACGCTGCGGTTGTACCAGATGGCGAAGGCAATCGCCATTGCCGCTCCGATGAAGAACAGGACCCGCCAGCCCCACTGGACATACGGGGAGTTGATCGCCCCCGCCGGAACGATCTGGAGGGTGACGAACACGAGGGCTGCAAGCGTGCAGTAGGCGGCAGGGAAGGCCGAACCGATGAGACCTCCGACCCGACCGCGGTCCTGCTTGCGGGACTGCTCGATCGCCAGTGGGGTGGCGGCGGTGTACTCGCCGCCGAGGAAGAAGCCGTCGATCCCCCGCAGCAGGATGAGCAGTACGATCGCCGCGATCCCGATCTGCTCGATCCCCGGTAGGAGTCCGATCGCCAACGTGCAGGCGCCGAATCCCCATGCGGATATCACGGCGATCCGCTGTCGCCCGATCGTGTCCGAGAAATGCCCGAGTACCAAGGCTCCCAGCGGTCGCCCGATCAGCGTGGCGGCGAAGGTGAACGCTGCGACCAGCCCTGCTTCAGTGGGGGTCAGCCCCTGAGTGAAGTAGATCATTGCGGGTGCCAGGGCGAGCACGGGAAGGTAGATGTCGAAAGCGTCGACGTAGAATCCGAGCCACGCGCCCTTGATCGCTGTGCGGCGGCGGTCCTCGCGCGAAGAGGGCAGGGTTGAACCTGACATCGTTGTCCTGACTGACGAAGGTGCGGTTGAGAATCTCGGTCCGGGAGATGACGGTGGTGGCGGGACGGGGTCTACGCACTCGCCCCGCGGGATCGTGGGGGGGCGTATCCGAGTCGGGTGCTGATCGACGAGGCGGCCCGCAGGAGCGCGTGGGCCGTTCGTGAGGTCGGACTGGGATTGACCGCGGCCTCGGTGCCGACCAGGGCGAGGGTCATGGCGACCGTGCCCGCTCGGTCGAGAACAGGAGCGGCGAGAGCCCGTACCCCTTCGTCGACCCGCCCGCCGATGGCGATACCGAGCCGCTTGGTCTGGATCAGGGCCTCCTCCACGTCGATGCGGTCCGAGTGGGGAAGCAGGGCCGTCACCCGCTCCGCCGTCGCCGGGTCCCCGTAGGCCAGGAAGGCGAGGGTCTGAGCCGAGGTGACCGGGAGGCGTGTTCCGGCCCGGACGTTGATGTGGGTCGGGTTGGGTGGGTTGTGCACCTGGACGACGACCGGGCTCACGTCGTTCCACACGCTCCGCACCGCGGTCAGGCCGGTCTCGACGGCGAGGGACTCCATGACCTGCCCCAGCCCCGAGAAGTCCATGCTCACGTCGAGCGCGATCGGAGCCAGTCGCGTCAGCAGGGGTCCCAGTCCGAACCCGCCGTTCGCGGTGCGGTCGAGAAGGCCGGCGTTGGCCATGGAGTTGAGGTAGCGGTGCAGCGTGGACCGCTGCACCCCGAGGTCCTGAGCGAGCGGACCGAGTCGCAGCTCGTGTACGTCGTCGCTGAACGCCTCCAGGATCTCCGCGACCCGCTGCACGACTTGAATGTCCACGCCGACCTCCTCGTTGGTGGAACGGCGGTCATTCTGTGGAGCATATTCGCCCGCTGTCAAGGTCTCAGCGGCTAGGAGCGTCCTCCTGTGCAGAACATGTTCCGTCTGATAGAACTTGGGTAGTGTCCAACGAAGGGAAACTCATGGAGCAGCGCAGCTCTGCGCCGGCCGAGGTCGATGGCATCCTCCACGGCGCGGTCGACCTGCACGTCCACCCGGCGCCCTCGCCGTTCCCCCGGCGTCTCACTCTGCGTGACGCCGCGGTCCAAGCGGCGGAAGCCGGATTCCTGGCGATCGTGGTCAAGTCCCACCACCACTCGATGGTCACCGACGTGATCGCCGTGGACCAGGCGGTGGGTGGGCTCCCACTGCCGGTCTACTCCGGCATCCCGCTCAACAGCACCGTCGGTGGCCTCAACGTGCACGCTGTCGAGATGACACTCGCCCTCGGGGGCAAGGCGGTATGGTTCCCGACGATCTCTGCGACGAAGCACATGTGCCTGCACGAGGAACTCAACTTCCCCGATCCTGCCATCACCATGCGCGACCCGGAGGCGGTGCCCGTCCTGGACGAGGACGGGAAGCTCCTCCCGGCCGCGCGGGAGATCATCGACCTGATCCGCGCGCACGACGCGATCCTGATGGCCGGGCACTCGGACGCCTCGACGGTCGACGCTCTCATCGACGGTGCACTGGCCGCCGGTGTGGAGCGCATCGTCGTCAACCACCCGAACTTCGTGGTCGGCGCCGATCTCGAGATCTGCCGCTCCTGGGCGAGACGCGGAGTGACACTGGAGCACTCCCTCTGCATGTACGACGAGCGTTCGCACCTGAGCCAGGCGTCACTGGACGAACTGCTCGCCTACATCGACATCGCCGGTCCCGAGCACACCATCTTCGGCTCCGACCTCGGACAAGCCGGCAATCCGTTCCCTGTCGAGTCCTACCGGCTCATCCTGGGGCTGCTGCTCGAGCGCGGTATCGCCGCCGACGACCTGCACACCATGTGCGCTGTGAACGGTGCTCGGCTGCTCGGAGCCTGACCACCGGACTGCCACGGACCGGAGCCCGTCGCACGAGAGGACTCGGAAGCCATGAAACTCGCGACCGTCGTGGGTGGAACCGGACCAGTCGTGGTCCTGCAGCAGGACGACGACGTGCTGGTCGACGTCGGTTCGTTGTTGGAGCACGGTGGAGCCCCCGCCGAGCACGTCACCGCCGCCCGACGAGGTGATCTCGTCCACGTGATCGAGCACTGGCCGCGCCTCGGCGCTCTTGTGGAGCGCGCGGCGCGCCTCGATCCCGTCGTCGCGCAGTTCCCGGTCGTGGACCCCGTTGGGTGGCTCCCCCCAGTCCGGCCGTCCAAGATCGCCTGCGTTGCGTTGAACAACCGGGCGATGGATGCAGATCGCATCAGCGCCCCGGACCACCCGGCGTTCTTCCTGAAGAGTCCCGCTTCGCTGATCGGTCACGGTGAAGCGATCGTGCTCCGTCCCGACTATGGACTGGTGCACCCGGAACCGGAACTGGCGGTGGTGATCGGGCGGCGAGTGAAGGACGCTGACAACGCCACCGCTCGGGCCGCCATCTTCGGGGTCACCATCCTCAACGACGTCACCTCCGTCGGCATGCGCGTGGAGGACCACTTCCACTTCCGCTTCGCCATGCCGGACGACGGCGCTGAGGGTGGGTTCCGCGTCGTGGAGCACCACACGACCTATGCCGGTCGATACAAGAGCGCCGACACGTTCGGGCCTCTGGGTCCCGTCGTGGCGACCGTGGGCGACCGACTCGATCCCGATGATCTCGCCATCAGCTGCACGGTCGACGGAGAGACCGTGCAGGACGACCGGACCAGCAGCTACCGCTACCGGGCCGCGGACGCGGTGGCGTTCATCTCCCGCTACCAGACGTTGCTACCCGGCGACGTGGTCTCACTGGGTACGGCGATCGGAAGCCGGAACGACCGGAACCGCCCCCTGTCGTCGGTGGACCTCCGTCGAGGCCCCGGCCGCGTCGCGGTGACCATCGAGGGGATCGGGACCCTGGTCAGTTCCGTGGAGCTCGAGGGCTTCGACACCGTGCCGGCTCCGCCCGCCGAGCAATCCACCCCGAGACGATGATCGGTGAGAGCACGACCGAAGCCTGGGACGACCGCACCTTCGAGGTGTCCCGGTTCCACACCCGCGGACGGATGCACACCGATGGGGCCGGCGCTCGCATAGTCGACCAGATCTATGTGGAGCGAATCCGGCCCACCGCACGCGAGCCGTTGCCCCGGATAGTCTGCGTGCACGGGACGGATCAGACCGGGCTGTGCTTCCTGCGGACAGCCGATGGTCGCCCCGGTTGGGCCTACGACTTCGCACAACTGGGTTGGGAGGTCTACGTCGTCGACCAGGTCGCCCGCGGCCGGTCGGTGTACGACCCGGCGGTCCACGGTCCGCTGACGCGGCTCCCCCTCGGTGAGGTGGAGGCTCTGTTCACCGGAGCAGCAGCCCACCACCGTTTCCCCCGTGCGGGGTCCCACGCCCGCTGGCCCGGCGGCCCCGGGGTGTCCGGCAATCCTGCTTTCGACGCGTTCGCCACATCCCAGGTCGCCTCACTGGCCGATGTGGCCCTCGCCGAGGAGCTCAACACCCGCGCGCTCACCGAACTCTTCGACAGCATCGGCGGCGCGGTACTGCTCACCCACTCCCAGGCGAGTGTGTTCGGGTTCCAGCTCTGCGACCACGAACCCGACCTGGTGCACAAACACATCACCATCGAACCCAACGGCCCTCCGTTCCACGACATCGAACCGATCCCGTCCGCGCGGGTGGACGACGCAGGTGATCGGGCTGCTCCACCTGGACGCCCGTGGGGCATCACCCGCCTTCCCCTGACCTACGAGCCGGCCACCCGATCACCGGACGAGCTGCGGTCGACGCGGCTGCCCGGAGGGGCGGGTCTGCGAAACGGCGGCTGGCTGCAACAGGAACCGGCCAGGACCCTGCCCCGCCTGGCCCGAACCCCGCAGGTCGTGGTGAGCGCCGACGCCTCCTTCCGATCGGACATCGACGGTTGGACCCACCGGTTCCTCGTCCAGGCAGGAGTACCCGCCGTTCACCTGCGCCTGTCCGACCACGGGTTCAGCGGGAACGGCCACATGATGATGCAGGAGGAGAACAGCGTGGCGATAGCCCGCCTGTTGTCGGAGTGGGCACGCCGGGACGCCCCGAGCTCGATCCTGGACTCCACAGCGCCGGGGAATCCCGGGACCGTCGAAGGGTGGGGCCCGACAGCACCGCCCCGCGCCCGTGCATCCGCCGCCGACCGGAGCACAGCTGGGCAGCTATAGCAACTGAGCGCCAGAGTTCAGCTACGTCGACGACATCACCAGAAGATCTCCGGCACAGCGTGCTGATGGCGCTCTCCGGTTCCTCGTCACCGGGCCGCGATCGTGGTTCCGGTGCTCCATAGAAAGGCGATCCATGCCCACCGACGGACCGCTGCACGGCACCCTCGTGGTCGACCTCTCCCGGGCCCTCGCCGGTCCGCACGCCACGATGATGCTGGGCGACCTGGGCGCCCGCGTGATCAAGGTCGAGGCCCCCCAGCGCGGCGACGACACCCGTGGTTGGGGGCCACCCTTCGTCGAGCCGGACGGTGCGGACCCCGAGTCCACCTACTTCCTCTCGGCCAACCGCAACAAGCAGTCGATCACGCTCGATCTCAAGGACGACGCCGACAAGCACACCCTGCTCGAGCTCGTCGCCCGCGCCGACGTGGTCGTGGAGAACTTCCGCACCGGAGTGCTGGATCGCCTCGGCCTGGGATTCGACGTGCTGCACGCCCGCAACCCTGGCCTGGTGATCCTCTCCATCACCGGGTTCGGACACGACGGTCCAGAAGGTGGCCGCGCCGGCTACGACCAGATCGTCCAAGGTGAGGCCGGGTTGATGTCGCTCACCGGCGCCGGGCCCGATGATCCGCAGAAGGTCGGCACTCCGATCGCCGACCTGCTCGCCGGCATGTACGGCGCCTACGGGGTGCTCGCCGCCCTGCGTGAGCGTGACCGCACGGGCTCCGGTCACGTGGTGCGCACGTCGCTGCTGGCCGCGGTCGTCGGCGTGCACGGGTTCCAGTCCACCCGCTGGACCGTGGCGGGGCAGGTAGGGCGCGCCCAGGGCAACCACCACGCCTCCATCGCGCCCTACGGCCTGTTCCGCTGTGCCGACGGTTCGGTACAGATCGCCGTGGGCAGCGAGGGGCTGTGGCACCGGTTCTGCGCCGGGTTCGGCCTCGACCCCGCCACCCCGGGTCTGGAGACCAACGGTCAGCGCGTCGCCGCCCGCGCCCGCACCATCGAGCTCGTGGAGCAGATCTTCAGCAGCTGGAAGGCGGCGGACCTGCTGGACCGTCTGGCCGAGATCGGGGTGCCCGCGGGCACGGTGCGCAGCATCGACGAGGTGTACGGGTGGGAGCAGACCCGCAGTCAGGGTCTGCTCGTCGACGTCGAACACGCCACCCTGGGCCCACTGCAGCTCGCCGGGCCGCCGTTGCGCTTCTTCGACACGTCCGGGCAGGAGGTCACCCGCACCCGCCACACCGCACCGCCGGTGCTCGACGGGGACGGCGACGCCATCCGAAACTGGCTCGCGACCGGCACACCGGAGTCGGCGTCCACCCCCGGAGAGCAGAGCCGATGAGCGCCGCCCGCCCCGCCCCGCCGCAGGCCGTCGAGTTGCTCGACGAACTCCTGGACCCGGGGTCGTTCACCCGGTGGGACACGCCCGCGCTGCACCCCGAACCGGTCTCCGCCGAGTATCGACAGTCGCTGAAGGCCGCCACGGCGGCATCCGGCGCCGACGAATCGATCACCACCGGCGATGGCCGCATACGTGGCCAGCAGGTGGCCGTCGCGGTCAGCGACTTCGGCTTCCTCGGAGGGTCGGTCGGCGTCGCAGCGGCCCGGCGCCTGGTCGCAGCCGTCGAACGCGCCACCCGGATGCAGCTGCCCCTGATCCTGTCACCCGCCTCCGGGGGAACCCGCATGCAGGAGGGCACGCCCGCGTTCGTGGAGATGATCGCCGTCGCCCGCGCCGTCCAGGCCCATCGTCGCGCCGGTCTCCTGGCCGTCACCTACCTGCGCCACCCCACGACGGGGGGAGCGTTCGCCTCCTGGGGATCCCTCGGTTCGATCACGCTCGCCGAACCCGGAGCCCTCGTCGGTTTCCTGGGGCCCAAGATCTACCGGGAACTGCACGGGCACCCGTTCCCCCGGAATGTCCAGACCGCAGAAAACCTGTATGCCCGCGGTGTGGTCGATCTCGTCCTCGCTCGCCAGGAACTGCGCCAGCTGCTCGGGCGGCTGTTGGAGCACGTCGCCGCGGTGAAGCACGTGGACCTCGTCACCAGTGGCGCCCGGCCGCCGGACATCGAGACGGAAGTCGACGCGTGGGCAGCAGTGCTCGCCACCCGGCGGTCCGACCGGCCGGGCCTGCGGGAGCTGCTGGACCGGGCGGCCGCCAACGTCGTCGAGCTGAGCGGCACCGGTGAGGGCGAGGTAGCGGCGGCCACCGTGCTGTGCCTGGCCCGGTTCGGGCGACGGTCCTGCGTCCTCGTCGGCCAGGACCGCGCCGCGGCTCAGCGGGCACCCGGGCCGGCCGACCTGCGCGTCGCCCGCCGCGGCATGCGGCTCGCGGAGGAACTGCGGCTGCCGCTGGTCACCGTGATCGACACATCCGGCGGTGAGCTGAGTCCTGAGGCCGAGAACGGTGCGCTCGCCGGGGAGATCGCCCGATGTCTCGCCCAGACGTCCGAGATGACCGCGCCCACCGTGTCCGTGCTCCTCGGACAAGGTTGCGGCGGTGTCGCGCTCGCCCTGCTCCCCGCCGATCGCCGGATCGCTGCTCGGAACGCCTGGCTCGCACCCCTGCCGTTGGAAGGAGCGAGCACCATCGTGCACGGCACCCCGGACCGGTCCGCCGCGATGGCCAGGGCATTGCGGATCCGCAGCACCGACCTTCTCGAGGCCGGCACGATCGACCGCGTGGTCGACGAAGACCCCGACGCCGCCGACCAGCCCGGGGCATTCCTGGACAGGCTCGGCGACGCGATCGAAGAGGAGCTCACCGCCGCCCTCATCGTCGGGCGGTCCCGTCAGCGGGATATCGACGGACTGTAAGTACCCCGGCTCCGGCACAGAACGGTGGTGGGCAGGGTGGTGGCGCGCCCGCGGCGGGTCGCGAACGGAGGAGACGGCGCGGGCGGTACGGCTGTGCCCCGGTGTGCCCTCAGGACGCCCACCGAGCGGGAGGAGCCCGGGCTCAGGGGCCCGAGGGCGGACGAGTCGGTCTGTAAGCCGGATCCTGTTCCCGGGCACCTCACGGTGCTCCGTTCGGCGACCATCCATCTCGGCCTGCCGTCACCGACAGGCTCCAGCGGTCCACCCGCAGGCTCGGGCGGGCAGCCCTCGAACGCCTGCGCAGCCGCTCCGTCACAGGTGACGGAGCGGCCTCTCGACCTTGCTCCGGGTGGGGTTTACCGAGCCACCCCGGTCACCCGGGGTGCTGGTGGTCTCTTACACCACCGTTTCACCCTTACCTCCGGGCGGACCCGGAGGCGGTCTGTTCTCTGTGGCACTGTCCCGCGGGTCGCCCCGGGTTGCCGTTGACAACCACCCTGCCCTGTGGAGTCCGGACTTTCCTCGACGGGATCCGGAGATCCCGTCGCGGCCGCCCGACCGACTCGTCCGCACCGCCAGTGTAGTCACCCGACCGCGACACCCCGCGGGGGGCCGGGGCGGTCAGGCGTGCCGCTGGTCGTCCAGCCCCGCCCGGCGTGCCCGCAGGACCGCCTCGGCGCGGTCGGCGGCGTGCAGCTTCCCGATCACGTTCGACACATAGTTGCGCACGGTCTTCGGCCGCAGCCCCAGCTGCCTGCCGATCGCCGCGTTCCCCGCCCCCGAGGCGAGCAACCGGAGGATCTCGATCTCCCGCTCGGTCAGCTCCGGGAACGCCGCCCGGCCGGCACCGGACCGGTCCAGTCCCGCCAGCAGGCGCGCCGCGACCTGCGGGCCGAACACCGAGTCGCCCGCCGCGACCGCCCGGACCGCGGCCACGATCCGGGCCGGATCGGCATCCTTGAGCAGGTAGCCCCGAGCACCCGCCCGGACGGCCGCGGTCACCGCGTCGGCCGAGAGCATCGTCAGGACGAGCGGGGCCGAGCGCGGCGCGACCCCGGCGAGCAGCCGGATCAGCTCGAGACCGTCGGTGCCGGGCAGGTTCAGGTCGACCAGGACGACATCGGGTGCGGTGCGTCCGACCAGGTCGAGTGCCTCCTGGGCACTACCCGCCTCGCCCACGACGACGAGGTCCGGCTCGGCCTCCAGCCGGGTGCGCAGACCGAGGCGGAACGTCGGGTGGTCGTCCACGACGAGCACGTCGATCCGCTCCGCGGGGCCGGACGCCGTCGGGCTCATCGCGGGATCCTCGCCTCGACCCGGGTCCCGGGGCCGTCGGTGCCGGGCCCGATCGTGAGGACGCCGCCCAGTTCGGTCGCGCGCTCGCGCATCGTCGTCCCGCCCAGGCCCCCGCGCCCCCGCGCGGCGGGCCCCGGCCCCCGGCCGTCGTCCTCGACGACGAGCACCACCACCTCCGCTCCGACCGCGAGGTCCACCCGGGCGCGGCGGGCACCCGCGTGCCGGACCACGTTCGCGAGGGCCTCCTGGGCGATCCGCCACAGCGCGACCTCGGCGGCGGCGTCGAGCGCCCCGGCACCCGGGTCCGCCCGCACCGTCACGGCGAGCCCGGCCGCGGACAGCCGTTCCGCCTCGGCCCCCAGTGCGACGCCCAGGCCGCCCTGGTCGAGTGCGGCCGGGCGCAGGTCCTGCGCGACCCGGCGGACCTCGCTGATCGCGGCCCTGGCCTGCTGCTCGAGCTGGGCGAGCAGCTCGGGGCGCTCCCCCGCGACCCGGACGGTGTCCAGGGTCAGCAGCTGGGACGCGAGCAGCGGGCCGATGCCGTCGTGCAGGTCCCGGCGCAACCGGCGCCGCTCGACCTCGCGGGCGCGCGCCGCGTCCGTCCTGGCCCTGCGCAGCATCGCGGCCTCCTCACGGGCACGCAGCACCAGGACGACGAACGGCAGCACCTCGGCCAGCACCCGGCGGTGGTGCCGGTCCAGCCTGCCGCCCACCTCCGGTGCGAGCAGCATCGTGCCGAGCACGGTTCCGTCGGCGTCCACGACGGACTCGCGGTGCACCTGCGACACCGCCCCGCCGCTGGTCCACAGCGGGATGCCCGCCGCGTCGAGAACCTGTACGTGCCGCAGGCCGAGCCCGCCGGCGATGGTCGCAGCGAGATCCGAACCCGGACCCGCCGGCGGGTCACGGGCCACCACGGCCAGCGCCTTCGCCAACCCCTGCCCGCCGAACAGCTTGCGACGCAGACGTTCTCTCGCCGTGTAGGCGGCCAGTCCGACGGTCAGTGCGAGCACCCCGACGGCGGCTCCGGCGAGGACGGGAGCCGCCCGTCCGCTCAACACGGAGCCGGCGAGCGCGACCAGCCCGACGTAGAGCACGGCGAGCACGGCCAGTGCACCGCCGTAGACCACGGTCCGGCGCAGCACGAGATCGACGTCGTAGAGGCGGTACCGGAACAGCGCGACCGCGAGGCCGGCGCCGAGCACGGCGAACGCCGCGTAGTCGACGAGTACCACCACCGGTTGCACCGCGGCCAGCAGACCCGACGCGGCGGCTGCGGTGACCGCCACGGCGTTGAGTGCGAGCAGCAGGAGCACCACCAGCAGGACCTTGGCCTGCTGACGGGCCACCCAGTCCGAGGCGACCCGGAACCGGTGCACCTGGACGGCGGCGAGCAACAGCCAGGTGAGCGGTTCGGCCACCGCCTGCACGGTCCCGACCACGGCGCCACTCGCCGCGACCGCGGGGGTGCCCGCCACCAGCGCCAGCGCGGGCAGCGGCCACCACCGGCGGAAGTGCCCGGGATGCCACCGGCCGTCCGGGAACAACCCCGCGAACACCGGGACCAGCACGGCGACCGCGACCGCGCGGACGGCGTCGGCCCACCACGCGGCGGCCGACCCGGCCGCCAGCGCGGTCGCGAACGGACCGACCGCAGTCAGTGGCAGGAGGACCGCCGTGACGGCGGCGAGCGACCGGGCCGAGCGGCTCCACGGCAGCACCGCGGCGACCGCCAGGAACAGGAGCAGTTCCACCCAGGCGACGACGGCGACCGCCACCGCGTACCCGTGCGGGTCGATCCCGGCGACGGCGAGCGCGCGCACCGCCTGTGGCGAGGGCCGCTCGAACGCCGGGCAGATCTCGTCCGGGCAGGGCCGCGCGACGGTGTCGACGAACGCCGGGGTGCCGGCCGCGGCCCAGCAGAGGACCGCGACCAGGGCGGCGGCCCCGAGCAGCCGTGGCGTGCGGCCTGCCATCGGCGCTCCTCGTGCCGTCGCGACGGATCAGAGTGTGCGCGCCCGGCGGGGCCGCGCCAAGGGGGCACCGAGCACCGCCCCGAGAACGAAGGGGACCAGCGGCGGGAGCACGGCGCAGGCGACCACGGTGAGTGTCCCGAGCACCGCGACGACCGTGCCCGTCCGGCGGGCCGCACCGGACGGGCGCAGCCTGCTCGGCGGCGAGCGAGCCGTCGAGCGTCGTGCGGACCAGGTCCACCACCACCGCCGCGAGGAAGGCGAGCAGCGACGCGATCAGCCAGCGCCCGCCGCGGCGGGCGTCGAGGGCGGCGGGCGGGTCGTCGTGCGACACGGTTGCGGGCACCGGGGCCTCCTGGGGCGTGGTCGGGTCACGACCGTGCCCGTCCCGGAATCCCGGATGCCAGGGACGCGTTGTCCCGGCGGCGTCAGGTCCCGCAGAAGGTGACGAAGGGGGGCGCGTCCGGTCCTGCCGGTTGTGCGAACCGCTCGTAACCGGCCCGCTCCTGGTAAGGCTCGGCGAGCACCTGCAGCATCCACTGGACGGGCTCGAGGTCGTCGTCGACGACGGCCGCGCCGAGCGCCTCCTCGACCAGGTGGTTGCGCGGGATGTACACCGGGTTGACCCGGTCCATCGCGTCCGGGTCCGGGCCGGTCGCCCGCCACGACGCCAGCCAGCCGTCCGCCGCGGACGGGTCGGCGAACAGCTCACGGACCGGCCCGGCGTCCCCGCGGGCGGCGTCGGCGAGCCGCCGGAAGAACAGGGTGTGGTCCGGCTGCTGCTCGGCGAGCAGGGCCGCCAGGTCCTCCAGCAGCGGGGCCGCCGCCAGCCCCGCGGGAAGTCCGAGCTTCGCCCGGTACCCCTCGTCGCGGGCGGCCAGGTAACGGTCCGCGAACCCCTGGAGCACCTCGGTCGCCGACCGGATCGCCGCGTCCGGGTCGTCGTCGATCAGCGGGATCAGTGCCTCCCCGAAACGGGCCAGGTTCCACTGGGCGATCCCTGGCTGGTTCCCGTAGGCATAGCGGCCGCCCTCGTCGATCGAGCTGAACACCGCGCGGGGATCGTGCGCGTCGAGGAACGCGCAGGGCCCGTAGTCGATGGTCTCGCCGCTGATCGTCATGTTGTCGGTGTTCATCACGCCGTGCACGAAACCCAGCTGCATCCACTGCGCGACGAGGCGGGCCTGCACGTCGACGACGCGGGCGAACAGGCCGACGGGCGAGGCGGCGTCCGGGTGGTGGCGGGCGATCGCGTGGTCGGTGAGCCTGCGCAGGACGTCGATCTCACCAGTGGCCGCGGCGAACTGGAAGCTCCCCACCCGCAGGTGGCTCGACGCCGTGCGGGCCAGCACCGCACCCGGCTCGGGGCCGCGGTCGCGCATCACGTGCTCACCGGTCGCGACGACGGCGAGCGACCGGGTGCTCGCGACGCCGAGGGCGTGCATCGCCTCGGAGATCAGGTACTCGCGCAGCATCGGCCCCAACGGGGCCTTCCCGTCGCCACCGCGGGCGAACGGGGTCCGGCCTGAGCCCTTGAGGTGCAGGTCGCGGCGTTCCCCGGACGGCGTGACGAGCTCCCCGACGAGCAACGCGCGGCCGTCGCCGAGGCGGGGCGAGTAGTTGCCGAACTGGTGCCCGGCGTAGGCCTGGGCGACCGTCGTCGCCGACTCCGGCACCGCCGTGCCGGTGAGCAGGCCCAGCCCGGCGGGTTCGCGCAGCGCCGCCGGGTCGAGCCCCAGCTCGCCGGCCAGTGCCTCGTTGAGCAGCACCAGCCGGGGCTCCGGGGCCGGGGCGGCGTTCCACGGCAGGTACATGCCTTCCAGGTCGCGGACGAAGGTGTTCTCGAACGCGATCTCGGTGGCTGCGGTCATGCCTCCAGGCTACGAGCCGAACTCACCCGCCGCGCAGTGTCTGGCTGGGCAGCTCGCCGAAGCGCTGCCGGTACTGCTGGGCGAAACGGCTCTGGTGCAGGAAACCCCACCGCAACGCGACGTCGGTGACCCGGACCGTGGCCGGGTCGCACCGCAGCAGCTCGGCCCGCACCCGGTCGAGCCGGATCCGGCGCAGGTGCCCCATCGGGGACTCGCCCAGCTCCTGCTGGAACGCCGCGTGCAGGGTCCGCACGCTCATGCAGCCCACCCGCGCCAGCTCCTGCGGGGTGAGCGGCGAGTCGGCGTGCTGTTCCATGTGCTCGAGCACCGGGCCCAACCGGCCGGCACGCACGGGATCGCCCGGCTCGGCCAGCGCCTCGCTGTAGCGGTGCCGGCCGGCGTGCAGCAGCTGCGTCATGACGAACGCCTCCAGCTGCTCGCGGGCGATCGGCATCTCCGCCAGCCCGCCGGGCCGGTCCAGCTCGCGGGCCAGGAACTCCACCGACGCGAGCAGGGTCCGCCCGGCCGGGGTGGTGAGGTCGAGACCGAAACCGAAGTCGACGACGTCGTGCACCGGCCGGTTCAGCTGCTCGCTCAGGTGGTTCTCCAGGCTGGTCCGCGGGATCTTGAGGATCAGCTGCTCGGCGTCGGCCGACCAGCGCACGGTGTTCGTCTGGTCGGGCAGCAGGACGATGCCGGAGGCCCGGGCCGCGCTGCGCTCCCGCCTGCCGTCGGTGCGCTCGGCCCTGGTGCTGCCGGCGACCGTCAGGTTGACGTGGTAGTTGTCCTCGGTCGGCGGCATCACCAGGGTCGTCGGCGAGCGGTAGGACAGATAGCCGATGGTGAACACCCGGTCGGTGGTCGCGTTCAGCGTCATCTCGACCCGGTCGTCGGGCGCGGTGAGCTCGTGCCGCAGGTAGGTGCGGGTGACCGCCTCGCGGGCCTCCTCGAGGCTCTGCGTCGACAGGACCGGATACCGCGCGAGCGTGGACTGCATCGTCTCGACACCTCCTCGTGCCACGGACCGTGATCGGCGTGGGTCCGCTCCACCGTAAGCACGTGACCTGCGCGCCTACCAGCCGCTGTGCGCAGGCCGCCATCCGTTGGGTGCACGGGCGCACCCGTCCGGCGGCCGTGCGCGAGGGGTCCGCACGAGGGTCCGCACGGAACGGCTCAGCGGGCGCGCCGCGCGGATATCGGCCCGCCGAGAGGCGGCCATAGCGTCCCCGGCACCCGCCCACCGGTGGGACACCCACCCCAGGAGAGACCGATGACAGCGACGACATCGACACCGCACGCACCCGGACCCTCCGGTTCCCTGGAGGAGTTCGGCCTGTTCATCGACGGCCGGATCGTCCCCGCCCGCTCCGGCGCGACGTTCGAGTCCGAGAACCCCTACACCGGCGTCCCGTGGGCCCGGCTCGCCGACGGCGCGCCCGCCGACGTCGACGACGCCGTGGCCGCCGCCCGCACCGCCTTCGAGGGCCAGTGGGGTGCCAGGACCGGCTTCGAGCGGGCCGCGATCCTGCGCCGCTGCGGGGACGCGATCGCGGCGAACGCCGAGCGGCTCGCCCGGTTGGAGGTCAACGACTCGGGCAAGCTGCTGCGCGAGATGCTCGGCCAGCTGACGAGCCTGCCGCAGTGGTACTACTACTTCGCCGGTCTGGCGGACAAGATCGAGGGCCGTACGGTCCCGCCGATCAACCCGAACTACTTCGGCTACACCACCCGCGAACCGGTCGGTGTGGTCGGCGCGATCACGCCGTGGAACTCGCCGCTGCTGCTGCTCACGTTCAAGCTGGCGCCGGCGCTGGCGGCCGGGTGCACGATGGTCGTCAAGCCCTCCGAGCACTCCCCCGCCTCGACGGTCGCGTTCGCCCAGGTGCTGCACGAGGCCGGGCTGCCGGCCGGGGTGCTGAACGTGGTGACCGGCTGGGACCGCTCGACCGGTGAGGCGCTGGCCGGGCACCGGGGTGTCGACAAGGTGGCGTTCACCGGGTCGAGCGCGACCGGCGCGAAGGTCGCCCAGGCGGCCGGTGCGAACATCAACCGGGTCACCCTGGAGCTGGGCGGCAAGTCCCCGCAGATCGTGTTCCCGGACGCCGACCTGGACGCCGCGGCGAACGGCCTGGTCGCCGGGGTGTTCGCGGCGACCGGGCAGACCTGCATGGCCGGGTCCCGGCTCATCGTGCATGCCGACGTGCACGACGCCCTGGTCGCCAAGGTCGCCGAACGGGCCGACTCGATCGTGCTCGGTGACCCCACCGAGGCGGCCACCGAGATGGGACCGGTGGCGAACCGCCCGCAGTACGAGAAGGTCCTCGGTTACCTGCACGGCGCCGCCGCCGAGGGCGCCACGTTCGCCTGCGGCGGCGGGGCCGACGACGAGCGCGGCGGTCTGTTCGTGCGCCCGACGCTGGTCACCGGCGTCACCCCGGAGAACACCATCGTCCGCGAGGAGGTGTTCGGCCCGGTGCTGGCCGCCTACACCTTCACCGACGAGGACGAGGCCCTCGGGCTGGCCAACGACACCCCGTACGGGCTGGCGGGGGCCGTCTGGACCAAGGACGTGCACCGCGCGCACCGGGTCGCCGGACGCCTGCGCGCCGGCACCGTGTGGATCAACGCCTACCGGGTGATCTCCCCCGCCATGCCCTTCGGCGGTTTCGGCGCCAGCGGCATCGGCCGGGAGAACGGCGTGGACGCGATCCACGAGTACACCGAGAACAAGTCGGTGTTCGTCGAGCTGACCGGCGGCACCCGCGACCCCTTCCAGCTCGGCTGACGCCCGCCCCACGACGGGCCCCGGAGCTTCCCGCACACCTCGAAGGAGAGATCTGTGAGCACCACCGCGAACGAACGCCTCGGCCTCGCCCCGACCGATCCCCGGCCGCCGGAGGAGACCCGGCCGCTGGTCGACCGGACGCAGACCAACCCGCTGTTCGGCGACCAGAAGATGAAGCTGGGCCTGTTCGGCACCAACTGCTCCTACGGGCTGATCATGAGCCACGCCCCGACCACCTACAAGATCACCTGGGAGCACACGAAGGAGATCGCCACGCGGGCCGACGACCTCGGCTTCGACGTGCTCGTCCCGGTCGCCCGCTGGAAGGGTTTCGGCGGTTCGACCAACTTCAACGGCAACTGCTTCGAGACCTACGCCTGGGCCGCCGGTCTCGCCGAGGCGACCGAGCGGATCTCGATCGCCGCGACGTCGCACCTGCCGACGGTGCACCCGATCGTCGCCGCCAAGGCGGCCACCACGATCGACCACATCTCCGGTGGCCGGTTCGCCCTCAACCTGGTGATGGGCTGGGTGCCGCCGGAGATGGAGATGTTCGGCACCGAGCAGCGCGACCACGACCAGCGCTACGCGTTCGGCCAGGACTGGATCGACTTCGTGACCAGGCTGTGGACCGAGGAGGGCTCGTTCAGCTTCGACTCGAAGTTCTTCCGCGGCGACCTGCTGGAGTCCTACCCGAAGCCGCACCAGGCCCCGCGCCCGGCGCTGCTCAACGCCGGGAACTCGCCGTCGGGCATCGAGTTCTCCGCCCGCAACGTCGACATCAACTTCGCGTCGCTGGACACCCTGGAGAACATCCGCGCCTACACCGACAAGGTCCGGGCCAAGGCCCGCGACGACTACCAGCGCGACATCCAGGTGATGACCTACGGCCTGGTCGTCTGCCGCGACACCGAGGAGGAGGCCAAGCGGGCCTTCCAGCAGGTGGTCGACGAGGGCGACTGGGGCGCCGCCGGGAACGTCATCAAGATCGCGGGCTCCGGTGAGAGCCAGTCCTTCGACCACGCCGTGAAGATGCAGGAGCGGTTCATCGCCGGTTGGGGCGGCTACCCGATCGTCGGTACCCCGGAGCAGGTCACCGAGGAGCTGGGCAAGCTCAACGAGGCGGGCATGGAGGGCATGATCTTCGGCCTGATCGACTACAACGAGGAGCTCAAGTACATCGGCGAGCGGGTCATGCCGCTGCTGAAGGAGGCCGGCCTGCGCCACTGATCCGGCGTCGCCCCCGGGCGGCCGGTCACTCCCGTGCGTGTTCGTCCGCGGGAGTGGCCGGCATCGGGCGTTTCGACCAGTAACCCGCCAGAGCGGCACCAGAAACGTTGTGCCACACCGAGAACACTGCGCCCGGCAACGCGGCTGCCGGGCCGAAGTGGACGGTCCCGAGGGTCGCGGCGAGCCCGGAGTTCTGCATCCCGACCTCGATCGAGACCGCCCGGCGCGCGGTGACGTCGAGCCGGAACGCGCGGGCGACCGCGTAACCCAGCGCGAGACCGGCCAGGTTGTGCACGACGACCACCCCGACGATCGCGAGCCCCGCGGTGAACAACGCGTCCGCCGACCCGGACACGACGATCATCACCACGGCCGTGATCCCGAGCACCGAGACCAGCGGCAGCGCGGGCGTCACCCGCTCGACGACACCGCCGGCGAACCGGCGCAGCAGGAAGCCCAGCACCACCGGGACCAGCACGATCTGCACGATCGAGCCGAACAGGCTCCCCGCCGACACCGGCAGGTAGGTCCCGGCGAGCAGCAGCACCAGCAGCGGGGTCACCACCGGCGCCACCAACGTGGACACCGACGTCATCGCCACCGAGAGCGCGACGTCACCGCGGGCCAGGAACACCATGACGTTGGACGCGGTGCCGCCCGGCGCACAGGCCACCAGGATCACCCCGACCGCGATCTCCGGCGGGAGGTCGACCAGCACGGTCAGCAGCCAGCCCACCGCCGGCATCACCACGTACTGGGCCCCCAGGCCGATGGCGAACGCAGCCGGCCGCCGAGCGATGTAGGCGAAGTCCACCGGGCGCAACGTCATGCCCATCCCGAGCATGATCAGTGCGAGCAGCCAGGGGACCGCCGACGACCAGCCTTCGAAGACGCCCGGCGCGGCCAGCGCCACCGCCCCCGCGACCAGCACGATCACCGGGAACCATCGGCCGACCAGGTCGCCCCACGCCTGCACGCGCTTCATCGCACTCACCGGCACACCCTCGCACCGGACCGGTGCTACGGGGCAGCCCACGTCCAGATGACGGGACGGGGGTGGGTCCGATCCCGGGCGGCGCCGGTTCACCGGGTCGCGGGCGTTCGTGGCGATCACCCGGCGGGACGTGCGACGGCCCCGCGCGGCAGGTGCCGGGCGGGGCCGTCGACGGGTCGGTGGTCGGCGTCAGAGCTCGTGGGCCATGTCGTGCCCGAGGTCGGTGTCCGGGTCCAGCTCGCGGGCCGGCACCCCGATCGGACGGGACGTGCCGCGGCGCTGCTGGGGCAACCGGGCGATCGTGCTCATCTCGTGGGCCAGGTCGTAACCGTAGTCGTGCTCGTGGGACAGCGCTCCAGAAGACCGCACCGACATTCGTCTCTCCGTTCCCCGACACCGAGACAGCGTTCACGCTCCGTACGAGATCCACCCCGTACGGTGCTCGCAGATCATCGCCCGACCGGGGAGCGCCGAACAACGCTCCGGAGTCGACTCCGCCCGTTCGGGCCATGGTTGTATCGATCCAGCGGCGTGCCTGCGTGCGTGACGCACCGATTCGCGGTAGGGACCGGAGCCAGCTCAGTCCAGGTAGGACGTGTCGTTGACCAGCCGGACCGAGGCGCCGCCGTCGGGGTAGAAGTCCGCCACGCTGGTGCACGCCAGGTCGAGATGCATCCGGAACAGCACCTCGTCCCCGGCCCCGAGCGCGTCGCGGATCAGCAACTTGATCGGCGTCACGTGGCTGACGACGACGACCGTCGCCCCGTGGAACTCCTCGACGATCCGGCGGCGCTCGGCCTCGACCCGTTCCCGCACCGCGCGGAAGCTCTCCCCGCCCGGCGGCTCGACGTCTGCCGATCCGAGCCACCGGGCGTGCAGCTCCGGATCCCGCTCCCGTGCCTCGGCGAACGACAGGCCCTCCCAGCCGCCGAAGTCGGTCTCGATCAGTGCGTCGCGGATCTGCAGCTCCGCGCCGGTCGTCTCGGCGACCGCGGCAGCGGTCTGCCGGGCCCGGCGCAGCGGCGAGGACAGCACGGCAGCGGGCTCGACGCCCTGCTTCGCCAGCCGCGCGGCGAGCGCGCGGGCCGCCGCGGCGGCCTGCTGCTGACCGACGGCGGTCAGTTCCGGGTCCCCGTGACCGGAGTAGCGGCGCTCGACCGACAGCTCGGTCTGGCCGTGCCGCAGCAGGATCAACCGGACCGGCGTACCCGCCTGACCGGACCAGGCCGCGGCCGCCGCCGAGGAGCCGGTCGCGGCGATGCCGGACGCCCCGGATGCCTCCGGTGCCTCGGACGCCGGTGCCGGTTTCGGTTCCGGCCCGGCCACCGCCGACGGGTCCGGCGTCGGGTTCGACTCGCCGTTCATCGCCCGGTTCGCCAGTGCGTCGGCGCGGGCGTTCGCCGCGCGCGGGATCCAGCCGAACGTCACGGTGTCGAACTGTCGCACCAGGTCACGGGCCTCGTCGACGAGCTCCTGCAGCGCCGGGTGCTTGACCTTCCAGCGGCCGCTCATCTGCTCCACGACGAGCTTGGAGTCCAACCGGGCCTCGACCTCGGTGGCGCCCAGCTCCCGGGCCGCCCGGAGCCCCGCGATCAGCCCCCGGTACTCGGCGACGTTGTTCGTGGCGGTGCCGAGCCCGTCGTAGACCTCGGCGAGCACCTGCCGCCCGCCTGCGTCGAGCACGACCGCGCCGTATCCGGCCGGGCCGGGGTTGCCGCGCGAACCGCCGTCCGCCTCGACGACGAGCTTCACTTGCCGCGCACCAGGATCGCGCCGCACTCCTCGCAGTGCACGACGTCGTCGGCTGCGGCCGCACGGACCTGCGCGAGGAAGGTGCGGTCCAGCTCGAGCCGGCAGGCACCGCAGCGCGACTCGCGCAGGGCCCCGGCAGCTACACCACCCTTGGCGCGGATCCGCTCGTAGTCGGCGAGCAGATCGTCGGGCAGCGCGGTGACCAGCTCGGCCCGCGCGCGGTCCCGGCCGGCCCGGGCCACGTCGATGTCACCCTCCGCGGCGTCGCGGCGGGCTCCGACCTCCGCGAGGTGCTCCTCGGCTGCGACCAGCTCGGCGCGGGCGTGCTCGAGTTCCACCCCGACCGCCTCGCGCTCCTCCATCACACCGAGTTGCTCGTCCTCCAGGACCCCCTGCCTGCGGGCCAGGGTGTCCAGCTCGTGCTGCAGCTCGGTGGCCTGCTTCGCACCGACCCCGGATCCGGCCAGCATCGCCTGGTCGCGCTCGGTGCGGGCCCGGACCCCGTCGACGTCGCGCTCGATCCGCGCGATGTCGCGGTCCAGGTCACCGGCCCGGGTCTCGGCGCGGACGGCGGCGTCGCGGGCGTCGTGCACCCGCCGCTGCGCCTCCTCGAACTGCGTGTGCTCGGGCAGCGTCCGGCGCTGGTGGGCGAGGCGGCCGATCTCGGCGTCCACCTCGGCCAGCTGGAGCAGCTTCGCCTGGGTGGTTGGGTCGGCCTTCATGATCTCGCCTCCGTCTGATGGGGGGACACAGCCTGATCGGGGGACGCGGCCTCGTGCGAGACGGCCTCGGGGGTGGCCGCTGTCGTCCACGGGTCGGTCCGCAGTCGGGAGACCGACACCGAGACGCTACCGCCGAGCGCCGACCGCACCACGCCCGCCGCCTGCGCGCACCACGGCCACTCGGACGCCCAGTGCGCGACGTCGACGAGCGCAGGTACGCCGCCGCCCGGGCCGGAACCGGAGAGCAGGTGCTCGGACGCCGGGTGGTGCCGCAGGTCGGCGGTCACGTAGGCGTCGACGCCGGCCCGGGCGGCGGCGCCGAGCGCGGAGTCACCGGAGCCGCCGCTGACCGCGACCCGGTGGATCCGGCGATCCTTCTCGCCCGCCCCGCGGACACCCCACGCGGTGGGCGGCAGCGCCGCGGCGACCCGCTCGGTGAACACGGTGAACGACTCGGGCCCGGGCAGCGAACCGATCCGGCCCAGCCCGCGCGACGACGGCAGCGGCGCCATCTCCAGCAGGTCGTAGGCCGGTTCCTCGTAGGGGTGCGCGCTGCGCAGAGCGGCGACGACCTCGCGCCGCCGCGAGCGCGGCAGCACCATCTCCAGCCGGGTCTCCGCGACCCGCTCCAGCCTGCCGACCTCGCCGATCGCCGGGGCCGCCCCGTCGAGCGGGAGGAACTGACCGGTCCCGGCGGTGGCGAACGAGCAGTGCGAGTAGTTGCCGACCCGCCCGGCCCCGGCATCCGACAGCGCGGCGTGCACCTGTGCGATGGCCGGTCCGACCGGGACGAAGGTGACGATCTTGTCCAGCGGCTCCGCCGGTTCCGGCACCAGCGGACCGTCGACCCGCAGACCGAGCGCGTCCGCCAGCGCGTCCGAGACGCCCGGGTCGGCGACGTCGGCGTTGGTGTGCGCGGTGAACAGGCCCACCCCCGCCCTGATCAGCGCGTGCAGCAACGCTCCCTTGGGCGTGTCGGCGCCGACGCCGTGCACCCCCCGCAGCAGCAACGGATGGTGGGTGACGAGCAGGCCGGCACCGGAGTCGATCGCCTCGCGAACGGTCTCCGGGGTCGGGTCGACGGCGAACAGCACCGAGTCGACGGTGTCGGCGGGATCCCCGCAGACCAGCCCGACCGCGTCCCACTCCATGGCGAGCGCGGGCGGGTAGGCGGCCTCCAGCGCGTCGGTCACGTCCTTCAGGGTGGCGCTCATGCCGGCACCACGACCGCGCGCAGCGCCCGCTCCAGCTCCTCGGCGAGCCGGCGGGCCGGCTCCGGCGGGCGGACCGCCACCCGGATGTGGTCGGGGCCGAGCCCCGGGAAGGTGTCACCGCGCCGGACCGCGATCCCGGCGGCACGCAGCAACCGCCGGACGTCGTGCCCGGTGCCGTCGGGCAGGTGCAGCAGCAGGTAGGGCGCCACGCCGCCGGACACCGCGACCCCCTCGATCGAGGCGAGCGCGGTCGTCATCGAGACCCGGTGCCCGGCCAGCTCACGGGCCCGCTGGTCGGCGGCGGACAGCGCGTCCGGCTCGCAACAGGCGACGATCGCCTCCAGCGCCGGCGTCGACACCGGCCACGGCGGCCGCGGCCGGGCGAGCCGGGCCAGCAGCGCCGGATCACCGAGCGCGTACCCGGCACGCAGCCCGGCCAGCGCCCAGGTCTTGGTCAGCGAGCGCAGGACCAGCAGGCCGGGCAGCTCACCGTCCCCGGCGAGCGACTCCGGCTCACCCGGGACGGCGTCCGCGAACGCCTCGTCGACGACGAGCACCCGCCCCGGCCGGGCCAGCGATCGCACGGTGGCGGCGGGGTGCAGCACCCCGGTCGGGTTCGTCGGGTTCCCCACGACGACCAGGTCGGCCCGGTCCGGGACGGCCGCCGGGTGCACCGTGTGCCCGTCGGCGGCGTCGGTGAACACCCGCACGACGTCGACGTCGGCGTCGCGCAGCGCGGCCTCCGGCTCGGTGAAACCCGGGTGGACGACGGCGGCGAGCCGCGGACGCAGCGCCGGGAGCAGCGCGAAGCCCTCGGCGCTCCCGGCCAGCGGTAGCACCTCGTCCGGGGTGCGGCCGTGCCGGACGGCGACGATCTCGCGGGCCTGCCGGTCGTGATCGGCGCGGGGGTAGCGGCCGAGACCGTCGAGCGTCGCGGCCAGGCGGTCCCGCAGCCACGCGGGCGGCCCGTCCCCGATCACGTTGACCGCGAAGTCGAGGAGGCCGTCGGCCATCTCGGCGTCGCCGTGATGGCGCAGGTCGTGTGCACCCGGGCCACCGGGCCCGTGGCCGGCCCGAGGGTGATCGAACGGCATCCGGACACCCTACGGCGGGCTCCGGCACGGGCCGGCACGGCGGGTGGGTGAGAATGGACGAACCATGTCCGCACAGTCCCCGTTCGACACCGACGTCCGAGCCCGTGCTCCCCGGGAGGGTTCACCGTGAACGTCGTCTTCGTCTGCACCGGCAACATCTGCCGCTCACCGATCGCCGAGAAGATGCTGGCCGCCGAGATCGAGACCGCCGGCCTGGCCGACCGGGTCCGGGTGACCAGCGCCGGGACCGGGCACTGGCACATCGGCCGGCCGATGGACGAGCGCGCGGCCGAGGTGCTGGCCGCCCGCGGTTACGACACCGGTCACCGGGCCCGCCAGGTCGACTCGGAGATCCTCGCCGCCGACCTGCTCGTCGCGCTCGACGCGGGGCACCTGCGGTCGTTGCAGCGCTCGGTCCCGGACCCGAGGCGGGTGCGGTTGCTGCGCTCGTTCGATCCCGACGCGGCCGAGGGCGCCGAGGTGCCCGACCCGTACTACGGCGGACCGGACGGGTTCGCCGAGGTCTACGAGATGATCGCCGCGGCGTTGCCGGGCCTGGTCGAGTACGTGAAGCGCCACGCGTGAGCGCTCCCGTCCACCGGCTGACCGGGCGGGTGGTCACCGCCGAACTCGGCGGTGACCCGCCGCGGTTCCGGCTCGGCGAGGGCACCGAGGCGATCACGGTCGTGGTGAAGAACGGTGCAGCGGATCCGGGCTCCGTCCCGGCCGAGGCCGCCGGGTTGCGCTGGCTCGCGGTCCCCGGCGGGCCCCCGGTCCCCGAGGTGCTCGGCCATGACGACGAGTGGCTCGTCACCAGCTGGGTCCCGCCCGGACGTCCCACCGCGGCCGCCGCCGGCGAGCTGGGGCGACGGCTCGCCGTGCTGCACGCCGCCGGTGCCGACGCCTTCGGGGCGCCGCCCCCGGGCGGCCCGGTGCAGGCGTGGGTCGGGCACGCCCGGATGCTCAACGTCGGGCACGACGGCCCGTGGGGCGACTGGTTCGTGCAGGACCGGCTGCTCCCCTACCTCCGGACCGCCCGCGACCGCGGTGACCTGGATGCGGCGGGGGCGGCCACGATCGAGCGGGTGTGCGCACGGATCGACGTGCTCGCGGGGCCGGACGAGCCGCCCGCCCGGCTGCACGGCGACCTGTGGTCGGGCAACGTCCTGTGGTCCGACGGCCGGCCGGACGGCACCCGGGCCTGGTTGATCGATCCGGCCGCGCACGGCGGGCACCGGGAGTCCGACCTGGCCATGCTGGACCTGTTCGGGCTGGCCCATCTCGACCGGGTCGTGGCCGGTTACGCCGAGGCGGCCGCCGACGCCGGGACACCGCTCGCCGAGGGACGGCGCGACCGGATCCCGCTGCACCAGCTGTTCCCGCTGCTGGTGCACACGGTGCTGTTCGGGGGCGGGTACGCCGGCCGGGCCGTCGCCGCGGCCCGGCGGCTGGCCTGACCACGACGTGCCGGCACCGGGCCCTCGGCCCGCCGCCCGGTCCCGCCCACGGCCCTCCGGTCTCGCAGCGGGTGGCTCACCCATCGGGTCGCTGGTCCGCGAGATCCGCTCAGCGGGTGAGCGAATTCGCGCACCAGGACAACCCGTCCCGAATCCGCACCGCCGGCGCCCCGGCACCGGCACACCGCACCGGCCGGGCGCCGCACCGACGATCAGTACGCCCCGTGCTCCCCGCGCAGCGGGAACCCCGAGGTGCCGTCGGCGTGCAGCTTCACCCCCAGCACCTGGTGCAGCTGGATGTTGTTCAGCTCGAACCCGAGGCGGCAGGCGGCCATGTAGAGCCGCCACACCCTGGCCCGCCCGATACCGACCTCGGCGACCGCGTCGGTCCAGTTCCGCTCCAGGTTCGCGCCCCAGTCGCGCAGGGTCAGGGCGTAGTGCTCGCGCAGGTTCTCCGAGTGCCGGATCTCGAAGCCCGCCTGGTTCATCGCCGTCACGAGCACACCGATCGGCTCCAGCTCACCGTCGGGGAACACGTAGCGGTGAATGAAGGGATCGGTGCGGCGGTGGTCGGGCTTGCGGGGCTGGGTGATGCAGTGGTTCAGCATCCGCCCGCCGGGACGCAGCTTCGCGTACATCGAGCGGAAGTAGGCGTCGAGGTTCGCCTTGCCGATGTGCTCGGTGAGCCCGATCGAGGACACCGCGTCGAAGACGCCGTCGGGCAGGTCGCGGTAGTCGAGATGGCGCACCTCGGCCAGCCCGCCCAGGCCCTGGCGCTCGATCTCGGCCTGTGCCCACGACGCCTGCTCCCGGGAGAGCGTCACCCCGAGCGCCTGCACCCCGTGCTCGGCGGCGGCGTGCCGGACCATGCCGCCCCAGCCGCAGCCGACGTCGAGCAGCCGCATCCCCGGCTTCAGGTCCAGCTTGGCCGCGACGAGCTCGTACTTGGTCGCCTGTGCGGTCTCCAGCGAGGCGTCCGCGTCCGGGTAGGTCGCGCAGGTGTAGGTCATCGACTCACCGAGCACGAACTCGTAGAACCGGTTCGAGACGTCGTAGTGGTGCGAAATCGCCTGGGAGTCGCGGCGCTTGGAGTGCAGCAGCCCCCGCGGGCGGGCCTCCAGCTCCGGCGGGGAGGGCCGGTGCTCCCGCCAGTACGGCAGCAGCCGTCGCGCCAGCCACAGCTGCTCCCGACGTGGGATCGAGTGCAGGGTGACCTCGGCCATCGCGCGCAGCGCGGTGTAGAGGTCACCGTCGACGTCGATCTCCTCGGTGACGTAGGCCCTGGCCAGCCCCAGCGTGCCGGGCGCGCTCACCAGCCGGGCCAGCGCCCGCGGCGAGGCGACCCGCACCGTCACCGGCGCGTCCTCCGGCCCGCTGCTCGACCCGTCGAACGCCTCGATGCGCAGCTCCGGCGAGCCACCGACCACCCGGGACAGGATCCCGGCGACCGGTTCGGTCGTCGCCTGTCGCTGTTCCAGCACTCCCGTCATCGCCGATCCCCTTCCAGCCACACCGGCCGCGGCACCCCTCAGCGGCCGGTCACCTTGCGGTACAGGTCGGGCGCGCGCCCGTCCGGGTCGTACCGCCGTTTCACGGCCCGGTACGCCTCACCGTTGTAGTGCGCCCAGAACTCGTCCTCGCCGTAGTGCACGGTCGAGTACAGCGACTTGTGCCCGCCGAGGTCCGCGACGCAGTCCTCGATCAGGCGGTTGTGCGCCCACCGGTCCCCCGCTCGCTCCGGGACCGAGGACCAGAAACCGACGTTCACGTACAGCCGCCCCGGTTCCATCGGGTAGAGCGGCCAGGTCCGGTCACCGCGCAACCGCAGCGGGCACAGCCACACCGGCGAGATCGGGATCTCCCGGTCGAAGAACTCGAGGAACTCGGCGAGTCGCTCGACCGGGATCTCGACGTCCTGCACGACCATCTCCTCGCTCGGCGCACCGAACGCGTTGCGCACCCGGTTCGACGCGCCGAAACGCTGGTCGAGGGCGACGAGCCTGCGGTAGACGTCGGACCGCCGGTAGCGGCGCGGCCAGAACCGCCGCACCAGGGGATGCTGGACGCCGAACGCCCGCGAGCACCAGAACCAGTCCGGGTCCCACCGCCAGATGTAGTCCCGGACGGTCAGATGGTCGACCGGTCGCCGTTGCAGCGACCGGTAGTAGATCTCCTGCCCGGTGTAGTCGGAGATCCGCGCCCCGGGCATCGGCGCGTCGACGAACTCGCCGGTGGTCAGGTAGTGCTCGTCGGGGCCGAAGACGACGCCGTCGAGGAAGTCCGGCGCGTCGTCCACGCGCCCGGCCAGATCCTCGATCGCCGCGGCCACCGCGCCCGCGGACCGGTGGCGGTGATGGGTCAGCGCGACGAACGGGCGGACCGGCGCCAGCTCGACGACCAGCCGCACCGCGTAGCCGAGCGTGCCGTAGGAGTTCGGGAAGGCCGCGAACAGGTCGGCGTGCTCGCCGTCCGGGGTGACGTGGCAGAGCTCCCCCGCCGGGGTCAGCACGTCCATCTCCAGCACCGACTCGTGCGGCAGGCCCTCGCGGAACGACGTCGACTCCACCCCGAGCCCGGTCACCGCGCCGCCGAGGGTGATCGTCTTCAGCTGCGGGACGACGAGCGGCATCAGCCCGTGTGCGAGCGTGGCGTCCACGATGGTCTCGTAGGTGGCCATGCCCTGGACCTCGGCGGTGCGGGCCACCGGGTCGACGGCGAGCACGCCGTTCAGCGCCGAGGTGTCCAGCCGGGTGGCGCCGCGACCGGTGTCGCGGTCGCCGAAGCGGAACAGGTTCGACGACGGCTTGCCCAGCTGCACGCGCCCGGCACCGGCCCGTCGCCGGCGCAGCTCCGCCACCGCCGTGTCGTGCGCCGCACGGGATACGGAGGGGACGTACGTCACCATGTCGGCGACGATAGACCTCTCTCGTTTGCGACGCTCACGGTTTTCACCCGGTCTACGTCACACCCTCGCCCACCACCTGGTCGCGATCGTCCGGAGCTCGGAGCCGGGAGCCCCGGCGCCGGGTCACCGGGTCCGCAGCGTGTGCCGGACGAAGAAGTCCCAGATCAGATCGGTGGCCCGCACCGTGTGGGTGGTGGTACCGCCTCCGCTGTGGGCGGTCGCACCCGGCCAGGTGTGCCCGGCGCCGTCGGCGGCGACGTGCTCGACCTGGGCCCGCCCGGCGCAGCGCGACCAGGTCGTGATCGTGATGTCCGGCTCGATCCGGCGAATCGACGGCACGGCGGCACAACGGTCGCGGGCCGCCCAACCCGCCGCCCAGTCCCGGATCGCGGGCAACCCGCGTGCGGCGTCACCGCTGTAGGGGATGGTCGCGTCACCGGTCCCGTGGAAGGAGAGCACCGGCACCGCCCGGCCCGGCTCGCACGGCGGCTCACCCGCGCGGTAGTAGGCACCGGCGACCGGGGCGATCGCGGCGATCCGGTCCGGCATACGACAGGCGAGGATGTCGGTGAATCCTCCGCCGTTGGACTTGCCCGTCGCGTAGATCCGAGTGGTGTCGACGCACAGGGTGGACTCGAGCTCGTCGAGCAGATCACCGGTGAACGCGACGTCGTCGACGCCCGGTGCCGAGTAGGGGGCGCCCTGCCAGGCACGCCGGTCCTCCCCTCCGGGCACCCCGTCGGGATAGGCCACGATCGCCGGGAGCCCGGACAGCCCGCTGAACTCCTCGGTCGCCGGTCCGCTGTTGCCGCGGCCGTGGAAGACCAGCACCACCGGCCAGGCCCGGTCGGCGGTGTACCCCTCCGGCAGGTGCAACCGCACCGAGCGGTCGAGCCCGCCGGAGGTGACGATCCGGTCCGTGCCGGTACCGGGCTGCTGCGGAGCGGGCGCACCACAACCGGGAGTGCGGGGTGACGGGGCCTGCGCGGCGGATGCGGTGCCGGCGGCGGTGAGGACACCCGCCAGCGCGACGGCCACACAGGCGGTGAGGGCGAAGACCCGCGATCGTCTCGTTCCGGACATGCTGGTTCCCTTCGGACGGCGTCGGCCGGGGGCAGGGCGATGTGATCACTCGGTCGCGATCGGGCCCTGGTGATCAGACACTCGTGATCATGGCACGGACTCGCCCCCGGCGGTGCCGTCCCAGTCGACGAGCGCACGGTCCAGCTCCGGCCACGTCGTGCTCCGCGCCCGCCGCCCGGTGAGGACGCCGAGGTGCCCGCCCGGGGCCGTCGTGAACCGCACCTCCGGACTGCCGGAGAGCAGCGGCACGGCGCTGCGGACCGCCTTGAGCGGGGCGATCACGTCGTCCCGGCCCGCCACGACGAGCACCGGTACGTCCACGTCGGACAGCTCGACGTCCCTGCCCGCCAACCTCAGTCCACCCGAGGCGAGATCGTTGCTGCGCAGCAAGAGGTGGAAGATCTGCCCGAACACCCGGCCCGGGTAGCCGTGCATGTTGTCCATCAGGTGGTCGACGGCCTCGATCTGGGCGAGGCAGTCGCGGTCGTCGATCCGGGACAGCAGGGCGAGCGGACGGGTGATCAGCCTGTCCACCGCGGTCAGGTGGAAGGCCCAGCTCACCACGGGCGCCGGGAAGCTCCCGATGCCACGGTAGATCGAGGAGACGATCCGGCCGCCCGCGACCTCGGCGAGCGGGCGCAGCGGCGCCACCAGCGGCACCCGCGAGATGTCCACCGGGGTGCCGATCGCGGACACGCTGCGGACCGGCAGCGGATCCCGCGACCGGACGGCGGCGGCGACGGCGAGCAGCGCGAAGATCCCGCCCAGCGACCAGGCGACCAGGTGCACGTCGGCTCCCTCGGCACCGGCGATCTCACGGAGGGTCGAGGGCAGCAGGTCGTCCACCCAGTGCTCGATGCCCAGCGTCCGGTCCGAGAACGACTTCGGGCCGTAGTCGACGAGGTAGACGGTCCGCCCCTGCTGCAGCAGGTGCTCCACCAGTGAGCAGCCGCGCCGCAGGTCGTAGGCGAAGTCCGGGGCGCCGAGCGGCGGCACGAGCAGCACCGGGTCGCCGTCGCAGGCGTCCACCCCGGACAGCGGGTGGTACCGGTACAGGATCCCCGCCGGAGAGCCGACGAGGGCCTCGCGCGGCATCCGCTCCAGATCGGCGATGTGCCCGACGACGGTCCGGTCCCAGATGTTGGCAACGGCGTCGACGAGGTGCACGCGCGCACCCTACGGCACCCGGGGGTCACCGACGGCACGCGGAGACGCCCGAAGTTACCGACGGGTATGTGACACTCACCGCCATGCAGCGCGAGATCTTCGACGACGAGCACGACGCGTTCCGCGACCTGTGTCGCACCTTCATCGCGAAGGAGATCGTCCCGCATCACGAGCGGTGGGAGGAGGAGGGTCAGGTCGACCGGTCCATCTGGACCGCGGCCGGCGCCGCCGGCCTGCTCGGCATGGGGGTCCCCGAGGAGTACGGCGGCGGTGGGGTCGACGACTTCCGCTACAACGCCGTGCTCGACGAGGAGATCGTCGCGGCCGGGGCCAGCGGCGTGGGTTATCCGCTGCACAACGACGTCGTCGCCCCCTACCTGCTGCGACTGTGCACCGACGAGCAGAAGCGGCGCTGGCTGCCCGGCTTCTGCAGCGGTGAGCTGATCACCGCGATCGCCATGACCGAGCCGGGCACGGGCTCTGACCTGCAGGGCATCGCCACGAGCGCGCGCCAGGACGCCGACGGGGACTGGATCCTCAACGGCTCGAAGACCTTCATCACCAACGGCATCCTGGCCGACCTGGTGATCGTCGTCGCCAGGACCGACCCGGAGGCCAAGCACCTCGGCTTCACGCTGTTCGTCGTGGAGCGCGGGATGGCCGGCTTCGAGCGCGGCCGCCGCCTCAAGAAGGTCGGGATGAAGGCGCAGGACACCGCGGAGCTGAGCTTCACCGACGTCCGGGTGCCGGACGCGAACCGGCTCGGCGAGGTCGGCCAGGGCTTCGTGTACCTGATGCAGAACCTCGCCCAGGAACGGCTCTCGATCGCCGTCGCCTCGGTGGCCGGGGCCGAGGCCGCACTGCGACTGACGGTCGACTACACCAAGGAACGCACGGCGTTCGGGCGGCCGGTGGCGAACTTCCAGAACACCCGCTTCGAGCTGGCCGAGATGGACACCGAGGTGTCGATCGCCCGGGTGTTCGTGGACCGCTGCCTGCGCGAGCACGTCACCTCCGAGCTGTCCGTGCCGGACGCGGCGAAGGCCAAGTGGTGGTGCTCGGACCTGCAGAACCGGGTCGTCGATCGCTGCGTGCAGCTGCACGGCGGTTACGGCTACATGCTCGAGTACCCGATCGCCAGGGCGTTCGTCGACTCGCGGGTGCAGGCGATCTACGGTGGGACGAACGAGATCATGAAGGAGATCGTGGGCCGGTCGCTCATCGGCTGAGCGCCGCCAGCGCCTGCTCCAGGTCGGCGACCAGATCGCGCGGGTCCTCGAGGCCGACCGAGAAGCGCAGGTGGCCGAGGCGGCGGAACTCGGGCGGGAAGTGTGCTGCCCGCCCCTCGTCCCCGGCACCGACGTGGACGATCAGCGACTCGTCGTGCCCGAGCGACACCGCGGAGGTGATGATCCGCAGGTTCGCGACGAACCGGTTCTGCAGCTCCGGCGGCCCGTCCAGGGCGAAGGCCAGCATCCCGCCGAAACCGCCGTCGAGGGTGGCGGCGGCGAGCTCGTGCTGCGGGTGCGACGGGAGACCCGGGTAGGCGACGTAGGCGACCTCGGGGCGGTCCTGCAGGAACCGGGCGACCTGCAGGGCCCCCTCGCAGTGCGCCCGCATCCGCATCGGCAGCGTCACCGAGCCGCGCATGATCAGCCAGGCGTTGAACGGGCTGATCACGCCACCGGCGTCGACCATCGCGTCGGCCCGGACCCGGTCCACGAGCTCGCGGCGGCCGAGCACCGCACCGCCCATCGCGTCCCCGTGCCCGTTGATGTACTTGGTCAGCGAGTGCACGACGAGGTCGGCGCCGCGCTCCAGCGGGCGCTGGAGCACCGGGGTGGCGAAGGTGGCGTCCACGCTCAGCAGCGCGCCGTGCTCGTGCGCGATCGCGGCGACCGCGTCGATGTCGGTGATCCGGGTGGTCGGGTTGGCCGGGGTCTCGACGTGGACGAGCCGGGTCTGCGGCCGCAGCGCCGCCCGCACGGCGTCCGGGTCGGAGGAGTCGACGAGCGTCGCGGTGATGCCGTAGCGGTCGGGCAGCAGCTCGGTGAGCAGCCGGTGGGTGGCGACGTAGGTGACGTCGGAGCTCACCACGTGGTCGCCGGAGCGCAGGAACGTGAAGAACACCGCGTGCAGGGCCGCCACCCCGGACGCCAGCGCGACCGCCGCGCAACCCCCTGGCGAGACACCGGTCGGGTCCTCCAGCGCGGCGAGCTTGTCCTCCAGCCAGGCCTGGTTCGCCCCGCCGTTGCGGGTGTAGAGCCGGGTGCCGGTGCCCGACCAGTCGAGCTCGGACGGGTCCTCGGGCAGCGCGTAGGAGTTGGCCGCCACGATCGGGCGGCGGATCGCGCCGGTGCCGGGATCGACGTCGTTCCCGGCGTGCACCGCGCGGGTCGCCAGGTACGGGGGCCGGTCGGACGGGTGGTCGGTGGCAGGGTCCAGCTCGTTCACCCGCCCGATCCTGCCCGATCCCCGGTCAGCCGAGCGCACCCGCCAGCAGGAAGATCGGCAGCACGGCGGCGAACCCGACCACCGACTGGATCGTCTGCTGCACCGTCCAGGTCTTCAGCGTCGTCGCCACGTCGAGCCCCATCAGGCGCCCCACCAGCCAGAACCCGGAGTCGTTGACGTGGCTGGCGAACACCGACCCGGCCGCCGTCGCGAGCACGATGCAGGCCACCTGCCCGGCGTTGAAGCCACCGGCCAGCACCGCTGGGGCGACCAGCCCGGCCGAGGTGACCAGCGCCACGGTGGCGGAACCCTGGGCGACCCGCAGCGCCACCGCGATCACGTAGGCGGCGACGATCACCGGGAACCCGACGGCGTCCAGCGCGCCGGCCAGCGCGTCCCCGATCCCGGACGCCCGCAGCACCCCGCCGAACATCCCGCCGGCACCGGTGATCAGCACGACCGAGGAGATCGGGCCGAGCGAGGAGTCGAGCAGCTTCTCCAGCGCGTTCTTGTCGGTTCCCCGGCGGCCGCCGAGCACGATCATCGCGACGAACACGCCGATCAGCAGCGCGATGCCCGACGAGCCGAGGATGCTCAGGAACTGCACCCAGCCGGCGTCCGCGTCGACCACGCCGACCTGGGCGAGCGCGTCCAGCCCGGTGTTACCGAGGATCAGCAGGATCGGCAGTGCGAGCAGCAGAACCACGGTGCCCAGCGCGGGAGGATCGGCCGGCTGGTCGTCGTCGACGGTGCCGAACAGCGCCGGGACGGGGTGCACGATCCGGCGGCCGATCCAGGTGCCCCACAGGTATCCGGCCAGCCACCAGACCGGCAGCACGATGATCAGGCCGATCAGCAGCACCAGGCCCAGGTTCGCGTCGAACTGGTCGGTGGCCGCGACCGGGCCGGGGTGCGGCGGCAGGAAGACGTGCATGACCGAGAACGCGGCCGCCGCCGGGATACCGTAGAGCAGCACGTTGCGGCCACCGTCGACCCGTCGGGCGACGGCGAAGATGATCGGCAGCATCAGCACGAGGCCGGCATCGAAGAAGATCGGGAAACCGATCAGCAGCGAGGCCAGGCTCAGCCCGAGCACGGCCCGCTTCTCCCCGAAGCGCTCGACCAGCGACTCGGCCAGCACCTTCGCGCCGCCGGAGTGCTCGATGAGCTTGCCGAGCATCGCCCCGAGCGCGATGAGCAGTGCGACTGCTCCGAGCGTGCTGCCGAGGCCGTCGGTCAGGACGTCGACGACGGCCCCCAGCGGGACGCCGGTGGCGAGCGCGGTCAGCAGCGAGACCAGGATCAGGGTGAGGAACGCGTGCACCCGGAACCGGATGATCAGCACCAGGATCAGTGCGATCGCCGCCGCTGCTATGGCGAGCAGCGGCCCCGCGCCCAGTGTCTGTTCCCATTCGTCCATGTGTGCCCCCTTCGCCCGATCCGGTCCGGGCAGTGTCTACCTGCTTGATCACACGGGGAAGGACCCGGGGGGGGGGTCGTGCTCAGTCCTGGGCGACCGGGGCCGGCGCGTGCAACGAGGGCCCGGCGTCCGGCACGACCAGCGGGGTCCCGGTCACCGGGTCCGGCAGCACCCGGGCACGCAGGCCGAACACCTCGGCGAGCAGCTCCTCGGTGACCACCTCGGCCGGGGCCCCGGTGGCGACGATCCGGCCCTCCTTCATCGCGATCAGCCGGTCGGCGTAGCGGGCCGCCAGGTTCAGGTCGTGCAGCACCATGACGACGGTCCGGCCCGCCTCCGACTGCAGCCTGCGGACCAGCTCCAGCACGTCGACCTGGTGGGCCAGATCGAGGAACGTGGTCGGCTCGTCGAGCAGCAACAGGTCGGTCTCCTGGGCCAGCGCCATCGAGATCCAGGCCCGCTGCCGTTGACCACCGGACAGCTCGTCCACCGGCCGGTCGACGAGATCGGACAGCCCGGTCCAGGCCAGCGCGTCCGCGACGGCACGCTCGTCGTCACCGGACCACTGGCGGTACCAGGCCTGGTGCGGGTGCCGGCCGCGGGCCACCAGGTCACCGACGGTCAATCCCTCCGGTGCCAGCGGGGACTGCGGCAGCACACCGAGCACCCGGGCGACGTCCTTGGTCGGGGTCCGGTCGATCCGCTTGCCGTCCAGCAACACCTGCCCGGCCCGGGCCGGCAGCAACCGCCCGAGCGCACGCAGCACGGTGGACTTGCCGCAGCCGTTCGGGCCGATCACGGTCGTGACCCGGCCGGGCAGCACGTCGAGATCGAGGTTCTCGACGATCGTGCGGTCGCCGTAACCGAGCTCGACGCCCTCGGCCCGCAGCCGGACGACGTCGGGATCGACCGGGTCGCCCCCGGTCGTGGTCCGATCCTCGAGATGCGCGGTCATGCACGGGCCTCCTGACGGGAGCGGGCGAGCAGGTAGAGCAGATAGGGGGCGCCGAGCACGGCGGTCACGATGCCGACCGGCAGCTCGATCGAACCGAGCGCGGTGCGGGCGATCAGGTCGGCGAGCACGGTGAGCGCGGCACCGAGCACCATCGACACCGCGATCGGCGGACTCCCGACCCGGCAGATCCTCCGGGCGATCTGCGGGCAGACCAGCGCGACGAACGCGATCGGCCCGGCGGCGGCGGTCGCCACCGACGCGAGCCCGACCGAGACGAACAGCAACCCGGTGCGCGCACCGTCGACCCGGATGCCCAGGCCGCGGGCGGTGTCGTCGTCGAACCGCAGGCCGCCGAGCACGTGCGTCAGGATCAACGCGGCCGGCACGAGCACTGCCATCGCGATCGACAGCGGCACCACCTCGTTCCAGCTGCGCGCGTTGAGGCTGCCGTTGATCCAGACCTGGGCCTGGGCGGCCTGGTAGATCTGCGCGACGGTGAGCAGCCACTGCACCGCGGCGACCAGCACCGCCTGGATGCCGATCCCGATCAGCACCAGCCGGAAGCCCTGGATGCCACGCCGCCAGGCCAGCAGGTAGACGACCAGCGCGCTGGTCAGTCCGCCGATCAGGGCCGCCAGCGGGATGCCGAGTGAGGCGAACATCCCGCCGACGCCCGCTGCGCCGCCGCCCAGCACGATCACGAACACGGCCGCCGCGCTGGCACCCCACTGCACGCCGATGATGTCCGGGCTGGCCAGCGGGTTGCGGGCGATCGACTGCAGGATCGCACCGGAGACCGCGAGCGCGCCACCGACCAGTGCACCGACCAGGGTGCGGGGCAGCCGCAGCTCCAGCACCACCAGCTGCTGGCCGGCGTCACCGCCGCCGAACAGCGTGGCCAGCACCTCGGTGATCGCGATCGGGTAGTCACCGCGGCCCATGTTGGCGGCCGCCGCGAGCAGCAGCACCGCGGCGCAGACCAGGAGCACGACGAGCGGACGGACCCGCAGCACGCCGGAGAACCGGCCGTAGCGGAGCGGACGCCGCCCCGGCACCACCGGCCCGGGACGGGACTCGGTCGTGGCACTCATACGGCCCCCAGCTTCCGGCGGCGGACCAGCGCGATGAAGAACGGGCCGCCGATGAGCGCGACCACGATGCCCACCTGCAGCTCACCGGGCCGGGCGACCACCCGGCCGACGACGTCGGCGAGCAACAGCAGCACGGCACCGGCCAGTGCCGAAGCCGGCAGCAGCCAGCGGTGATCGGGTCCGGTGAAAGCGCGCACCACGTGCGGCACGATCAGCCCGAGGAACACGATCGGCCCGCAGGCCGCGGTCGCAGCACCCGCGAGCAGGGTGATCGCGACGACGCCGACGATCCGGGTCCGGCGCACCGAGTGCCCCAGCGAGGTCGCGACGTCGTCGCCCAGCGACAGCGCGTTCAGCGCCGGTGCGCTGGCCAGCGCCAGGACCACGCCGGCCACGATGAACCACACGACCTGGCCGGCGACGGCCGCGTCCCGCCCGGCGAGCGAGCCGACGCTCCAGAACCGGTAGGCGTCCAGGCTGGTCTCGTCGAGCAGCACGATCGACGACGTGAGCGCGCTGAGCAGGAACGTCACTGCGGCGCCGGAGAGGGCGAGCGTCACCGGGGTCGCGCCGCCCGGCGCCCGGGTGCCGATCACGAACACCACCACGCTGGCGACCAGCGCGCCCGCGAAGGCGAACCAGACGTAGCCGAACAGCGAGGTGACCCCGAAGACGTAGATCCCGACCACCACGAAGAACGCCGCACCGGCGTTCACCCCGAGCAGCCCCGGGTCGCCGAGCGGGTTGCGGGTGAAGCCCTGCACCAGCGCACCGGCCAGGCCGAGCGCCATCCCCACCAGCACGCCGAGCGCGGTCCGCGGGATCCGCAGTGCGCGCACCACCACGTCGTTCTCGGTGCCGGTGGGCGCGACCAGGGCGGACATCACCTCGTTCAACGGGATGATCTTGGTGCCGATCGCGATGCTGGCCGCCATCGCGACCAGCACCGCGACGCCGAGACCGGCGAGCCCGAGAAGCCGTCGGCGTCGCAACGAGCGTTTCGGAGGCGCCGGTGGCCCCGTCGGACGGGGTCGGACGCGGGTCGCGTTCACCGTGCTGCGGTCTCCCTGCGCATCGATTGCGGATCGCACCCGTCTGGCGCGGCTGCGCTCACCATAAGTGAGCCTGACCTACGACTGAACACCACGTGGGGCACATCGCGATCACGACCGTGGTTGCGGGCATGCTCCGGGGGTGCTGCGACGCCGGACGGACCAGCGGGTGACCGCGATCATGGTGACCTCGCTCGACGGTGCGGCCACCGCGGGCGACCGCGGTTCTCAGGGCCTCAGCACCCCGGCCGACCGCGAGCTGTTCCGGTCCCTGCGCCGGGCCGCCGACGTCGTGCTGGTCGGCGCGGGCACCGTGCGGGAGGAGAACTACCGGGGGGTGCGCCCGCGGCCGTCCGGGCCGGACGGGGCCGATCCCGGGCCGCCCCCGCCGATCGCCGTCGTCACCGGGTCGGCGGCGCTCGACCCGGCGGCACCGCTGTTCACCGACACGCTGACGGCCCCGCTGGTACTCACCACCACCGCCGCACCCGTCGCGCGACGGACCGCCCTCGCGGGCGCCGGCGCCGAGGTCGTGACGCTGCCCGATCTCGGACCCGGCACGCTGCTCGCCGAGCTGGCCCGGCGGGACCTGCGCGAGGTGTTGTGCGAAGGCGGCCCGACGCTGCTCGGCGCACTGGTCGCCGCGGACGAGATCGACGAGCTGCGACTCACCCTCGTGCCGGTGCTCACCGCCGGCCCGTCCGGCCGGATCGCGAGCGGCCCGGAGGACGCCGGGCTGCGCCGGATGGAGCTCGCCGGGCACACGGCCGCGCCCGACGGGACCCTGCTGCTGCACTACCGCAGAGCGGCACGTCCGCCGAACGAGTGAACTCCCGTGAGTTCTCCCGAGCGTTGGGCATCACACGGGGGACCGCAGGACGAGTCGGCGGTGCGGGTCATGCCCGCCGCCGCGAGAGGAGCACGACGATGACCTCCAGCACCTCCAGCAGCCCCGCCACGACTCCCGGCGCCGCCCCGGCCGACCTCGGCGACGCCACCACCCAGGGAAAGACCTCGATCGCCGCCTCGGTGGTGCAGAAGATCGCCGGTATCGCGGCCCGCGAGGTCTCCGGCGTGTACTCGATGGGCAGCGGCGCGTCCCGCGCCTTCGGGGCGTTGCGCGAGCGCATCCCGGGCGGCAGCGCGACCGGCGCCTCGAACGTCGCAGGCGTCGCCGTCGAGGTCGGGGAGAAGCAGGCAGCGGTCGACCTCGACCTGGTCGTCGAGTACGGCGTCGCCATCCCGGACCTTTCGAAGGCCGTGCGCCGCAACGTGATCGGCGCCGTCGAGCGGATGACCGGGCTCGAGGTGATCGAGGTCAACATCTCGGTGAACGACATCCACCTCGCAGGCGAGGACGACGACGCCTCCGACGCCGACCGTGCGCCCGCTCCGACCGGCCGCGTCGTGGAGTGACGACAGTGCCCGGCTCCCCCGACTCCCCCGCCACCGGGGCCCGCCCCGGTATCACCGACGGGGCCCGCCCCGGTGCCCCCGCGGTCGCAGCGGAGCGCGCTCGCGGACCGGAGCCGGCCGCCCTGGCCGAGCTGATCGCCGAGGCGGTCGCCGCGCATCCCTCGGTGGTCCGGCTGGACGGCGGCCGCTACGGCGCCGTCGCAACCTGGCTGCCCGGCCGGAGACTGGTGGGAGTACATGTCGGAGGACCGGGCGAACCGGTGGAGATCGCGGTGGTGCTCGACCTCGTCCGGCCGATCCCGGATACCGTCGCAGCGCTGCGCCGGACCGTCGCGCCACTCCTCGGCGCGACGCCCGTCGACATCACGGTCACCGACGTCACAGCCACCCACGGCGCCGGTGGTCACGGCACCGGCAGCCACGGCACTGTGACGCACGTCGGAGCCCCCGGTCTCGGGGACGCGACCGCAGCCGGTGACCGGGTGGGCGCCCCATGACGCACTGCACGGAGGTTCGGATGGACGCTCGGAACGGCCGGGCCGGGCTCACGCCCGAGCAGCGCGCGGCGTACCGGTCGTTCGTCCGCACCCACCACCCGGACCGGGGCGGTGACCCGGAAGTGTTCCGGGCCGGCCTGGCCCGGTACCGGGCGCTGGCCGCCGGGCAGGTTCCGGAGCCCGGCGTCACCGCGCCGCACGACGACCGGCGCTACGACGCGCCGATCGAGATCGTCCCTGACCTGCCACTCCCGACCCGGGTGCTGGTGGCGCTGATCCGCACCGTGCGCCGTCGCACCCACCCACGGGTCGACCGGCCCGGTACCAGCCAGCCCTGATCCCTCGGCACCGGTGCCGCACACGGCTCGGGTGCCCGTCTCGGAGGAAACGACATGAACGCCACCCAGACCGGTCTGCTGGCGGGTCTCCTGCTCGGCGTCGCCGGCGCCACCGGCGGATTCCTCGCCTTCGTCATCACCCTCGTGCTCGGCGTCATCGGCCTGCTGGCCGGGCGGGTACTCGACGGGGAGCTCGATGTCAGCGGTGTGTTCGGCCGCGGCCGGGACCGGTGACGGCCGGCGTGTCCGCGCTGACCGAGCCGGACGACCGCGGTTCGCTCGACATCGACCCGGCGGTCCTGAAGAAGATCGTCGAGTACGCCGCCGACACCGCGCCGGCGACCCGGCACCGGGCGCGCACCGTCGCCGGCCTCGGGATGGGTGAGACCGGGCCGAGCGCCCGGATCACCACCCACGCCGACGAGGAGGTCGACGTGCGGCTGCGGGTGACGCTGGTCTACCCCGGGCCGGTCCGGGCAGCCGTCGCAGAGGTACGTGAGCGGGTGGCCGCCGACCTGCGCCGGATGACCGGACGCCGGCTGCGCCGGTTCACTGTCGAGGTGGGCGCCCTGCAGGCCGACCGGGCCGCCGCACCCGAGACCACCCGGGTGCACTGACCCGGGCACATCCCGACCCAGAAAGGCAGGTGGCACGTCGTGCGTGTCCTGCTCCGCGTGCTCGCACCCCTGGTCAGCCTGGCCGTGGCCGGGATCGGCGCGCTGCTCGTCATCGAGGTGGTGGCGGCCTGGGTGAGTCCCGGGAGCGGCTCCGGCCTGCTCGTCCCCTGGCGGGACTGGCGCTCCACCGCCGAGAACATCCTCTGGACCGCGCAGCCCGTGCTCTGGGTCGCCGTCGCAGCCATCGTCGCGGGCGTGCTGCTGCTGGTGATCGGCCTGCTGGCCCGCCGGCACGACGTCGCGCTCGACTCGCCGTCGGCAGGCCTGACCGTCGCGACCGCGCCCCGGGTGCTGGCCCGGCTCGTCGGGAGCCGGGTCCGCGCCCTGGACCCGATCACCGCGGCCTCGGTCACCGCCTCGTCCGGCTCGGTGGTGGTCCGGGCCCGCGGCCGGGGTGAGGCCGGTGCGCTGCGCGAGGAGGCCCGCGCGGCCGCGGCCGGTGTGCTCGACGCCCTGCCGCTGACCCGCCGTCCCCGGCTCACGGTGCGCGCCACCGCCGAGGTGCCGGGATCGTCCCGCTCGTCCCAGGGAGTGCACTGATGACGGCTGACACCACCCCGACCACCCCCGTCCCCCTCACCGGTGGCCCGCAGCCGTCGGACGGCGGGAGCGCGAGCGCCCCGGCCGATCCGCGGCGGGCGGCGAGGGCGGCCCGGAGGGCGCAGTACCGCTCGGCGGGCGGCGCCCGCTGGGGGCTGACCCTGCTCGGCGTCGTGCTGCTGGCCGGTGGCGTGCTGACGGTACTGCTGGTGAACGGCGTGTTCGGGCAGAACCGTCCGCACCGCCCGCTGCTCGACCCGATGATCAGCGAGTTCCTCGTCGCGCACGGGACGGTGGCCCGGGTGTCGGCGATCGTCGCCGGGACGCTGCTGTTGGTGCTCGGCCTGCTCTGGGCGGTCCGCGGGTTACGCCCGGAGCCCCGGCCCGATCTCGTGCTGGACGCGGGATCGGGCTCGGAGATCCGGATCGACTCGGCGGCCGCCGCGGACGCCCTCGCCGAAGGGGCCAGCGCGCTGCCCGGCGTCACCCGGGCCCGCGCCCGGATGGTCGGCCGGGCCTCGGCGCCGGCGGTACGGGCGACCGTGTGGGTCGAGGAGGACCTCGCCGACACCGGCGTCGCCGAGATCTGCCGCAGGCTCGACAGCGAGGTCCTCCCCGAGGTCCGGGACTCGCTGGGCTACCCGGACCTCCCGGTCGCCGTCCGGCTGGAGCTCGATTCCGGGCCACGGGACAGGGGCCCACGCGTCTCCTGAGACACCCTGTCGCGCCGGCGTGACCCGCCTCATAGCGGACGGGCCCACCGGGCGCCGTACGGTCGGCGGCATGGGTGCTCTGCTGGACGGCAAGAAGGCTCTCGTCACCGGCGCGGGCAGCGGTATCGGAGCCGCGGTGGCCCGCCGGCTGGTCGCCGACGGCGCCGCGGTGTACGCGGTAGACCGCGATCCGGACCGGGTCGCCGCGCTGGCCGCCGAGACTCCCCTCGTCACGCCGCTGACCTGCGACCTGTCCGATCTCGACGCCGTCGAGGAGCTGCCGGCCGACGTCGACGTCCTGGTCAACAACGCGGGCCGCCAGCACGTCTCCCGGCTCGAGGAGTTCGACACCGAGATCTTCTCGTCGATCCTGCGCCTGATGCTCGAGTCACCGTTCCGGCTGATCCGCAGGTCGCTGCCGCACATGTACACGCAGGGCTGGGGTCGGGTGATCAACATCTCCAGTGCGCACGGGCTGCGGGCCTCGCCCTACAAGTCCGCCTACGTCTCGGCGAAGCACGGCCTGGAGGGCCTGTCGAAGGTGACGGCCCTGGAGGGCGCCGAGCACGGCGTCACCAGCAACTGCATCAACCCGGCCTACGTGCGCACCCCGCTGGTCGAGGCGCAGATCGCCGACCAGGCGCGTACCCACGGCATCTCCGAGGACGAGGTGATCGAGAAGATCATGCTCACCCCGGTCGCCCGGAAGCGGTTGATCGAGCCCGCCGAGACCGCCGAGCTGGCCGCCGTGCTGTGGGGCCCGGCCTCGCCGTCGATCACCGGTGCTTCGCTCACCCAGGACGGGGGCTGGACGGCCCGCTGATCCGCCGGCGCTCACCCGGTCCTCACCCGGTGGTCGGCACACTGGGGCACCGGTGCGACGACGAGCGGGGGATCACGGTGCGGCAGCGGTACGGAGGCACCCCCGTCAGGGTGCCGGTGGTGCTGCTGGTCATGACCCTGTGCGGCGCGCTGCTCGCCGGATGCGCGGTGGGACCCTCCCAGCGGCCGCCGGTCGCCGTACGCGGCGAGTTGCTGCCCGCCGCTCCCCCGTCCGCGGCACCCGAACCCCTCACCGACCCGCACGCCCTCCCCGAACCGGAGGGGCTCCGCGGTGGCCCCGCCTTCGCCGACTGCACCGCCGAGGTGGTCGCCGGCCTCGCCGCCGCGGGCACCCCGGTCCCGCCCGACCGGCAGCTGAGCGTCGGCTGCGGGCGGCTCACCGTTCCCGCCGACCGAAGCCGTCCCGATCTCGGACCGGCCCGGCTCGGCCTGACCAGGGTGACGACCCCCGGCGCGCCGGCCGACCTGCCCGCGCTGGTCGTGCTCGGCGACACCGGGACCGACGGCTCCGCGCGGGCGGCGGTGGCGCTCGCCGCCCGGATGCCCGCCGAGCTGCTGCAGACCTACCAGGTGGTCGGCATGGACCGCCGCGGCGCGGGCGAGGACCTGCTGGACTGTGCCCCGGTCGACGCGCGCGCGGCGCTGCTCGACGCCGCACCGGACCGGACCGACGAGGCGACCATGGCGGCGCTGCTGGAGCGGTCCCGATCGATCGTGCAGGACTGCTACCTGCTGCTGTCCGGCACGCTCACCAGCTACCGGACCGACTCCACCGCCGCGGATCTGGAGTCGCTGCGCAGCGCGCTCGGACCGGCCAGGCTGAACCTGCTCGGCATCGGGGACGGAGCGGACGCCGCCGCCGGCTGGGTCGTCCGGCATCCGGGCGCCGCCGGGCGGGTCGTGCTGGACGGCCCGGGCGACCCCACGCTCGAGGACCCGGCCCGCACCGAGGCGGCCACCGCCGCCGCGGAGTCGGCGTTCGACGCCTTCGCCACCGCCTGCGCCGCGGGCCCGGACTGCCCGCTCGGGCCCGACCCACGGGCCACGGTGACCGGGCTGCTCGACCGGTTGGGGAGCGCCGCACTCCCGGTCGGCGACGGCGACGCGGTCACCGCGGGTGCCACCGTCCGCGCCGTCCGGTCGGTGCTGGCCCAGCCCGCCCGCTGGCCGGAACTGCAGGCTGCGCTGGCCGCAGCCCGGGACGGTGACGCCGCGGGACTGGTCCGGCTGCTCGTCCCGCTGGGCGGGCCGCAGGGCCGGTTCGATGCGGCGCTGGCGACCCGGTGCAACGACAGCCGCGTCCGGATCACCCCGGGTGAGGCGGCCGAGCTGGCCGGGGACTGGGCGGAGCGTTTCCCGCTGTTCGGGGTCGCCGCGGCCCAGCAGCTGGTGGCCTGCGGACCGTGGCCCTCCGGCGGCCCGGTGGCACCGTCGGGGCCGCAGGGCGGTGCGCCGCCGCCGGTCCTGGTGATCGGGACGGCGCAGGACCCGCGGTCGGCGCAGAGCGGCGCGGACCGCACCGCCGAGCTGCTCGGCGACGGACGGGTGGTCCGCTGGCAGGGTGCCGGGACGGGCGCCTACGGGCGTACCCCGTGCGTCACCGAGGTCGTGGACCGGGCGCTCGTCGAGGGCCGGGCGCCGGTCGAGCCCGTCGTCTGTCCGCCGTAACCGCTTGCGGCCGACGGTGTACGGCGAGTCACCACCAGGTGCGACCAATCCGACACCGAAGGTCACGATTCCGTATCCGGCCGTTTCCCCGCCGGTCGCGCGAGCCGCCGCCGAGTGCCGCGCCACCTGCATGAACAGTTCGCACAATCACGCACAATCGTCGTGCCAAACGGACATCTGGTCGTCACGGAACGGACCGGTCGACTTACCCCCAACGCACCCGTCCCGCTAGGCTCCGTTCGGCGACAGGGTCACCGCAGCTCCCACCGGGTCGACCGGGGACACGCGGCCGGGGGCCGGCACGTCGTTCGGGAGGGTGTAACGCCTGTGGCACGAGTTGCCGAGCGGCGCAGAAGGACCGATGAGCCTGAGCCGCTCGGCGGGCACGGGGACCGGGCGGAAGGAGCACGGTGGATTTCTTCACCTATGTCGTGACACAGCTGAACCAGTTGGTGTTCTACGGCCAGCAGCACTTTCTGCTGGTCGGCATTGCCGTCGGAAGTGCCGCCCTCATCGCGCTGGCGGCCGGCACGCTGCTGCACACCAACCGGCTCACACCCGACACCTGGAGCAAGCCGGTGCGGATGGGCACCCGGGAAGGGTTGCTGATCGCCAGCTCGGCCGCGCTCACCATTCCGTCGCTGGCGCTGTTCGGCATGCTGCAGCCGATCCTCGGCCTGGGCGCCACACCGTCGCTGGTCGCACTGACGATCTACGCGGTCTACCCGATCCTGCGCAACGTGGTGGCCGGTCTGTCGTCGGTCGACGACGCGGTGCTCGAGTCCGCGCGCGGGATGGGGATGGGCCCGATCCGCCGGATGCTCACCGTCCAGCTGCCGCTGGCCTGGCCGGTCATCCTCTCCGGCATCCGGGTCGCCGTGCTCATCATCATCGGCATCGCCGTCGTCGCGGGGGCCATCAACGGACCGGGCTTCGGCTCGTCGCTCCTGCTGGGCCTGCAGCGGCTCGGATCGGTCAACTCGTTCAACCAGGTTCTGGCGGCCACGCTCGGCTGCCTCGTCGTGGCTGCCGTCTACGAACTCGTGTTCTGGGTCGTGCAGCGTTTCACCACCCCAAGGGGGATCCGTGTCTGATTCCGGTGCCGGCAAAACCATGATCGCCCTCGAAGGGATCAGCAAGACCTACCCGAAGGCCACCGCCCCCGCGGTCCAGGAGCTCAACCTGGAGGTGCCCGAGGGCACCATCTCGATGTTCATCGGACCGTCCGGCTGCGGCAAGACGACCACGCTCAAGATGATGAACCGGCTGATCGAGCCCACCACCGGCCGGATCCTGCTCGACGGTGACGACGTCACGAAGGTCAACGCCGACGAGCTGCGCCGCCGGATCGGCTACGTCATCCAGCAGGTCGGCCTGTTCCCGCACTTCACCATCGGCGACAACATCGCCGTCGTGCCGCGGATCCTGGGCTGGGACAAGGCCCGGATCTCCGCCCGGGTCGACGAGCTGTTGCACCTGGTCGGTATGGAACCGAAGGACTACCGGGACCGCTATCCGCGCCAGCTCTCCGGCGGGCAGCAGCAGCGGGTCGGTGTGGCCCGCGGTCTGGCCGCGGACCCGTCGGTGATGCTGATGGACGAGCCGTTCGGCGCCATCGACCCGATCACCCGCGAGCGCATCCAGGACGAGTTCCTGGAGCTCCAGCAGCAGATCGCCAAGACGATCTGTTTCGTGACCCACGACCTCACCGAGGCGGTCAAGCTGGGCGACCGGATCGCGGTCTTCGGCCCCGGCGGGACGCTGCAGCAGTACGACACCCCGGACATGATCCTGACCCAGCCGGCGAACGAGTTCGTCGCCGAGTTCGTCGGCTCCGGTGCCGCCGTGCGTCGGCTCTCGCTGCTCGAGCTGTCCCGGCTCGAGCTGCAGACGGTCGGGCTCGACGGGACGGCCGAGCGCAACGGCTCACCGACCTACGAGGCCGACGCCGAGGGCCGGCCCGTGCGCTGGGCGTACGTACCGGGCACCGAGGCGCCCCCGCAGCTGGTCACCGTGCCGCACACGGGCACCGTCTACGACGCCGTCGACATCATGCTGGACTCGCAGACCGAGCTGGTCGCCGTCGTCGACGACGAGCAGAAGCTCCGGGGTGCGCTCTGGTGGCGGGACCTCGTCGAGGGGCTCAAGACCAAGGCGGGCGCATGAGCGCCCCGGCCCCCGAGACCACCGCGGGGACCTCGGAGGCCACCGCCGAGGACCTCCCCCGCCGGCCACGCCGCAAGCTGGACAAGACCCTGATCGCCAACCCGCTCATCGCGGTGATCGGGCTCGCGGTGGTCTTCGCCTACGCGATGTCCCAGGGCCTCGACGACGTCGAGCGGTCGGTCATCAACCCGCAGGCGCTCGGTGCCCGGCTCGGGGAGCACCTGGTCCTCACCGGCCTGTCCACCCTGGTCGTCATCGTGATCGCGATCCCGGCCGGCATCGCGATCAGCCGTCCCGCGGCCCGGCGGATCCAGCGGCCGGTGCTCGCCTTCACCGGTTTCATGCAGGCGCTGCCCGCCTTCGGTGTGATCGTGCTGCTCGCGTTCTCGCCGCTCGGCCTCGGGCTGACCACCGCGGTCGTCGCGCTCGCCCTGGCGGCGTTGCTGCCGGTGCTGACCAACACCGTGGTCGGGCTGCAGCAGGTGGACCGGGCCCTGGTCGAGGCGGCCCGTGGGATCGGGATGTCGGCGCGGCAGACGCTGCTGCGGGTCGAGCTGCCGCTGGCCACGCCGGTGATGGTCGCCGGGGTCCGGGTCGCGCTGGTGCTGAACGTCGGGACCGCGGCGCTGGCGACCTTCATCGGTGCCGGCGGTCTCGGCGAGCCGATCAAGGGAATGCTCGAGCTGGGCAGGCCCACCGGCACCCTGGTCGCGGCCGCCATCGTGGCCGCGCTCGCGCTGATCGTGGACTGGCTGGCCGGCCTCGCCGAGTACCTGGTCGGCCGTTCCGCGGGCTGATCCGCCCCCGCACCACCCCGTTCCCCCCAGATTCCGCAGTACCGCACTCCTGGAGGACACCTTGAGATTCGGACGATCCCGGCGCATGGCGTTGACGGCGTTGGCTGCCGTCACCGCGGTCGCCCTCGCGGGCTGTGGCGGCCTCGACGCCAGCGGCCCCTCCGCCTCCGGTGGCTCACTCGCCGAGGCCGGCAACCTCGAGGGAGTCGACTACATCGTCGGCGGCAAGAACTTCGACGAGCAGCTGGTGCTCTGCGAGATCACGGTGGCCGCGCTGGAGTCGGTCGGCGGCAACGTCACGCCGCGCTGCAACCTCGGCGGCACCGACGTCGCACGGCAGGCCCTGCTCGCCGGTGACATCAACATCTACTGGGACTACACCGGCACCGCGTGGGCGTCGTTCTTCCAGGAGACCGAGCGCATCGCCGACGACGACGAGCTCTACCGCCTCGTCGCCGAGCGCGACCTGCAGGAGAACCAGCTCGTCTGGCTCGACAAGGCCGACTTCAACAACACCTACGCGATGGCCGTCAACGGGGACAAGGCCCGCGAGGAGAACCTCGTCACGCTCTCCGACATGGCGACCTACATCAACGACGGCAAGCCGGGCACGGTCTGCGTGGAGACCGAGTACAACTCCCGTGACGACGGCCTGCGCGGCCTGCAGGAGACCTACGGCTTCCAGATCCCGCCGGACCGCCTCCAGGTGCTCGCCACCGGTGCGATCTACCAGGCCACCCAGAACGGCGACTGCACCTTCGGCCTGGTGTTCACCACCGACGGGCGCATCCCCGGGCTCGGGCTGACCGTGCTGGAGGACAACGAGCGCTACCACGTCACCTACAACGCGGCGCCGATCATCCGCGAGGAGACCTACACCCAGAACGAGGCCGTCCGTCAGGTCATGGCCCCGATCTCGACCGCGCTGGACTACGAGACCATGCTGCGGCTCAACGGCCAGGTCTCGTCCGAGGGACGTGACGCCCGCGAGGTGGCGCGCACCTGGCTGACCGAGGAGGGCTTCACCGGCTGACCGGTCGGCAGCTCCGGCGGCGGCCCCGCGGACCACCCCGGTGGGTGGTCGGCGGGGCCGCGTCCGTTCGCCGGGGAGCCCGTGGCGGGTGCGGTGTTGCACCGCGGCGCGTTCCGTGATCGGGTGCTCGCAACACACCTGCGACCGGGGACGACACAGCGTGAGGACCCATCGTGACCGGCTCCCCCGGACCGGGGCGTTCCTCGCGTCGCTGTGCGCCCTCGCGTTGCTCGTGAGCGGCTGCGCCGGGCTGGCCGGGACCGGGCCGCGCGCCTCCTCCGGTTCGCTCGCCGAGTCGGTGGACCTCACCGGGCAGACCTACGTCGTGGGTTCGAAGAACTTCGACGAGCAGATCGTGCTCTGCGAGATCTCCATCGCCGCCCTGGAGTCGGTCGGGGCGACGGTGACCGACCGCTGCAACATCGGCGGCTCCGACGCGACCCGCCAGGCGTTGCTCTCCGGCGACATCACCCTGTACTGGGAGTACACCGGCACCGCGTGGGCGTCGTTCCTGCGGGAGACCCGCAAGCTCCCCGACGACGAGGTGCTGCGCGAGCTGCGCGCCCGGGACCGGGTGGAGAACGGCGTCGTCTGGCTCGACCGGGCCGGTTTCGACAACACCTATGCATTCGTCGTCGACGGGGCGGCGGCCGCCCGTCTGGGGTTGGACTCGATCAGCGACATGGCGGCCTACATCCGGTCCGGGCAGCCCGGCACGGTCTGCGTGGAGACCGAGTACCACTCCCGGGCCGACGGCCTGCGCGGCCTGCAGCAGGCCTATGGCGTCGAGCTGCCCCGGGAGCGCACCTCCGTCCTGGAACAGGGGCTGATCTTCCAGTCCACCGCCGACGGGGTGTGCCTGTTCGGCGAGGTCGCCGCCACCGACGGCCGCATCCCCGCACTCGGGTTGACGGTGCTGGAGGACGACCGCGACTACCACATCACCTACAGTGCGGCGCCCACCGTCCGGCTGGACGCGTTCGAGCGCGCCCCGCAGGTCGCCGAGGTGTTCTCGCCGATCGCGGAAGCGCTGGACCAGCGCACCGTCCAGGAGCTCAACGGCCGGGTCTCGGCCGAGGGCCGGCCGGCACGTGAGGTCGCGCGGGCCTGGCTCGCCGACCGTGGATTCATCGGCTGAGGGAGGAGCCCGCGATGGCCCGCCGGGTGGACGAGATCCGTGACGGTGTTGAGCTGACCAGCCTGGACGCGCCGGTGTTCGACGGCGCGGGCGTCACCAAGCGGGAGCTGCTCGACCATCTCGACGCGGTGGCGGACCGGATGTTGCCCGCGCTCGCCGACCGCCCGCTGTCGGTCGTACGGGCCCGGCCCGGCCAGCAGCCGTTCATGCAGAAGAATCTCCCGCGCGGCGCACCGGACTGGATCCCGACCCTGCCGGTGTGGGCGGAGAGCTCGCAGCGCACCGTGCACTACCCGGTGTGCGCCGACCGGCGGACCCTGCTGTGGTTCGGCAACCAGCGGGCGATCGAGTTCCACCCGACCCTGCTGACCGCAGGCGCGAGCACCGCCGACGAGCTCGTCGTCGACCTCGATCCGCCGCCGGACGGCGAGTTCCGGGCCGTGGTCGCCGCGGCCGGGTCGGTCCGCGCGGCGCTGCACGAGCTCGGGCTGGACGCCGTCGTCAAGACCAGCGGCGCCAAGGGCCTGCACCTGGTCGTGCCGCTGGCGACGCCGCTGGGCATCGACGACGCCTTCGCCGCGACCCGGGCCCTGTGCGCCCGTGCCGCCGCGCTGGGCCCCGACGTCGCGACGACCGCCTTCATCCGGGCCGACCGCGGCGGACGGGTGTTCCTCGATCCGACCCGGGCAGGCTGGGCCACCCTCGTCGCCGTCTACAGCCCCCGGGCCCGCCCCGGGCTGCCGGTGTCGTTCCCGGTCCCGTGGGACGCCCTGGACGACCTCTCCCCCGCCGCGGTCACCGTACGCGCCGCGTCCGGGCTGCTCGGCGACACCGATCCGTGGCGGTCGCTGCGCCCGGCACCTGCATCGGTCCCCCCGATCCTGCTCGAGGAGGGACGGGCCATCCCGGTCCCCCGGGTGCAGGCCATGCACGAGGGGAAGCGCCGCAAGCGGGCCCGGGAAGGAGGCTGACCCTCGGGCCGGCGCTCTAGGGTGCCCGCCGGTAGATCCACCGGTCCGGGTCGTGGTGCGGGCCGATCAGATCGTAGGCGGCGGGCTCCCCGCCCGGATCGGCCAGCTCGATCCGGCGGGGCGGGCGGCCCGAGGCGTCGGGGTCGATGCGCACGAGCTCACCGGCGTGGGGGCCGTCGTCCAGGAACGCGTACACGGCCGGCGATTCTGCCACCGCGCGCCGGTTCGCCGTGGTGATCGTGAGGGCCGGCACCGGTCAGGCCGGTTCGAACCGCAGCGCGAACCCCACGGCCGCCTGCTCGGAGACCGTGATCCCGGCGATCGACGGCCGCGGGATCGCGTAGTCGGACAGCGTGACCGGGACCTCACCGCTGACGGTGAGCTCGACGGATCCCCGGCGCACGGTCAGGTCGACCGTGACCGGCCGGGTCACGCCGCGCAGGGTCAGCTCCCCACGCGCCGGGACGGTGAGCTCCTCCCCCACGGCGGGGGCGTGGGGCAGCTCCACCGGCGCGGTGAGCGCGAACGTGGCCGTCGGGTTGGCCGAGACGTCCATCAGGTTGTCACGGAACTGTCGGTCGCGCCGTGCGTTGTCGGTCGCGACCGACGCCATGTCCACATCGACGCGACCGGTGCTCACCGCGGTGCCGGCGATCTCGATCTCCCCGTCGACCTCGCCGGTCCGGCCGACCGCGGTGATCTCCTGACCGAAGAGGATCTCGTCGATCCGGTACTCGGCTTCGGACCCGTCCGCAGCGACCCAGCGCCCGTCGAGCGGTGCTGCCGGCCCCTCGGTGTCCGGTTGCGATCGTTCCGTGGCCAGCCCGGCCGGGGCGGCCGCGGCGATGTAGGTGGTGTAGGCGTACGGGACGGCGGTCACGGCGAGGATCGCGAGCAGGAGCGCTCCGAGGCTCCACCGGATCCAGTACCGCCGGATGTGGCCCACCATGTGTCGTTCCTTCCGTCGGTCGGAGTGGGACGGATCGACATCGCGGCGGCCCGTGGGTCGCAGGCACGACCGGTCGTGGGGGCGCCGTTCGGCCGATCCGCCCGGCCAACGACCGGCGTCGTCCCGCTGCTTCCGGCTGGTTCGCATGCCGCGGTGCTTCTTCCGCCGGCCGGAAACGGGGGCCCGTCCGACGGGCGACTCTCACCCGGGTGAGCGGCGTCGCCGTGCACGTACCGGCGCACCGCCGGATCCTCGGGTCACCCGGATCCGCGCCTCGGCCGGCCCGGCACCCGTCGTGGTTCAGCGGGGTCGTCCGGTGGATCGGCGCCTGCCCGCCGCGCCCGCACGCTCAGCTGCCGTGTCTCAGCTGGTAGGACGTCGGGCCCGGCTGGGCTGGACCCGCATCGGCTCCCCGGGCATCTTCGGGTACTCGGGCGGATAGGGCATGTCCCCCAGCCCGTGTTCGCTCTCGTCCTCGGCGTACCAGCGCAGCGCGGTCCCGCATCCCCCGGGCCGTTCGTCCATCGACTCGTGGGGGTCGCCGTGCCGCTCCAGGATCCCGGGGACGGTGCGCAGGGTGAACTCGGCCGGATCGACGTCGGCGAGCGCGTCCCAGGTCAGCGGCATCGACACGGTCGCGTCGGGCAGCCCGCGCACCGACCAGGCCGAGGCGATCGTCCGGTCCCGCGCGGCCTGGTTGAAGTCGAGGAACACCCGCTCGCCGCGTTCCTCCTTCCACCAGTCGACGGTGGCCCGCTCCGGGATGCGCCGGCACACCCGGCGGGCGATCGCGATCACCGCGTGGCGCACCTCGATGAAGTCCCATTCCGGCCGGATCGGGGCGAACACGTGCAGTCCGCGCCCGCCGGAGGTCTTCGGCCATCCGGTGAGCCCCGCCTCGTCGAGCACCTCACGCAGCACACCCGCGACGGCGACGGCATCGGTGAAATCGGTACCGGGCTGCGGATCGAGGTCGATCCGCAGCTCGTCGGGCCGGTCGGTGTCCGGGCAGCGGACCGGCCACGGGTGGAAGTCGAGAGTGTTCAGGTTCGCCGCCCACGCGATCGTCGCCGGCTCGGTGATCGCGACCGACTCGGCCGTCCGACCGCTCGGGAACGTGACGGTGCAGGTCCGCACCCAGTCCGGGGCCCCCTTCGGCACCCGCTTGACGAAGAACGGGTCACCGTCGACGCCGTCGTTGAACCGCTTGAGGTTCGTCGGGCGGTCGCGCAGCGCCCGGGTCATCGGCCCGCCGACGGCCAGGTAGTACTCGACCACCTCGCGCTTGGTGATCCCGAGCTTCGGAAAGGTGATCCTCCCCGGGCTGGTGAGCCGGACGTCGCGACTCCCGTCCGGCCCGTCGACCTGCAGGATCTCGACGTCTCGGCTCGCCACGCGGGCGAACCTACCGCGCCGACCGTCGTGGTGTCATGAACGACGACCGGTCCCCGGTTCGATGCGGACCTGGCCGATCTCGATCCGGGCGATCCGCCGGGCGCGGGCGTTGCCGCGTACCTGACCGGATGCAGCGCGGCCCGTCGTGCTCGGTGGAAGGTCGCATCCGGGGGTCGGGGACGTCGCCGGCTCGGTGAACCGGTTGCGCGGCCCGTGCCGCACGGCGGCCGTCGGCCCGGGCGATCGCGAACGCGGTCGTCGTCGTGGTCTCGGCCTGGCTCCGGGGCACGGAGCCGGCAGAAGGGTTAGCGTGGGTGCATGGGTCTGTTCAGCAGCAACACCGGCTCCGGGACGGAGCCCGCACCGAAGGTCGTCAAGTCCGACGAGGAGTGGCGGGCCCAGCTGAGCCCGGCCGAATACCACGTGCTCCGCCAGGCCGGGACGGAGCGGCCGTTCACCGGCGAGTACACCGACGAGAAGCGCGCCGGCGTCTACCGCTGCCGGGCGTGCGGCGCGGAGCTGTTCCGCAGCGAGACGAAGTTCGAGTCGCACTGCGGGTGGCCGTCGTTCTTCACCCCGCTGGCCGGTGACGCCGTCATCGAGCGGACCGACTCCAGCATGGGGATGACGCGCACCGAGGTGCTGTGCGCGAACTGCCACAGCCACCTCGGGCACGTGTTCGCCGGCGAGGGGTACGACACCCCGACCGACCTGCGGTACTGCATCAACTCGGTGTCGCTCACCCTCGAGACCGAGTGAGGCTTGCCGAACGAGCAGACGGCACCGAGTGAGGCTTGCCGAACGAGCAGACGGCACCGAGTGAGGCTTGCCGAACGAGCGGGCCGCACCGGATGCGGCCCGCTCAGGGCAGCGACGCGACCAGGTCTCCGACCTCGACCCGCGGGCCGGTGTAGAACGGGATCTCCTCCCGCACGTGCCGGCGCGCCTCGGTGCTCCGCAGGTGCCGCATGAGGTCGACGATCCGGTACAGCTCGTCGGCCTCGAACGCGAGGATCCACTCGTAGTCACCGAGGGCGAACGAGGGCACGGTGTTGGCGCGGACGTCGGCGTAGTCGCGGGCCTCCTTGCCGTGGTCGGCGAGCATCTTCCGCCGCTCGGCGTCGGGCAGCAGGTACCACTCGTAGGAGCGGACGAACGGGTAGACGCACACGTAGCGCTTCGGGTCCTCACCCGCCATGAACGCCGGGACGTGGCTCTTGTTGAACTCGGCGGGGCGGTGCAGCGCGGTCTGGCTCCAGACCGGGACCGATGCGCGGCCGAGAGCGGTGGTGCGACGCAGGTCGGCGTAGGCGGCCTGCAACGACTCGATCTCGGCGGCGTGCCACCAGATCATGTAGTCGGCGTCGTGCCGGACACCGGCGAGGTCGTAGACCCCCCGCACGACGACGTCCTTGTTGGCCAGCGAGTCGAGGTACTCGGTGGCCTGCCGCGCCGCCTCGGAGCGGTCGTCACCGAGCCGCCCGGGCTCGACCCGGAACACCGACCACATGGTGTACCGGATGGTCTCGTTGATCGCTTTGACGTCGACGCGGGCCATGGTCCGCATGCTACGCCGGGGGATCAGGGTGCCCTCACCACCCGGGCGGCGATCTGCTCGGCGGCGGCGCGGGCGGTGCCCACGCAGGCCGGTACGCCGACCCCGTGCAGCAGGGCCCCGGCGACGGCCAGGCCCGGTTCGGCGGTGACCGCCGACTCCAGCGCCGCGACCGTGCCGGTGTGCCCGACACCGTACTGCGGCAGCCCACCGCCCCAGCGCTGCACGTGCGAGGCGACCGGCACGGCCGCGATGCCGTCCAGTTCGCGCAGGTCGGCGCGGACCTTCGCGACCAGCTCGGCGTCGTCCACCTGCAGGGTCGACTCCTCCCCGAACCGGCCGACCGAGGCCCGGACCCGGATCAGGCCGTCCGCGCCGAGATGTGCCCATTTCGTCGACGCGTGGGTCACGCCCTTGACCGAGAGCGGCTCGTCGGCCGCGACCAGACAACCGCTCGTCCTGGGCGGTTCCGGGATCTCGGACGGGTCGTAGGCCAGCGCGACGACGGCCGAGGACGCGAGGTCGATCCGGGCCGCCGCCGCGGCCGCGGCCGGCAGCACCGGGTCGAGCAGTCTGCGCAGGGCAGGCGCCGGTACGGCCAGCACGACCGCGTCGACGTCCAGGGTCTCGGGTGACCCGACGGGGCCCAGGACCAGCCGCCAGGCCTGCCCGCGGCGTTCCAGGGCGCGCGCCGTCGTGGTCGTGCGGACGGTCGCCCCGGACGCCGCGACGAGTGCGGCCACCACCTCCCGGTAGCCGCCGCGCACCGCACCGAACACCGGCCCGGCCACGGCGGGCGGCGGCCCCGGGTCCGCTCCGGCGCCCACCGTTCCGGAGCGTTCCGCCCGGAGCTCGGTGGCGGCCCCGGAGCCGGCCTGCGCAGGTGCACCGCTCCGGGGCCCGGCGGCGAGCGTCCCCGCGGGTTGCCCACCGGCGCGCATACCGGTCGTGGCGGCGTCGGTCACCGAGGGCGCACCGGCGTCCAGGGCCGCGGCGAGCGCGGGGACCGTCGCCCGCAGGCCCAGCGCGTCCACCCGGCCCGCGTACACCCCGCCGAGCAGCGGATCGGCGATGCGGTCGACCACCTCGGGGCCGAACCGATCGCGCAGCAGCCCGCCGAGCGCGACGTCGCTCCCGGGTTCCCAGTGCAACGGGACCGATGGTTCGGCCGCGGCCGCGGCCGAACCGGCCGCCGAGAGCACCCCGGCGAGCTCGGCGCGGCGGCCGGGGACGCCCATCAGGGTGCCCCGGGGCAGGCGCACGGTCCGCCCGCCCGCCCGGATCGTGGCCGTCGCCGGCGTGGGGTGGGCGAGCGCGGACGACAGCCCGAGCTCGTCGAGCAGGTCGAGCATCTCCGGGCGCCGCACCAGGAACGCCTCGGCGCCGACGTCGAAGGGGACCCCGGCCAGGTCGACGGTCCGCAGCACCCCGCCCAGCCGGCCCCGCTGTTCGAGCAGGGTGATCCGGGCGGCCGGCCCGAGCAGGGTCCGCAGCCGGTGTGCCGCGGCCAGCCCGGAGATCCCGCCGCCGACGACGGCGACCCGGATCACCGGGTCGGCTGGGCGTGGACGGCCTCGACGGTGCGGGTGATGACGTCGGGGTCGGTCTGCGGCAACACGCCGTGCCCGAGGTTGAACACGTGCCCGGGGCAGCGCGCGCCCTCGGCCGCGATCCGCGCGACCTCGGCGTCGATCGCCTCCTGCCCGGCGAACAGCACGGCCGGGTCGAGGTTGCCCTGCACCGGGACGGCGCCACCGGCGCGGCGCGCGGCGACGTCGAGCGGGGTGCGCCAGTCGACCCCGATCACGTCCGCGCCGGCCTCGGTCATCGCTCCGTACAGCTCGCCGGTGCCGACACCGAAGTGGATCCGCGGCAGACCGGTCCCGGCCAGCCCGCCGAGCACCGCAGCCGAGTGCGGCAGGACGAACTCGCGGTAGTCGCGCTCGGAGAGTGCGCCGGCCCAGGAGTCGAACAGCTGCAGGGCGTCGACCCCGGCAGCGGCCTGCTGCTGCAGGAACACCCCGGTCGAGCGGGCCAGCTTGGCCATCAGCGCGTGCCACACCTGCGGCCGGGAGCGCATGAGCGCCTTGGTGCGCTCGTGGTTGCGGCTCGGACCACCCTCGATCAGGTAGGACGCGAGCGTGAACGGGGCACCGGCGAAACCGATCAGCGGCGTGTCCCCCAGCTCGGGGAGCAGCAGCGCGATGGCGTCGGCCACCCGGCCCACCTGCTCGGGGGCGAGTTCCGGCAGGGCCTCGACGTCGGCGGCGGTGCGCACCGGCGAGTCCACGACCGGGCCGGTGCCCGGGACGATGTCCACCCCGATCCCGGCCAGGTACAGCGGAACCACGATGTCGGAGAACAGGATCGCTGCGTCGACGCCGTGCCTGCGCACCGGCTGCAGCGTGATCTCACAGGTCAGATCGGGGGTCAGGCAGGCCTCGAGCATGCCGTTGTCGGCCCGCAGCGCCCGGTACTCGGGCAGCGAACGCCCGGCCTGGCGCATGAACCAGACGGGCAGCCGTGCGGGCCTGCGCCCGCGGACCGCGTCCAGGAACGGGGATCCGGCCAGGTCACGCCGGGCCGGCGGGGCGGAGACGATGCCTGCTGTACCTGCTGTCATGACCCCGCCATCCTCCCACGAGCGGTCAGGCACGTGCCGCCCACCCCGGCGCGCCTGCCTGCGACGACGGCCGGTTCGCCCTAGAGTCTCCCGCCGTGCCGGACCCGATCTCCACGCCACCGCTGTTCCGTCGGGCAGTGACCTCACTCGCCTCGGTGGCGCCGCGCCCGGAGCTCGTGGTGCGCGCGCTCGAGGCGCCGCCCCGGCTCGCACCGTACAGCTGGGCGACGAGCGTCGAGGCCGACATCGGCCACCGCGGCGACGGCACCGACGATCTCGACGAGCCGGACACCTCCGGACGGCTGATCCTGCTCCACGACCCGGAGGGCCAGGATCGCTGGCAGGGCACCTTCCGGCTGGTCTGCTTCGTCCAGGCCCGGCTCGAGGCCGGCCAGCTCGGCGACGACATGCTGCCGAGCATCGGCTGGTCCTGGTTGACCGACGCGCTCGAGCACGCGGGAGCGGAGTTCACCGCCCTGGGCGGCACCGTCACGCAGACCTCGTCGGTCCGTTTCGGCGGGCTCCAGGGCCCCGACGACAACCCTCCCCGGGAGGACGACGTCGAGCTGCGGGCCTCGTGGACGCCTACGGAGAGCGACGCCGACCTCGCTCGACACGCCGTGGCGTTCGGGTCCCTGGTGGCGACCGCGGCGGGGCTGCCCCCCGTGGGCGCGGTGCCGTTGAGTCGGTCACCCGGCTGATAGACGCAGGTCAGCGGCGCGTTGACGAGAAATGTCACCCGTCGGGGTGGGAGCACACCCACATCCATGTAACTTTCCGGGCCAGAAGTTCGAATGCACACGCGACGTTAGGCCGCATGGAGGGATACCATCTCCTGCATGGCACCCACCCGGGCGGCCGAGCGCCACTCTCCGTCCCTCGGGTTCCGGTGTTGGTCGGGGGCTGACGACCGACTCCAGGAAGGTTGACGACGTGGCTGTACTTGGCCAGCAAGTGCCGGCGCAGGGCTCCGGCAGCACCACCCCAGGTGGCGCTCCGATCGGTGGAGCCATGCTCTCGCCGGGGATCGTGCCGCAGCCACGGGAGGAGCTGTTCACGGTCCTCGTCGTGGACGACCACCCGCTGCTGCGGGAGGCGATCGCCGGCAGGCTCCGTTCGATGGGGGCCGGCACCGTGCACGAGGCCGCCTCGGTCACCGAGGCGCGGGCCAGGGCCCACGCCGCAGGGCCGTGCGATCTGGCGATCCTCGATCTGACCCTGCCCGACGGCAGCGGCCTGGACCTGGTGAGCGAGCTGCGCTCGCTCGGCTGGAACCGGCTCGTCGTGCTGGCGTCCTCGGACGACCCGTACGCGGTCCGCTCGGCGTTCCAGGCCGGTGCGCAGGCGTACCTGTTGAAGTCCGCGTCGCCGTCGGTCGTGACCGACGGCGTCAAGCGCGTGCTCGACGGCGGCGTCTACGCCGACCCGACGGTCGCCCCGTTGCTGGCGACCGGTTCCCGCGTGCCGGGCACCGACAACACCCCCCGCGAGCTCTCCGCCCGCGAGGTCGAGGTGCTCCAGCTGGTCGCCGACGGGCAGTCCAACAAGGAGATCGGTGAGGCGCTCAACCTCTCCGCACTCACGGTGAAGAGCCACCTGTCCCGGATCGGGCGCAAGCTCGGCACCGGCGACCGCGCACAGATGGTGGCGCTCGCGATGCGTGCGGGGGTCATTCGCTGAACCAGGGGATGCGGACGACAGGCGGTGCGGAGATCCGGTCGCCCGGTCGTCCGTCCCCGGACGGTTCACCCGATCCGGTTCCCCTGCTCAGGCCGGCCGACGGTCTCCCGGAGGTGACGGCGTCCCCGGACGCTCTCGCCGAGGTGGCCGACCGGTTCGCCGGGGGCACCGGGCCGGTCGCGGTCGACGCCGAGCGTGCCTCCGGCTTCCGCTACTCGCAACGCGCCTACCTGGTGCAGTTGCGACGGGCGGGCGCCGGTTCCGCGCTCGTCGATCCGATCCCGCTGCGCGGTGCACTCGCTCCCCTCGCATCCGTCCTCGACGGCCCCGAATGGGTGCTGCACGCAGCATCCCAGGATCTGCCCTGCCTCGCCGAGATCGGCCTGCTGCCCGCGTCCCTGTTCGACACCGAACTGGCCGGGCGGCTGGCCGGGCTGCCCCGGGTCGGCCTCGGCCCGATGGTGGAGAACCTGCTGGGGCTGTCCCTGGAGAAGGGACACGGTGCCGCCGACTGGTCACGCCGGCCGCTGCCGGAGGACTGGCTCGTCTACGCCGCGCTCGACGTCGAGGTGCTGATCGAGCTGCGCGACGTGCTCGCGGGCCTGCTCGAGGAGCAGGGCAAGACCGAGTGGGCCCGGCAGGAGTTCGAGGCGGTGCGCACCGCCGGGCCCCCCGGGCCGCGCGCCGAGCCGTGGCGGCGAACCTCCGGGATCCACAAGGTGCGCCGTCCGCGGGCGCTGGCGGCGGCCCGCGAGCTGTGGAACGCCCGGGACGCCCTGGCCGCCGAGCGGGACATCGCGCCCGGCCGGGTGCTGCCGGACGCGGCGATCGTCGACGCGGCCGTCCGGAACCCGGAGTCGCCGCAGGCCCTCGCCGAGCTTCCGGTGTTCCGCGGCCGGTCCCAGCGGCGCCTCGCCCGCTACTGGTTCGACGCGCTGCGCCGCGCCGCCGAGCTCCCGGAGTCGGAGCTGCCCCGCGGGTCGGCGCCCTCGGACGGACCGCCCCCGGTCTCGCGGTGGGCCGACCGTGACCCGGACGCCGCCGCCCGGCTCACCGCCGCGCGGGCGGCGCTGGCGGCGGTCTCCGACGAGCACGCCGTACCCGTGGAGAACCTGCTGCAACCGGATCTGCTGCGGCGGTTGTGCTGGACGCCGCCCGCCGACGGTGACGTCCGCGGTGCCCTCGCCGCCGGTGGCGCCCGGCCGTGGCAGGTCGATCTGCTGGCCCCGCTGCTCGAGCCGGTCCTCGCCCCGAGCTGAGGCCCGGCCGGCTCCGTGATCACGGAGCCGGCGCCGGGGCGTCGAGGGCCGGCCGGTCCGGAGCCGGGATCAGCGTTCCGGGAAGGCGGACAGCCGCGGGTCCGGGGATCGGCGCCCGGCACCCGCCGGGTCGTCGTCGACCGTCGGCGCGAGGGCGCGGCCGTCCGGTCCCGGCAGTTCCACCCGGACCGCCAGCCCGCCGCCGGGGACGGCCTCGGCGGACACGGTGCCTCCGTGCGCCGCAGCCACGGCCCGCACGATCGACAGGCCCAGCCCGGATCCACGGGTGTGCGCGGTGCGCGCGACCGGCCCCCGGCGGAACGGTTCGAACAGCTCTGCCACCTGGTCCGGTGCCAGTTGCGGGCCGGACGAGACCACCCGCAGCACGACCGCGGCCCCGGCTTCGCAGCTCGCCTCGATCCAGCCACCGTCGCGGTTGTGCCGCACGGCGTTCTCCAGCAGGTTCGCCACCAACCGGCGCAGCAGCGCCTCGTTCCCCGCGACGACGGCGGGCCGCGGATCGCAGCGCACGGTCAACGCCCGCGCGCTCGCGTCCGGGGCGACCGCCGCCAGCTCGTCGGCCAGCATCGGCGCGAGATCCACCGGGACCCGGTCCGCACCGGTCAGCGTCCCGGTCGCCTCGGTGCGGGCCAGCAGCAGCAGCCCGGTGACGAGCTCGTCGCAGCGGCGCCCGGCGTCACGGACCACCTCGGCCATCCGGCGCAGCTCGGCCGCGTCGGCGTCGGGGTCCTGCAGGGTCACGTCGACCTCGGTGCGCAGCACCGCCAGCGGTGTCCGCAGCTCGTGACCGGCGTTCGCGACGAACCGGCGCTGTGCGTCGAAGGCGGCCTGCAACCGGTCCAGCATCGCGTCGAACGCGGCCGCCAGCTCGGCGACCTCGCTGCGGGCCGGTTCGAGGGCCACCCGCTCGTCCATCGAGTTCGCCGAGAGCCGGGAGGCGGTGTCCACCACCCGCCGCAACGGATCGAGCAGCCGCCCGACGAGCACCCACGAGGTCACCGCGCCGGCCAGGACGACGAGCGGGAACGCGATCAGCCCGGCCCGCAGCACCTCGGCCCTGGCGGACGCGGCGATCGCGTCGCGGGCCGTCTCGGCGGGTACCGGCACCCCGTTCACCAGGACCGTCCCGGGCAGCGCGGGCGTCCCGGCGACGGCCGCGCCGACCAGCATCCAGCCCAACCACAGCAGCAGCGCCGCGACCACCGCCACCAGCACGGTGGCCAGTACGGTCAGCCGCGGCCGCAGACGATGCACGGCTCAGCCCGCGGCCGGCCCGGGCGGAGCGCCGGCGCAGGCGGCGTCCGGCACCCGGTACCCGGCGCCGACCACCGTCTCGATCAGGGCCGGATCACCGAGCTTCTTGCGCAGCGTCATCACGGTGACCCGCACGGTGGTGGTGAACGGGTCGGCGTTCTCGTCCCAGACGCGTTCCAGCAGCTCCTCCGAGGAGACGACCGCCCCACCCGCGGCGAGCAGCACCTCCAGCACCCCGAACTCCTTGCGGGTGAGTTCGACCGGGCGGCCCGACCGGGCCACGGTCCGCCGGGCCGGGTCCAGCACGAGATCACCGGCGGCCAGGGTCGGCGGCAGGGCAGGGGTGGCCCGCCGGCCCAGTGCCCGGACCCGGGCCACGAGCTCGGGGAAGTCGAACGGTTTGGCCAGGTAGTCGTCGGCGCCGCGGGAGAGGCCCTCCACCTTGTCGGCCAGGGTGGCGGACGCGGTGAGCATGAGCACCCGGGTGGTGCCCCCGGCGGCGACCAGCTCGTCGCACAGCTCGTCCCCGCTGCGGCCGGGCAGGTCGCGGTCGAGCACGGCGACGTCGTACCGGGTCACCGACAGTTTCTCCGAGCCCTCGTCACCGTCGTAGGCCACGTCGACGGCGATGCCGTCCCGGCGCAGGCCCCGGGCGACCGCGTCGGCCATGGCGGGCTCGTCCTCGACCACGATCACCCGCATCTCAGGTCCCCCGGACCGCCCGGCCGGCGTCCAGCTCCGGCACCGCGGGCGCGGAGGCCGCCGCCCACTCGGTCACCCGCCGAGCGACGTCCTGGACCGTCAGGCCGGCCCGGGCCAGCACGTCGTCCCGGCTGCCGTGCTCCAGATACTCCTGGGGCAGTGCCAGGTCCCGCTGCCGGACGTCGATGTCGGCGGCCCGCAACGCGTCGGACAGGGCGGAGCCGAAACCGCCGTGCGTGCCGCAGTCGGACACGGTCACGACGAGCTGGTGGTCGGCGGCGAGGGTGAGGATCTCGCGCGGGACCGGGAGCACCCAGCGCGGGTCCACCACCGTCACGTCGACCCCCTGGTCGGCCAGCCGCTCGGCGGCCGCCACCCCCAGCGCACCGAACGCGCCGACGCAGACCATGAGGACCTGGGCGCGCCGGTCGGCCGGCTCGTGCAGCACGTCGACACCCGCCAGGCCGTCGAGCCGCCGCACGGCGGGCACCGACGCCACGACGGCACCCTTCGGGTAGCGCAGCGCGGTCGGCCCGTCGCTGACGGCGACGGCCTCGCGGAACTCCTCGCGCAGCGTCCGCTCGTCCCGCGGGGCGGCGACCCGCATGCCGGGGACGATGCCCAGCAGAGAGAGGTCCCACATGCCGTTGTGCGAGGGACCGTCGCTACCGGTGACACCGGAGCGGTCCAGCATCAGGGTGAGCCGCTCGGAGTGCAGGCCGACGTCCATCAGCAGCTGGTCGAACCCGCGGTTGAGGAACGTGGAGTACAGCGCGACGACCGGATGCATCCCGGCCCGGGACAGTCCGGCGGCCGTCGTGAGCGCGTGCTGCTCGGCGATGCCGACGTCGATCAGCCGGTCCGGGAAGGCCGCGGCGAAGGGGGCCAGCCCGGTCGGACCGAGCATGGCGGCGGTGATCGCGACGACGTCGCTGCGCCGGCCGCCCAGCTCGACGACCTCCTCGGCGAAGATGTCGGTCCAACCGGTGGAGGGCGTCCCGGTGGGCTCCCCGGTCTCCGGGTCGAAGGCGGCCGGGCTGTGCATCTGCTCGGCGTCGTCGTTCTCGGCGGGCGGGTAGCCGTTGCCCTTGCGGGTCACCGCGTGCACGATCACCGGGCCGCCGAACCGCTTCGCCCGGCGCATCGCCGACTCGACCTGGGCGATGTCGTGGCCGTCGACCGGGCCGAAGTACTTCAGGCCGAGGTCGCCGAACAGCTCCTGCGGGCTGACGGCGTCCTTGACGCCCGCCTTGATCGCGTGCAGCCCCGCGTAGAGGGCCGGTCCGACGACCGGCGTGCCGCGCACCGTCCGTTTCCCGGCCTCGAGCATCCGCTCGTAACCGGGCTGCAGCCGCAGCGAGGCCAGCCGGTCGGCCAGCCCGCCGATCGTCGGCGAGTAGGAGCGGCCGTTGTCGTTGACGACGATCACCACATTGCGGTCGTTGCCGGCCGCGATGTTGTTGAGCGCCTCCCAGGCCATGCCGCCGGTGAGCGCGCCGTCCCCGATCACCGCGATGACGTGCCGGTCGCGCCCGGCGAGCTCGTTGGCCCGGGCGACCCCGTCGGCCCAGGACAGCGACGACGACGCGTGGCTGGACTCCACGTGGTCGTGCTCGGACTCGGCGCGGCTCGGGTAGCCCGACAACCCGCCGGTCTTCTTCAGCCGGTCCCAGCCCTCGTGCCGCCCGGTGAGCAGCTTGTGCACGTACGCCTGGTGCCCGGTGTCCCAGATCACGGTGTCACGTGGCGAGTCGAAGACCCGGTGCAGGGCGATGGTCAGCTCGACCACCCCCAGGTTCGGGCCCAGGTGCCCGCCGGTCCGCGAGACCGCCTTGATCAGGAACCCGCGGATCTCGGCCGCCAGCGAGGCGAGCTCGTCCGCACCGAGCCCACGCAGGTCGGCCGGGCGCCGGATCTGGGTGAGCCCCCGGTTCGTCGTCACGTGCTGCCTCCTCGCCGCCGGAACCGCCCGCAGGCGGGGACCCGCCCTCGACGCCCCGGCATCGACTCACGCCACACTCTACGGAGCGCTCGCCGGGCCGGCCCGGGGGCGCGCGCCGGACGTCGGGCGCCGTCCGGCGCGCCGCGCGCGGCCCGCGAGGGGCCGCCTCGCAGGCTGTGCCCGGGTGACCGCTCCGGACCGGGGCCGACCACGCGGCCCGGTCAGCCATCGGAGCCGGGTTCGGCCGCCGCGCGTCCCAGCCGCACCCGGTTGCGGCCCGCCCGCTTCGCCGCGTACAGGGCGTAGTCGGCGACCTGCATGAGTTCCTCGAGCGACTCACCGTCCTCGCCGGTGATCGCGACGCCGACCGACACCGAGAGATCGGTGATGGTCAGCGGCCCGCCGGGGAGGTCGACGTCGACGGTGAGGCCGCGCACGGCTCGCCGGATCCGCTCGGCCGCGGCGTGCGCCAGCGTGCGGCCCTCCGCCCCGCGCGGGAGCCCGGCGAGCAGCACGACGAACTCCTCGCCGCCGAACCTGCCGACCGGGTCCACCTCACGGACCTGGGAGGTCAAGGTCCGGGCGACGGCGGTGAGCACCTCGTCGCCGGCGAGGTGGCCGTAGCCGTCGTTCACCGACTTGAAGTGGTCCAGGTCGAGGATCAGCACGGCGACGGCGTCCCGGCGCCTGCGGCCACGGGCGAGCGCGCGATGTGCCCGGCCGCGCCAGGCGGACGCGGTCAGCAGCCCGGTCTTGGCGTCGGTGTTGGCGCGCTCCTCCAGCTGACGGATCAGCACCGCCCGGTGCAGCACCAGCAGCGGGGGCAGCACGAGCAGCATCAGCAACGGCTGGCGGAGCGCGGCGAGCGCCGCCAGCACGGCCAGGCACAGCGTCGCGCCCTCCAGGATGTGGTCGTCCCACTCCCCCAGCACGCCGCGCAGGGCGAACCGGCGCCCGGTCGTCAGTGCCAGTGCCAGCGCCACCAGAAGCTGGTTGACCACCACGTACACTGCCATGGCGAGCAGGAGCAGGCCCACTGCCGGCAGCACGTCACCGGACCCGGCGACGACCTCCAGCCCGTGCGGCGCGATGAGCGTGGACGCGGCGATCGCGGCGAGCGCCACCGTCGCCGTGGTGTACACGTGCCGGTAGAGACCGGCCCCCGCGGGACGCCACACCCGCCACCACAGGTGGCCGTAGATCCCGATGACCACCACGCCGGCGAGGCCGGGCGGGAGCAGCAGCGCCCCGGCGAAGGTCCACACGCTGGAGAGGTCGAAGTAGGACGCGTGGGCCACCCGTCGCCGGACCCGTTCGATGCCGGTGGCGAGTTCGGTGTGCACCACCCCGAGGGCGATCAGGCCCAGCGCGCCCAGCGCGGCCAGTCCGGTCGAGCGGTCGGCCGGCAGCGCCGCGAGCCCACCGACGACCAGCCCTGCCGTCAGCAGTTCGACGGTGAGCAGCACCAGGAGCATCGGCCGGGGCAGGTCCAGCGCCGGCCAGCGGGCGCCGCGCCGCCGGGGTCCGCCGGTCACCGGTCCACTCCGGACCGTGACGACCGCCGTGACAACGACCACACGGCGACCGGGATTACACGATCGACTTCGCTTGGTCGTGTCACTCGAACGGGTACAATGGTGATCGAGTGATCGCTCAGAGTGATCCGGTCGAGCAGCTGGTAGGCAGGAGGTACCGCGATGCGCAACCGTGGTTGGTGAACACCGACAGACCGACATCGACCCCCGGCCGGGCCGGGATCTCGCCGCCGCGGGGTCACCCGGCAGCCCCCGGGACGCCACGCACCGCATCCCCGGCCAGTCGGCTCGCCCCGAGCGCCAGGAACAACCCGGCCACGCCGAAGACCCCCAGCGCGACGGCCGGTCCGGTCCACTGGGCCAGCACCCCGCCGAGCAGGACCGCCGCTCCCTGGCTGCCGATCAGGCCCGACGCGGCGACGCCGGTCGCCCGGCCACGTACCGCGGTCGGGGTCGCCCTGGCGAACCCGGCCTGCGCCTGGACCAGGCAGGCCGTCGCGCAGGCGCCGGAGGTCGCCCACAGCCCCACCGCCGACCAGAGGCCCGGCGCGAGCGGCGTCACCGCCAGCGGGACGGCCGCGCCCACGGCCAGCGGCACGATCCACCGCTCCCGGAACCGCGCCGGGAGCACGAAGGCGAACAACAGCGCACCGAGCGCGCTGCCGGCCGGATCGGCCGCCATCAGCAGGCCGGTCGCCGCCGGGCCGGCGCCGATCGCCACCGCGTAGGCCGCGGCGAGCGCCTCCGGCAGCACGTAGATCCCGACCAGCCAGGCGACCAGCACCAGGTAGCGACGGCGTGGATGCCCGAACACCAACGACAGCCCGGACCGGGCGCCCTCCAGCCACGTCCGCGGCTCGGCGCCCCCCTCCGCCGGGCCCTCCCCGGCTCCCGCACGGCGGGCCGCCCAGCGGGAGCGCATGCCGAACCCGACCACCGCGGCGGACAGCACGAAGGTGGCCGCGTCGACCAGCAGCGCTCCGGACGGTGTGAGCAGGGCCACCAGCAGTCCGCCGCCGCCGAACCCGACCACCTGTGCCACCTGCACCGACACCTGGCGCAGCGCGATCCCGCGGGTGAGCAGCGCACCCCCGAGCAGGTCGGGGAGGACCGCCGACCGGGCGACGTGGTGCGGCCCGCCGAGCAGCACGACGACGACGAGCAGCGCGCACAGCACCGGCAGCGGCAGCCCGGGCAGCGCCATCACCCCGACCAGCCCGGCCCGGGCCAGATCGGTCAGCACCATCACCAGCCGGCGCGGGAACCGGTCGGCCAGCTGCCCCAGGAGCAGCCCACCGGCCAGGGCCGGCAGGAACGTCAGCGCGTAGATCGTCGCGGACCAGGCCACCGAGCCGGTCCGCTCCAGTACCAGTACGGTGAGCGCGACCCGCGCCACCTGGTCCCCCGCGGCCGAGAGCATCTCGGCGGACCAGAGCGCCCGGAAGTCGGCCACCCGGAACGGACTCCCGGACGTGGGCGGACCGGCGTCGGGAGGGCCCCCGGACGCCGCACTCCTCCCCCTGCCGGTCACTGCCATCCGGTACGGATCCCTTCGACGAGCCATGGGAGGGCCCGGCGGTCCCCCGCCCGGTCGAACCGACTCGGATGCCGTGGGCTCGGAACGGCCGCCCGGGTTCCCGTCGAGCGTAGGTACGCGACCCGAAAACGTCAGGTCAGCCGGGGTGCGTACCGACGGACGGCAGCACGACGGCGACGAACGGCAACAGCGGGTCGCATCCGCTTGTCCGATCGGGCGCACCGCCGGACGGACGCGGGCCCTCGCGTCGCCGGACGGTCGACGTCCCCGGCCGAGCTGCGCACGGCCGGCGGGTGGCGCCGGCGGTCACCGCGGCCTCACAACAGGTCCCTGACGTGCGAGATGTCGTTCACCGTACGGACCTTCCGCATTCCGTCCCGAGCGCACACGATCCGTGTGACGCCCACGTAGTCGAGCGGGAACGGCAGCGTCCGGTCGGTCCCCAGCACTGTCGCCAGGTAGGCGTTCACCACCCCGGCGTGGGCCACCACGACGGCGGTCGCCCGGCCGGGGTGCGCGGCGACGATCTCCTCGATCCCGGCCCGGACCCGGCCCAGGAAGGCGTCGACGTCGACGTGTGCCGGCAGGTGCCCGCTGCGCATCCGCTCCCAGGTCTGCGGGTCGGCCTCCGCCATCTGCGCGATCGGGACGTACTCGGTTCGTTCGGCGTCGAACTCGCGCAGGTCGGCGCGGGTGGCCGGGACGATCCCGCGGGCGGCGGCCAGTGGTGCCGCCGTCTCGATCGCACGTCGCATGGTGCTGGTGTAGAGCGCGTCGACCGGGTCCTCGGCCAGCGCCGACACCAGGCGCCGGGCCTGGTCGTGTCCCTGCGGGGTCAGCCCCGGATCGGCGAACGCGCCGTCACGGTGTTCGACCCGCTGCGGGAGGGCGTGCCGGACCAGGACGAGATGCACCGCCCGGCCCCGGATCAGGCCGGCACGTGGTCGCCGTGACCGGCGGCACGCAACGCGGCCCGCAGGGACTCGGCGTGGCCGTCCTGTTCGGCGCCGTCCACGGTCGCCGCGGCGTTCGCGAAGTCGAACGCCGCCATGTCCCAGGCCGGGAACACGTGCACGTGCAGGTGCGGGACCTCGAACCCGGCCACCATCAGCCCCACCCGCGGCGGGTCCCAGACCTCGCGCACCGCGCCGCCGACCGCGTGCGCCACCCGGGTGAGGTGCGCCATCAGTTCCACGTCGGCGTCCACCCACCGGTCGACCTCGGTCCGCGGTACGACGAGGGTGTGCCCCGGGCCGAGGGGGTTGATCGAGAGGAAGGCCACGCACCGCTCGTCGGCGAAGACGAAGCGGCCGGGGATGTCACCGTCGATGATCTTGGTGAAGACGCTGCTCACGGGTCCGGACCCTAGTACGCCGGGCAGCGGTCCGGTGGCGCACATACGCTGGCCCCATGCCGCGCACCATCGCCACGACCACCCGCGTCGAGCTCGACGAGCTGCTCGAGTTCGTCCGCCCACGCCACCACATGGTGCTGCTGACCACCCGTTCCGACGGCGGCGTGCAGGGGTCCCCGGTCACCGGCGGCGTCGACGACGCGGGCCGGATCGTGATCTCCACCTACCCGGAGCGGGCCAAGGCCACCAACGTCGCGCGGAGCGGGACCGCCTCGGTGGTCGTGCTCTCCGACGACTTCGGCGGCGCCTGGGTCCAGGTCGACGGTGCCGCCGAGCTGCTCACCCTCCCCGAGGCGCTGGAGCCGCTGGTGGACTACTTCCGCACGATCTCGGGCGAACATCCCGACTGGGACGCCTACCGCCGCGCGATGGCCGACCAGGGCAAGGCCCTGATCCGGATCACCCCGACCCGATGGGGCCCGGTCGCGACCGGCGGCTTCCCGGCCCGGCTCGCCCAGGCCTGATCCGCTACTGGGACACTCGGCGGGCCGGTCGCGCGTCCGGTCCGTGAGCGGTGCCGGCCCGCGAGGTGTGCTGTGGCACACGCGTCCGGCGGTCACGAACGACCGACGCGTCTCTGTGGCAGCAGTGCCCGCCCCGATAGGTTTGAGCGCCTGCACGGCCGTCGGCCGGGCGCGAGGAAAGGACCGCAGCATGCAGCCCTGGCCCGGGCACGCCTACCCGCTGGGCGCCAGTTACGACGGCACCGGCACCAACTTCGCCCTGTTCTCCGAAGCTGCCGAGGCGGTCGAGCTCTGCCTGTTCGATCCCGACCCGGACGCGCCCGGCGGGCTGGCCGAGACCCGCGTGCGGCTGAGTGAGGTGGACGGCTTCGTCTGGCACGGCTACCTCCCCGGGGTCGAGCCCGGCAGGCGCTACGGCTACCGGGTGCACGGCCCCTACGACCCGGTACAGGGCCTGCGCTGCAACCCCAACAAGCTGCTCATCGACCCGTACGCCAAGGCCCTCGACGGTCCGGTGGACTGGGACGAGGCGGTGTTCGGCTACAACTTCGGCGATCCCGACTCGCGCAACGACACCGACTCCGCGCCGTTCGTGCCGAAGTCGGTCGTGGTGAACCCCTACTTCGACTGGGGCTCGGACCGCCCGCCGAAGATCCCCTACAACGAGACCGTCGTCTACGAGGCCCACGTCCGCGGGCTGACGGTGCTGCACCCCGAGGTCGAGCCGGAGCTGCGCGGCACCTACTCCGGCATCGCCCATCCGGCGATGATCGAGCACTACAAGCGACTGGGGGTGACCGCGGTCGAGCTCATGCCGGTGCACCAGTTCGTGCAGGACCACCACCTGCAGGAGAAGGGCCTGTCGAACTACTGGGGCTACAACACCATCGGGTTCCTCGCGCCCCATCACGACTACGCCAGCGGCGCCGCCCGCACCGGGTCCCAGGTGCCCGAGTTCAAGGCCATGGTGCGCGACCTGCACGACGCGGGCATCGAGGTGATCCTCGACGTCGTCTACAACCACACCGCCGAGGGCTCGGACATGGGCCCGACGCTGTCCATGCGGGGCATCGACAACCATGCCTACTACCGGCTGGTCGACGACGACCCGCGCTACTACATGGACTACACCGGCACCGGCAACTCGCTCAACGTGCGCAACCCGCACACCCTGCAGCTGATCATGGACTCGTTGCGGTACTGGGTGACCGAGATGCACGTCGACGGGTTCCGCTTCGACCTCGCCTCCACCCTGGCCCGCGAGTTCTACGACGTGGACCGACTGTCGACCTTCTTCGACCTGGTCCAGCAGGATCCGGTGATCTCGCAGGTCAAGCTGATCGCCGAGCCGTGGGACGTCGGGCCCGGCGGCTACCAGGTCGGGAACTTCCCGCCGCTGTGGACCGAGTGGAACGGCAAGTACCGCGACACCGTCCGCGACTTCTGGCGCGGCGAGGCGGGCACCCTGGGCGAGTTCGCCTCGCGCATCACCGGCAGCTCCGACCTCTACCAGGCCGACGGCCGGCGGCCCTACGCATCGATCAACTTCGTGACCGCGCACGACGGGTTCACCCTCGCCGATCTCGTCTCCTACAACGAGAAGCACAACGAGGCCAACGGCGAGGGCGGCAACGACGGCGAGAGCCACAACCGGTCCTGGAACTGCGGCGTCGAGGGCCCCACCGACGACGAGGCCGTGCTCGCGCTGCGCGCCCGCCAGCAGCGCAACTTCCTCGCCACCCTGCTGCTCTCGCAGGGGACGCCGATGCTGCTGCACGGCGACGAGCTGGGCCGCACCCAGCAGGGCAACAACAACGTCTACTGCCAGGACAACGAGATCTCCTGGCAGGACTGGGAGCTCGGCGACAAGCACGACGACCTGGTCACCTTCGTCTCCGGGGTGGCCGCGCTGCGCCACGCCCACCCGTTGTTCCGGCGGCGCCGGTTCTTCGCGGGCAAGCCGATCGGCCGCTCGTCGGCCGAGGACGCCGTCGCCGACATCGGCTGGTTCACCCCGGCCGGGCGGGAGATGCGCGAGGAGGACTGGGACAACGAGCTCGGCCGCGCCGTCATCGTGTTCCTCAACGGCGAGCAGATCGCCGACGTCGACCAGCGCGGGCAGCGGATCACCGACGACTCGTTCCTGCTCTGCTTCAACTCCTACTGGGAGGACATCGACGCGACGCTGCCGCCCGCCGAGTTCGGCTCGGCCTGGGAGACCGTCGTCGACACCCACTCGGGCGAGGTCCGTCCGCCGGCCGGCGCCGGTCACAACGGGACCGACGTCGACCCGGTCTCCGCGGGCTCGGTACTGACCCTGCCCGCCCGTTCCCTGCTCGTCCTGCGATCGAAGGGCTGAGGCGCACCAGCATGAACCGCCTTCCGGGTTCCACCTACCGGCTGCAGTTCTCCCACCGCCACACGTTCAGCGACGCCAGGGCACTGACCGGGTATCTGGACCGGCTCGGTGTCGGCGCGCTGTACGCGTCACCGCTGCTCGCGTCGGGCACCGGCTCCGACCACGGCTACGACGTCGTGGACCCGACCAGGGTGTCCGCCGAGCGCGGTGGGGAGGACGGGTTGCGCGCGCTGCTCGACACGCTGCGCGAGCGCGGCCTGACGCTCCTGCTCGACATCGTGCCCAACCACGTGGGCGTCGCGACGCCCGCCGAGAACCCCTGGTGGTGGGACGTGCTCACGCACGGGCCCGCGTCGCGGTGGGCCGGCCACTTCGACATCGACTGGGGTGCCGGGCCGCTGCTGCTGCCGGTGCTCGACGCCGACGAGCAGGGCGCGCTGGAGAAGCTCACCGTGGTCGACGGCCCGAGCCCGGAGCTGCACTACTTCGAGCACCGGTTCCCGATCGCGCCCGGCACCGGCGAGGGCACCGCCCAGCAGGTGCACGAGCGGCAGCACTACCGGCTCGTCTCCTGGCGGCGCGGCGCCGCCGAGCTGACCTACCGGCGGTTCTTCGACGTCTCCGATCTCGCCGCGGTCCGGGTCGAGGACCCGCAGGTCTTCGCCGACACCCACGCGACGGTGCTGCGGCTGATCCGCGAGCACGACACGATCGTCGGGCTGCGGGTCGACCACCCGGACGGGCTGTCCGACCCCGGCGGCTACCTGCGGCGGCTCCGCTCGGAGATCGGCCCGTGGAAGTGGCTGCTGGTGGAGAAGATCCTCGGCGTGGGTGAGGACCTCCCGGCGTCCTGGCCGGTCGACGGCACCACCGGCTACGAGGCGCTGCGCGAGGTGTGCGGGGTGTTCGTCGACCCGGACGGCGCCGGGCTGCTCACCCAGTTCGCCGCCGAGCACACCGGGGAGAAGCGCTCGGCGCACGCCGTCGAGGACGACGGCAGGCACCTGGTCGTCGAGCAGATCCTCCTCGCCGAGGTACGGCGGATCGCCGACGCGTTCCGGGCCGGCCCCGGTGCCGACGCCGGGCTCACCGGTGTCGACCTGACCTCCGTGACGGCCACCGACCTGCACGACGCCGTCGCCGAGCTGCTCTGCGGGTTCCCCGTGTACCGCTCGTACCTGACCCCGCGGATCGCCGAGGGCCGGGCGGCGGCCGACGTCGCCGTCTCGGTCGCCCGCACCCGGCGACCCGAGCTCGGTCCGCTGCTCACCGGGCTCTACCGCGGCCTGGTGGGCGATCCCGGTTCGGAGTACGCGACCCGGCTGCAGCAGACCTCCGGCATGGTCACCGCGAAGGGCGTCGAGGACACCGCGTTCTACCGGTACAACCGGCTCGTCGCACTGAACGAGGTCGGCGGTGATCCGGCCCGCTTCGGTGTCTCCGTGCGCGAGTTCCACGCCGGGATGGCGCACCGGGAGGCCGGCCGGTCGCGCACCATGACCACACTGTCCACCCACGACACGAAGCGTTCCGAGGACGTCCGGGCCCGGCTCGCCGTGCTCGCCGAGCGCCCCGCCGACTGGGCGGAGCGGGTCCGCCGCTGGTCGGTGCGCCATCCGTTGCCGGACCGGTCGCTGGAGCTGCTGGCCTGGCAGTCGCTGGTCGGCGCGTGGCCGATCCCGGCCGACCGGCTCGCCGCCTACCTGGGCAAGGCCGCGAAGGAGGCGAAGCTCGTCACCTCGCACGTCGACGCGGTCGCCCAGGTCGACGCCGCGATCGCCGACTGGCCTGCGGCGGTGCTCGCCGACATCGAGCTGGTCGAGGAGATCGAGGCGTTCGTCTCCGGGATCGCCGGGCCCGGCTGGTCGAACTCGCTGGGCCAGAAGCTGCTCCAGCTCGCCGGCCCCGGGGTCCCCGACGTCTACCAGGGCACCGAGCTGTTCGAGTACTCGCTGGTCGACCCGGACAACCGGCGCCCGGTCGACTTCGCCGCCCGGGAGCGGCTCCTGGAGCGGATCGACGCCGGCTGGCAGCCACCGGTGGACGCCGACGGTGCGGCGAAACTGCTGGTCACGGCCGCCGCGGCGCGGCTGCGCCGGTACCGGCCGGAGCTGTTCACCGGGTACGGCCCGCTGCCGGCGCAGGGCCCGGCGGCCGGGCACGCCGTCGCGTTCTCCCGCGGCGGCGGCGCGCTGGTGGCCGTCGCGACCCGGCTGCCCGAAGGGCTCGAGCGCCGCGGCGGATGGGCGGACACGACCCTGCCGCTGCCCGGCGGGTTCGACGACTGGCACGACATGATCGGGAACCGACCGGTCGGCAGCGCCGCGCCGCGGCTCGGGGACCTGCTGAGCCGCTACCCGGTGGCCCTGCTGGTCCGCCCGGCCTGACCGGCCCGGTCCCCGGCCCGGGCGCCGGGGATCAGGGCCGTTCGTCGTCGACCACGTGCACCGCGGCCTCCTCGGCGGAGGCCCCCGCGCCGTCGATGCCGGCGTCACCGGCGGTCAGGTCCTTGGTCCCGCCACCGGAACCGTCGAAGGTGCCGTCGTCGACGGTGAGCCGGCCGGCGCGCCGGCGGCCGACCTCGGCGTCGCGCAGTTCCCCGTCGGTGTCGGTGCTGTCGCCGAGGCTCTCCCCGGTCGCGTCGTCGAGGTCGGTGCCGCCGCGCGCGCCCGCCCGGGCCGGGTCCTCGACGTTCCACGGGTCGGGTACCTCGTCGGCGAGACGCTCGTCGAGGGACTCGTGTTCACGGGAGTTCCACGGCCGGTCCGGGGGCGAGTAGCCCTCGTCGAGGACGTCGGTGAGGTCGCCGTCGTCCAGGGTGTCCCCCGGCTGCAGCTGTGCGTACTGGTCGGTGTCGTCACCGGTGTCCGGGTCGCTCATCGGGGCAGGCTACTGGGCCCGGGTGAAATGTCCCACGTGATCCCGGGCGCGCGGACGCGCCGACCGGTGCGCGAGGATCAGGGGGTGACGGAGTTCGCCGTGTGGGCCCCCGACAGAAGCCGCGTCAGCGTCGTGATCGGCGACGAGCAGATCGCCATGGCTCCGGCCCCGGGCGGCTGGTGGCGCGTCGACCTGCCCGACCACGGACACGGCACGGACTACGCGTTCGTCGTCGACGACGGTGCGGGCGGGTGGTCACAGCCGCTGCCCGACCCACGATCCGCCTGGCAGCCTGCCGGGGTGCACGGGCGCTCCCGGGTCGTCGAGCACGACACGTTCTGGTGGACCGACGACCGCTGGACCGGGCGGGCGCTGGCCGGGTCGGTGCTCTACGAGTGCCACATCGGCACGTTCACCGACGACGGCACGTTCGACTCGGCGATCTCCCGGCTCGACCACCTGGTCTCGCTCGGGATCGACCTGGTCGAGGTCCTGCCGGTGAACGCCGTCGACGGCCCGGTGAACTGGGGTTACGACGGCGTCGGCTGGTACGCCGTCACCGAGAACTACGGCGGCCCGGACGCCTTCAAGCGGTTCGTCGACGCCTGTCACGCCCGCGGCCTCGGCGTGGTCCTCGACGTCGTCTACAACCACCTCGGCCCGTCCGGGGCCTACCTGGACCGCTTCGGCCCCTACTTCGCCGGATCGAACATCTGGGGCCCCTCGCTCAACCTGGACGGTCCCGGCTCCGACGAGGTACGCCGCTACGTGATCGACAACGCGCTGATGTGGCTGCGCGACTTCCACGTCGACGGGCTGCGGATCGACGCGGTGCACGCGCTGCGCGACACCCGCGCCCAGCACGTCCTGGAGCAGCTGGCCGTCGAGGTGACCGCGCTGGAGGCGCACGTCGGGCGGCCGCTGTCGCTGATCGCCGAGTCCGACCTCAACGACCCGCGGATGATCACCGCACGGGAGGGCGGCGGTTACGGCCTGCACGCCCAGTGGGCCGACGACGTCCACCACAGCCTGCACTGCGTGCTCACCGGGGATCGCCAGGGCTACTACGGCGACTTCGCCGACGCCGGCCTGGACGGGCTGGCCCACGTGCTCGCCCGCGGCTTCCTGCACGAGGGCACGTGGTCGTCGTTCCGCGGGCGCAGCCACGGCGCACCGATCGACACCGCCCGCGTCCCGGGCAGCCGGCTGGTCACCTACCTGCAGAACCACGACCAGATCGGCAACCGGGCGGCCGGGGACCGGTTGACCCACACCCTGTCCCCCGGGCTGCTGGCCTGCGGTGCGGCGCTGCTGTTCACCTCCGCCTTCACCCCGATGCTGTTCATGGGCGAGGAGTGGGGTGCGCGCACGCCGTGGCAGTTCTTCTCCCGTTTCCCCGATCCCGGCCTGCAGCAGGCGGTCCGTGACGGCCGTCGCAGGGAGTTCGCCGAGCACGGCTGGGACGCCGCGGCCGAGGTGCCGGACCCGAACGCCGAGTCGACGTTCACCGACTCGAAGCTGGACTGGAGCGAGCCCGAGCAGGAGCCGCACGCCACCCTGCTGCGGATGCACCGCGAGCTGATCGCGTTGCGCAAGACCTGGCCGGAACTGTCCGACCCGTGGCTGGACTCGGTCGGCGTCGACGTGCACGCGCAGGCCAGGACGCTGGTGGTGAACCGCGGCGCGATGCGGGTGGTGGTCAACCTGGGCCCGGAACCGGTGACGCTCTCGCTCGGCGCGACCATCACCCGGATCCTGCTCGCCTCGGAGCCGACGCGGAGCGAGAACGATTCGTTCACCGTTCCGGCGGAGGCGTTCGCGATCTGCCGCGTCACGGTCTGACCCGGCTCCGGCGGCCGCCTCGGCCGACCGGGAACGAAGCGACATGCTGACGCGTTCGGACGCAGCTCCGCTACACCGCAAGCTGCTTGCCGTTCACCTGATCGTGGGTATCTCTCCACGTCCGCGTCAGCCCGGGCTGCGAGGGTCTGCGGGGTCGCAAGGGCGCGGTCCACCACCGTGTCCCCCTGCTCCCTCGAGGTCCGATGACGTCTACCGCCACCCGCCCCGACGTGCCCGTCCGGGAGCGACCACCCGGGCGGCGCCGGCGCCGGTTCACCGCGCGTGACCGGCACGACTTCTGGGTCTTCCTCGCCCTGGTGCTGCCGAACGTCGCGCTGATCATCGTCTTCGCCTACCGCCCGGTGATCGAGAACCTCCGGTACTCGATGCTGGACTGGACCCTCGGCTCCCCCAGCGCGAGCTGGGCCGGGATCGACAACTACGTGCGGTTCTTCACCTCGCCGGCGTCCTGGGGGATCCTCTGGACCACGCTGGTGTTCACCGTGGTGACCGTCGGCGGCTCGATGGTGCTCGGTCTGCTGATCGCGCTGGCGCTGAACCGGCGGGTGCCCGGCACCGGGATCGCCCGGGCCGCGGTGTTCTCCCCCTACGTGCTGTCCGGGGTCGGTGTCGGCCTGGTGTGGCTGTTCGTGTTCGACCCGACGATCGGCGTGCTGGGGGCGGTGCTGCGCGGGTTCGGCGGGACCGCACCGGACTTCTTCAACGACCCCACGCTCTCGCTGGTCATGATCTGCGTGGTCTACGTCTGGAAGAACATGGGCTACGCGGCCGTCATCTACCTGGCCGGGCTGCAGTCGATCCCGCGCGACCTGCTGGAGGCCGCCGCGCTCGACGGCGCCGGCCCGATCCGGTCGTTCGTCCGGGTGGTGCTGCCGCTGCTGTCACCGACGACGTTCTTCCTGCTGGTCACCAGCGTGCTGAACTCGCTGCAGGCGTTCGACCTGATCCGGATCATGACCCCGCTGGGCAACGGCACCACCACCCTGATCTACGAGGCGTACCTGCAGGCCTTCGGCTCCTACAACCGGGCCGGTTACTCCGCGGCCGTGTCGACGGTGCTGTTCGTGCTGCTGGTCGTGTTCACCCTGGTGCAGCTGCGCTGGATGGAACGGCGGGTGCACTACGCATGAGCACCCGCACGACACCCCGGAGAACGGCCCGCGAGGCGCTGTCCGCGCGCAGCCTGCTCGACGCCGTGCTCTCGGCCTACGTCCCGCTGGTACTGGCCGTGCTGGTCGTGGTCTTCCCGCTGCTGTGGATGATCCTGACCTCGGTCAAGCCGTTGCCGGAGATCATCACACAGACCCCGACCCTGCTGCCCGTCGACCCGACCTGGGAGAACTACGCGACCGCGGCCGAGCGGCTGCCCTTCGCCCGGGTGTTCGCCAACTCGGTGCTGGTCACCGTGGTCGGCGCCGTGATCAAGGTGGTGCTGGCCGTGTGCACCGCCTACGGGCTGGTCTACGTCCGGTTCCCCGGCAAGAACATCATCTTCGCCGGGCTGCTGGTGACCCTAATGGTTCCGCCGCAGGTCGCGCTGCTGCCGAACTACACGCTGATCACCTCGCTGGGCGGGGCGGACACCTACTGGGGGATCATCGTCCCGGGCCTCGGGACCGCGTTCGGGACGTTCCTGCTCCGTCAGCACTTCCGGACGATCCCGCCGAGCCTGACCGAGGCCGCCGAGCTGGACGGTGCCGGGCACTGGCGGCGGCTGACCCGGGTGGTGCTGCCGGTGTCGGCGCCCACCGTGGCCACCGTCGCGCTGATCACGATCGTCTCCGAGTGGAACGACTACCTCTGGCCGCTGGTGATCATCTCCCAGCCGGACATGATGACGCTCCCGGTCGGCCTCACCCTGCTCGCCAACGTGGACAACAAGGCCGCCGCGTACGGCCAGCTGATGGCCGGATCGGTCGCCGTGATCATCCCCGTACTGATCGTCTTCGTCGCCCTGCAACGGTACGTGATCGCCGGTCTGACCCAGGGCGCCGTCAAGGACTGAGCGCACCCGCTCCCCGCACCACACATCCATCCGAGAGGACACCCGTCATGAACCTGTCCGTCGACCGGCGCGGCTTCCTGAAGTTCGCCGGCATCGCCGGTGCCGCCGCCGCGCTTGCCGCCTGTGGTGGCCCCTCCACCTCCGACGACGCCGGTGGCGCCGCCGCGGAGATCGACTACTCCGGGGTGCAGCCGGCGAGCGAGATCACCTGGTGGTCGAACAACCCGGGCGGTTCCGAGGCGGTGTCCCGGCAGATCATCGAAGCGTTCCACCAGGAGAACCCGGACATCCGGGTCAACCTGGTGACCGCGGGCAGCAACTACGAGGAGATCGCGCAGCGCTTCCAGACCGCGCAGGCCGGTGGCACGCTGCCCGACCTGGTGGTGCTCTCCGACGTCTGGTGGTTCCGCTACTACATGCAGCGCTCCATCGTGCCGATGGACCCGCTGATCTCTGCCGTCGGCATCGACACCGCCGACTACCGCCAGCAGCTGATCGAGGACTACCGCTACGACGGCCAGCTCTGGGCGCTCCCGTGGGCCCGCTCGACGCCGCTGTTCTACTACAACAAGGCGCACTGGGCCGCCGCCGGACTCCCCGATCGCGCCCCGGAGACCTGGGCCGAGTTCGGCGAATGGGGGCCGCGGCTGCAGGCCGCCGGAACGGGGGTGCAGAAGGCGTTCCAGCTGCCGGCACTGGCCGACTACGCGGGCTGGACCTTCCAGAACAACCTCTGGGGCGAGGGAGGTGCGTTCAGCGAGGACTGGACCGTCACCTGCGACTCCCCGGAGGCGGTCCGCGCGATCGGGTTCCTCGCCGACGCCGTCTACACCGGCGGGTGGGCCGGCGTCGCCGGGACCGAGAGCACCACCGACCTCGCGGCCGGGGCGGCGTCGGCCACCGTCGGTTCCACCGGCAGCCTGGTCACCATCCTCAATGCTGCCGACTTCGAGCTGGGCGCCGGCTTCCTGCCGGCCGGCCCGGTCGACGGCCCGGTCTGCCCGACCGGCGGCGCCGGGCTCGGCATCCCGGCCGGGATCGAACCGGAGCGCCAGCTCGCGGCGGCCACCTTCGTCAAGTTCCTCACCTCACCGGAGAACGCGGTGCTGCTGTCGCAGGCGACCGGCTACCTGCCGATCCGCAACTCCTCGGACGTCTCGTCGCTGCTGGCGGAGTCGCCGCTGCGGCAGGTCGCGATCGACCAGCTGGAGGTGACCCGCACCCAGGACCGGGCCCGCGCCTTCTTCCCCGGTGCCGACCAGGAGATCGCCCGGACCTGCGCGAACATCCTGAACCAGCGGGCCGACGTGCAGACCGAGCTGACCGCCCTCAAGGGCACGCTGGAAGGCATCTACGCCGCCGACGTCGAGCCGAACATCTGATGGCCGCGGTCACCTTCGCGTCGGCGACCCGGATCTACCCCGGCGCCCCGGCCCCGGCGGTCGACGCGCTCGACCTGGAGATCGCCGACGGCGAGTTCCTGGTGCTCGTGGGCCCCTCGGGCTGCGGCAAGTCGACCTCGCTGCGGATGCTCGCCGGCCTGGAGGACGTCGACGACGGCGCGATCCGGATCGGTGACCGCGACGTGACCGACGTCCGCCCGAAGGACCGCGACATCGCGATGGTGTTCCAGAACTACGCGCTGTACCCGCACATGACGGTCGCCGCGAACATGGGCTTCGCGCTCACCAACGCCGGCCGGCCGCGCGCCGAGATCGACCGGCGGGTACGGCAGGCCGCGGAGATCCTGGATCTGGTCCCGCTGCTGGACCGCAAGCCGCGGGCGCTGTCCGGCGGGCAGCGGCAGCGGGTCGCGATGGGCCGGGCCATCGTCCGCGAGCCCGCGGTGTTCTGCATGGACGAGCCGTTGTCCAACCTGGACGCCAAGCTGCGGGTGTCCACGCGTACGCAGATCGCCGGGCTGCAGCGCAGGCTCGGCGTCACCACCGTCTACGTCACCCACGACCAGGTGGAGGCGATGACGATGGGCGACCGGGTGGCGGTGCTCGATCGCGGCGTGCTGCAACAGTGTGCGGCACCCCGCGAGCTCTACGACCGCCCGGCGAACGCCTTCGTCGCCGGGTTCGTCGGCTCACCGGCGATGAACCTGGTGACCGCGCCGGTGGACGGGGACGCGGTGTCGCTCGGCGGGGTCCGGATCCCGCTGCCGCGATCGGTCCCCGGTCCGACCGTGACCGTCGGAGTGCGCCCGGAGCACCTGGCCCCCACCTCCTCGGGCGAGGACGGTCTGGCGGTCACCGTCGGCGTCGTCGAGGAACTGGGCGCGGACGCCTACGTCTACGGGACCCTCACCGGCTCGGACACGCCGCTGGTCGTGCGGGTGGACCCGCGCACCCCGCCCGCGCCGGGCGAGACGCTGCACCTGGTCCCCGACCCGGCCCGCACCCACCTGTTCGACGGGGCGACCGGCGACCGGATCGGCTGAGCCGCACACCAGAGCGCCCCGGTCCGCACCTGCTGCAGCGGGTGCGGGCCGGGGCGAACGGAGGTCCCGGGCCGGACGGGTCAGAGCAGGCCGAGCTTGCGCACCGCGTCGCGCTCCTCGCCGAGCTCGGCGACGCTCGCGTCGATCTTCGCGCGGGAGAACTCGTCGATCTCCAGGCCCTGGACGATCTTCCACTCGCCGTTCTCGGAGGTGACCGGGAACGAGGAGATCAGCCCCTCCGGGACGCCGTAGGAGCCGTCCGAGGGGATCGCTGCGGAGGTCCAGTCGCCGGCCGGGGTGCCGTTGACCCAGTCGTAGACGTGGTCGATGGCGGCGTTCGCGGCCGACGCCGCCGAGGACGCGCCCCGGGCCTCGATGATCGCGGCACCGCGCTTGGCGACGGTCGGGATGAACTCGTTCTCCAGCCAGTCCCGCTCGACCTGCTCGGCGGCGATCTTGCCGCCGACCTCGGCGTGGAACAGGTCCGGGTACTGGGTGGCCGAGTGGTTGCCCCAGATCGTGAGCTTGCGGATCTCGTCGAGCTCGACCCCGAGCTTCTTCGCGAGCTGGGCCAGCGCACGGTTGTGGTCCAGGCGGGTCATCGCGGTGAACCGCTCGGCCGGGACGTCCGGTGCGGCGGCCTGGGCGATCAGGGCGTTGGTGTTGGCCGGGTTGCCGACGGCCAGGACACGGATGTCGTCGGCGGCGCCGTCGTTGATGGCCTTGCCCTGCGGGCCGAAGATCCCGCCGTTGGCCTCGAGCAGGTCGCCCCGCTCCATGCCCTTGGTACGCGGGCGGGCGCCCACCAGCAGGGCGACGTTGGCGCCGTCGAAGGCGGCCTTCGCGTCGTCGTAGATGTCGATGCCGCGCAGCAGCCGGAAGGCGCAGTCGTCGAGCTCCATGGCGGTGCCCTCGGCGGCCTTGACGGCCTGCGGGATCTCCAGCAGGTTCAGCTTCACCGGGGTGTCGGACCCCAGTAGCTGCCCGGAGGCGATCCGGAAGAGCAGCGCGTAACCGATCTGGCCAGCGGCTCCGGTGACGGTGACGGTAACTGGGGTAGCAGACACGTGCCGGACCCTAGCCCGGTGCGCCCCGGATCGCCGCGACGGGGAGCACACCGGAGCGCTCCAGGTGGCCGGAACCACACCCGGTAGCGTCCGCGCGGTGCGTGCACTCCCGGTGTCGAGGCGTTCCGCGGCCCCGGACCTGGCCCGCGGGGCGGCGCTGCTGCTGATCGCGGTGGCGAACGCCCACACCTTCGTGCACGACCGCGGGATCGGGGTGCGCGGCTACCCGCAGGACCTGGCCGGCGCGGACGCCGTGCTCGCCGCCGTGCAGCTGATGGTGGTCGACGGCCGCGCCTACCCGCTGTTCGGCATGCTGTTCGGCTACGGGATCGCGATGCTGGCGCGGCGCCGGACCGAGCCCGGGCGGCCCGCCGGCGCCCCGGTCGTCGCTCTGGTCCGCCGCCGGGGTGCCGCGCTGTTCGGGATCGGGGCGGCGCACGCGATCCTGCTGTGGTCCGGCGACATCGTCGCCGCGTACGGGCTGCTGGCGATGGTGCTCGCCGGGCTGCTGGTGCGCGGCAGCACGGCCGCGCTGGCGGCCACCGCCGCCGCGACGATCGCGGTCAGCTGCCTGCTCTACCTGCCGGTCGCGACGACGAGCGCCGACGTCGCGTCGGGCACCCCGTCGAACGTCACCGACTCGGCCGCGGCGGCGCTCTCCGCCCGGTTCGGCGAATGGCTCTTCGGGTTCCTGCCGATCAACGCGCTCGCGCTCGCCGGAGCGGTCGCGATCGGGGTCCTGCTGGCCCGCGCCGGGTGGTGGGACGACCCGGTCCGGTACCGCCGGAAGCTGGCCGGCGCCGCCACCGCGGGGATCACGGCCGGGCTCCTGGGCGGGCTGCCGCTCGCCCTGGTCGCGGCCGGGGTGTGGGAGCCGGGCACGCTCGGGGGCCTGCTGGCCGGGCCGATCCAGGCGTTGTCCGGATACGCCGCCGGGATCGGGTACGCGGCCGCCGCCGGGCTCGTCGCGGCCCGCTGGGCCGGGCGGGGCGGGCCGGGGCCGCTGGGCACGGCGCTGCTGGCCACCGGGCAGCGGTCGCTGTCGGCCTACCTCGCCCAGTCGGTCGCGTTCGTCGCCCTGTTCCCGGCGTGGACGCTGGGCCTCGGCGCGGGGCTGCCGGTGTGGGCGGCCACCCTGTGCGGGATCGGGGTGTGGTCGGTGACGGTGCTGGTCGCGGCCGCGTCAGGACGGGCAGGCCGGCGTGGACCGGCCGAGACCCTGCTGCGCACGCTCACCTACGGCCGCCGGGCCGGGCCGGGCCCGGTCAGCCCCGGCGCCGGGAGCTGATCACCCCGGTGTTGAACCCGGCGAGGTGCAGCCCACCGGCGAACCGGGCGTGCTCGACCTTGAGGCAGCGGTCCATCACCACCTCCAGCCCGGCCGCCTCAGCCCGGCGGGCGAGATCGGCGTCGAACAGGCCGAACTGCAACCAGAAGGTGCGCGGGAGCGGGTCGAGGGCCAGCACCTCGTCCAGCACGCCCGCCAGGTCGGCGGGCCTGCGGAACACGTCGACCAGGTCCGGGACGACCGGTAGCTCGGCCAGCGAGCGATGCACCGGCCTGCCGAGGATCTCGGTCGCGTTCGGGTTCACGAAGTGGACCTCGTACCCGGTGGAGGCGAGCAGATAGGTCGCGACGAAGTTGCTCGCCCGCGCCGGGTTGGCCGAGGCACCGACGACCGCGACCGTGCGGGTCTCGTGCAGGATCTGCTGTCGCCGGACGGCGGGCGGGTTCTCCCAGGTCGGCTCCGAGCTCACGTGGTCTCCTTGATCGCCGCGGTGAGGGCCTGGTCGAGGTCCCAGAGGATGTCCTCGGGATCCTCCAGGCCGACCGAGATGCGGATCATGTCCCCCGGCACCCCGGCCTGCTCCAGCTGCTGCGGGGTGAGCTGCTGGTGGGTCGTCGACGCCGGGTGCAGCACCAGCGTGCGGGCGTCGCCGACGTTGGCGAGATGGCTGCACAGCTGCACCGCCTCGATGAACCGGGCACCGGCGGCCCGGCTCCCCTGCGTGCCCCCGGCCGGTGCGGCGACCCCGAAGGAGAACACCGCGCCGGGCCCGTCCGGCAGGTAGCGCGCGGCCCGCCCGTGGTGCGGGTGCGATGCCAGGCCCGGGTAGGTGACGTAGGACACCCGCGGATCGGCCTCCAGCCACTCGGCGACCCGCTGCGCGTTCGCGACGTGCGCCGCCATCCGCTGCGGCAGCGTCTCGACCCCCTGCAGCAGCAGGAACGCCGAGTGCGCCGACAGCGTCGCACCGACGTCACGCAGCTGCTCGGCGCGCAGCTTGGTCAGGAAACCGAGCTCCTGGAAGTTGCCCCACCAGGTCAGCCCACCGTAGGACGGGACCGGCTCGGTCATCCCGGGGAAGTTGCCGTTGCCCCAGTCGAACGTGCCCGCCTCCACGACGACACCGCCGAGGGTGGTGCCGTGCCCGCCGAGGAACTTCGTGACCGAGTGGATGACGATGTCGGCGCCGTGCTCGATCGGCCGGCACAGGTAGGGCGTGGCCAGCGTCGCGTCGACGATCAGCGGCAGCCCGGCGGCGTGCGCGACCTGCGCCAGCCCGGTGATGTCGGCCACCTCACCACCGGGGTTGGAGACGACCTCGGCGAACACGAGCTTGGTCTGCGGCCGGATCGCGGCGGCGTAGTCGGCCGGGTCGGTGCCCGGGACGAAGGTCGTGTCCACACCGAACCGGCGCAGCGTCACGTCGAGCTGGGTGATCGTCCCGCCGTACAACCCGGCCGCGGCGACGACGTGGTCCCCCGCACCGGCGAGCGCCGCGAAGGTCAGGAACTCGGCGGACTGGCCGCTGGCCGTGCACACCGCACCGATGCCGCCCTCCAGGCTGGCGAGGCGTTCCTCCAGCGCGGAGACGGTCGGGTTCGCGATCCGGGAGTAGATCAGGCCGTACTTCTGCAGCGCGAACAGCGACGCCGCGTCGTCGGTGTCCCGGAAGACGTAGCTGGTGGTCTGGTGGATCGGGACGGCCCGCGAACCGGTCGCCCCGTCCGGCACCGTCCCGGCGTGCACGGCCCGGGTGCGGAACCCCCAGGCGCGGTCCTGCTGCTGGCTCTCACTCACCCGGCCCATCCTGCCCGCACCACCGGGGCCGCGTCACAGGTGCTCGCCCAGGAAGGCCAGCACCCGCGCGGTCGCGTCCGTCGCGGACGGCTCGTGGTACTCCAGGTGCATCGGCGTCCGTGCGGCGAGCGACCCGGTGACACCCGGTGTCCGGGTCATGAAGGAGTGGCCGGCCTCGGGATAGACCTTCACGTCGTGCGGGATCCCGCGCTCGGCGAGATCGGCCGCCAACCGCTGCGGATAGCCGTCGGCGAACTCCAGGTCGCGGCCGCCGAAGCTGGCCACCACCGGGCACAGCGGCTCCACCCGGGCGGCGGTGCGGCCGTAGAACGGCACGGCGACCCGGTACAGCCCGGTACCCGACAGCAGCAGCGCGAACCCGCCGCCCATGCAGAACCCGATGACGCCGATCCGGTCGGCGTCCACGGTGGGTTGACCGGCGAGCCAGCGCCGGGCCGACTCGCACTCACCCAGCGCGGCGCCCCGGCCGGTCGCCATCGTCGTCATCGTGGAGGCCACGCACAGCGGCTTGACCCGGCCACGCGCGAACAGGTCGGGGATCAGCACGGTGTAGCCCTCACGGGCGAGGTCCCGGGCGATCCGGCGCATCTCCGGGGTCATCCCGAGCATCTCGTAGATCATCACCAGGGCCGGCCCGGGCGTGTCGCCGCCCTCCGGCCGGGCCAGGAACCCGGGCAGCCGCCCGCCGTTGACGCTGGGGACCGACACGTCCGCCTCGGTGATCATCACTGTCCCCTCGGGCCCCGGACCCGGACCAGGCCCTCCTGCATGGTGGTCGCGACCATCCGGCCGTCCTCGGTGAAGAACCGCCCCCTGGCCAGTCCCCGGCCGCCCGAGGCGGCGGGTGAGTAGCACTCGTAGAGCAGCCACTCGTCGGCCCGGAACGGCTCGTGGAACCACATGGCGTGGTCCAGGCTGGCCATCTGCACCTCACCGGTGGGCTTCGCGTGGCGGGCGAGGACGGAGCCGAGCAGCGTCAGGTCGCTGGCGTAGGTGAGCAGGCAGACGTGCAGCAGCCGGTCGTCGGGCAGCTCACCGTCGGCGCGCAGCCAGAGCCGGGTCGGTTCCTCGGTCGGCCCGGTGGAGTGTGACGCGGGCGGCTCGTCGATCAGCCGGATGTCCAGCGGCCGGGGCAGGCCGGCCATCCAGCCGCCGTCGCCGCGCAGCGCACGGGCCCCCAGGTCGTCCACCTCGTCCGGGGCGGGCACACCGGCCGGCATCGGCTCGGAGTGCACCAGCCCGTGCTGCTCCAGCTGGAACGACGCGGACAGCGCGAAGATCGCCTCACCACGCTGCACGGCCAGCACCCGCCGGGTGGTGAAGGAGCGGCCGTCGCGCACCCGCTCGGTCTCGTAGACGATCGGGATGCTCGGGTCCCCCGGCCGGATGAAGTAGGCGTGCAGCGAGTGCACCCCGCGGTCGTCGGGGACCGTGCGGCCGGCCGCGACGAGCGCCTGCCCCGCCACCTGACCGCCGAACACCCTGGGCAGCGAGACCGGTGGGCTGACCCCGCGGAAGAGGTTCTCCTCCAGACGTTCCAGGTCGAGCAGCGCTACCAGGTCGTCGAGCACGGCCTGGCCACGCGGGACACCGTCGACGGCGGTCGGTCCGGGCAGGGATCCGGGATCGGCACTCACGGGGACGGAGTATGCCGGTTCCTCAGGCGTGGTCGTCCTCGCCGAGACGGTGCACCCGGATCAGGTTGGTCGAGCCGACGGTGGCGGGCGGCGAACCGGCCACGATCACCACCAGGTCACCCGGCTTGAACCGGCCGATGGACAGGATCGCGTGGTCGACCTGGCGGACCATCGCGTCGGTGGAGTCGACCTTGTCGACCAGGAAGGTCTCGACCCCCCAGGTCATCGCGAGCTGGCTGCGCACCGCGGGCTCCGGGGTGAAGGCGAGCAGCGGCAGCCGGGTGTGCAACCGGGCGAGCCGGCGCACGGTGTCGCCGGACTGGGAGAACGCGACGAGCGCCCGTGCGGAGAGCCGCTCGCCGATGTCCCGGGCGGCGTAGGACAGCACGCCGCGCTTCGTCCGCGGCACGTGGTTCAGCGGTGGCACCGTCGCCGGGCCTGCCTCGACGGCCTCGACGATCTCGGCCATCGTCCGGACGGTCTTGATCGGGTACCGCCCGACGCTGGTCTCGCCGGAGAGCATCACCGCGTCGGTCCCGTCGAGCACCGCGTTCGCCACGTCCGACGCCTCGGCCCGGGTCGGGCGCGAGTTGGCGATCATCGAGTCCAGCATCTGGGTGGCGACGATGACCGGCTTGGCGTTCTCCCGGGCGATCTGGATGGCCCGCTTCTGCACCAGCGGGACGTTCTGCAGCGGGAGCTCGACACCGAGGTCGCCGCGGGCGACCATGATCCCGTCGAAGGCCAGGACGACGGCCTCCAGGTTGTCGACGGCCTCGGGCTTCTCCAGCTTGGCGATCACCGGGACCCGGCCGCGGCCGGAGTTGTCCATGATCTTGTGGACCAGGTCGATGTCCGCGGGGCTGCGCACGAAGGACAGCGCGACGACGTCGACCCGCAGCGAGAGCGCGAACTCCAGGTCGGAGATGTCCTTCTCCGACAGCGCGGGCACGGTGACGTTCATCCCCGGCAGGTTCAGGCCCTTGTTGTCCGAGACGGGGCCGCCCTCGGTGACCCGGCAGACCACGTCGTTGCCCTCGATCGCGACGACCCGCAGGCCGACCTTGCCGTCGTCGACCAGCAGCCGGTCGTCGACCTTCGCGTCCTGTGCGAGGCCCTTGTAGGTGGTGGAGACACGGTCGTGGGTGCCGGCGACGTCGTCGACGGTGATCCGGACCTCCTCCCCGGTGCGCCACTCGGTGGGTCCGTCGGCGAACCTGCCGAGGCGGATCTTCGGCCCCTGCAGGTCGGCCAGGATCCCCACCGCACGACCGGTGGCGTCGGCCGCGGCGCGGACCATGTCGTAGACCTGCTTGTGGTCCTCGCGGTCACCGTGGCTGAAGTTGAGCCGAGCCACGTCCATCCCGGCGTCGACGAGGTCGCGGATCCGGTCCGGTGTCGCGGTGGCCGGACCGATGGTGCAGACGATCTTGGTTCGACGTGTCACGGCGCCCACCCTAGCGCCGTTCTGGAACGATCAGGTTCTCTCGACGCGGCCTGTCGGTGTCCGGTGCGGGCCGTGGCGCCGACGGTGTCCGGGCCGGTGAACGGGCCGGTCGGCGTGCCCCGCCGGGACGACCGGCAGACTGGGCCGGTGCGTGTCCAGCCCTTCGTCCTCGCGCTGCTGCTGAGCCTGGTGGTGCTGTTCACCCCGGCCGCCGGAGTCCCGGCCGCGCCCCCGGGCACCGACAAGGTCGTCCATCTCGCGGTGTTCGCCCTGCTCGCGGTCACCGGGCGGATGGCGGGCATCCGCGCGTGGCCGCTGCTGGCCGGTCTGGTGGTCTACGCCGCTGCCTCCGAGGTGCTGCAGGCGCTGCTGCCGCTGGGCCGCAGCGGGGACCTGCTGGACGGGCTCGCCGACGTCGCGGGCGCCGTCCTCGGCATCGGCCTGTACGCCCTGTTCGACCGGTCCAGGACACGAGCCGGCTGAGTGCCCGGGCGGGCGCTCCGGGCGCACGGACGGGCCGCTCCGGCGGACGGGGGGGCGCTCCGGCGGACGGGGGGCGCTCCGGCGGACGAGCCGGACAGCCGGCGAGGCCGGGACGGGAATGTCGGTCGGCGCGTTTCCGCTCACCAGGTGAGCGGAAACGTCCGGACGCACACCCCGGGAGCCCGGCCCGGGGGCTTTCCGCCGGTGGTGTCCGGGCCGAGCGACCGTCCGGCGCTCAGCGGCGCGGCTGCTCCGTCGGCCCGACGTGGTCGTCGAGCCACTCGGTGACCGGTCGCGCGGCGCACCAGACCTTCCGAACCCGGTCACGGGCCCGGGGCCCGTGCAGCACATCGTCCGGAGGCCAGCGGCGGAACACGAAGATCCCCTTGTGCCGCAACAGGTCCAGTCGTGGGTGCGCCGGATCGGTGCCGCGCGGGCGGGTCGCGAGGGTCTCCCCGCCGAGGGTCAGGCCGTCGCGCTCGGCGGCGATCAGCCGGGCCCGGAGGTCCTCGCCGCGGCGCTCGTCGTCGACCGCGGTCCGGAACCGGGCGAGCTGGTCGGCCGCCATCCGGTAGTAACCGCCCGCGGCGAACAGCCCTTCCGAGGAGACCTCCACGTAGAACGGGGCTGCATAACCGCCGCAGTGTGTCTTGTAGGGCGTCTTGTCGGCCGAGAACCGGACGTCGCGGTGCGGGCGGAACACCTTGCCGGGGCCGAACTCGGGCTCCAGGTCGGCGAGCAGCGCGTTCATCGGGCCGCGGACGTCCGCCTCGTAGATCGCGCGCTGGTCGGTCCAGTACGCCTTCGAGTTGTCGGCGAGCAGCCCGTCGTAGAACTCGACGGCGCCCTCACCGAAGCCCTCGAAGGCGTTCACGCGTCCTCCCGGGTCGCGGGCCTCTCCTCCGGATCCGCCTGGGAGAACTCCTCGCGGCCCTTCGGCGCGAGCACGATGTAGGCGATCGCCCCGGCGAACAGCACCGCGGACACGACCACGTTGATCCGCAGGTCGCCGAGGACCCGGGTGGCCGGGTCGGTGCGCATCATCTCGATGAAGAACCGGCCGAAGGTGTATCCGGCGACGTAGACGGCGAACGCACGGCCGTGGCCGAGCCGGAAGCGCCGGTCCGCGTACACGACGAGCGCCGCGACGGCGAGATTCCACAGCAGCTCGTAGAGGAAGGTCGGGTGCACGACCGCGATCGGCGTCGGGTCCAGCGCGACACCGGCGAGCGGGTCCTCCAGGCCGGTCGCCGGATCGACCCGGCGGTAGATCTCCAGGCCCCACGGCAGCGTGGTCGGGCCGCCGTAGAGCTCCTGGTTGAACCAGTTCCCGAGCCGCCCGATCGCCTGCGCCACCACGATGCCCGGCGCGACGGCGTCGGCGAACACCGGCAGTGGCACGCCGTGCCGGCGGCAGCCGATCCAGGCCCCGACACCACCGAGGGCGATCGCACCCCAGATACCGAGCCCGCCGTTCCAGATCGCCAGCGCGCCCCAGGGGTCGCCACCGGGTCCGAAGTAGACGTGCCAGTCGGTGGCGACGTGGTAGAGGCGCCCGCCGAGCAGGCCGAACGGGACCGCCCACACCGCGACGTCGAGCACGGTGCCCGGTCGCCCGCCACGGGCCACCAGCCTCCGCTCGCCCCACCACAGGGCGACCGCGATACCGGCGATGATGCAGAGCGCGTACGCCCGGATCGGGATCGGGCCGAGATGCCACACCCCGCGGTCCGGGCTGGGGATGGACGCGAGGGCGGCGGTCAGCATCTCAGGCTCCGGTGCGGCTGCAGGACGGGTGGAAACCCGCCGCGACCAGCCCGCGGACCGCGGCCGCCGGGTCACCGCTGGTGACCAGCCCCTCGCCGACGAGCACCGCGTCGGCACCCCATCCGGCGTAGGTGAGCAGATCGCCCGGGCCGCGGACCCCGGACTCGGCCACCTTGATCACGTGGGACGGCAGGCCGGGCGCGATCTGGCCGAAGACCGAGCGGTTCACCTCGAGCGTGTGCAGGTTGCGCGAGTTCACACCGATCAGCTTCGCCCCGGCCTCCAGCGCGCGGTCGCACTCCTCCTCGGTGTGCACCTCGACCAGAGCGGTCATGCCGAGCGACTCGACCCGGTCGAGCAGCGACTCGAGCACCGGCTGCTCCAGCGCCGCGACGATCAGCAGCACCACGTCCGCGCCGTGCGCCCTGGCCTCGTGCACCTGGTACGGCGTCACGATGAAGTCCTTGCGCAGCACCGGGACGTCCACCCGGGCGCGGACCGCGTCGAGATCGGCGAGCGATCCGCCGAACCGGCGCTGCTCGGTGAGCACGCTGATCATCCGGGCGCCGTTGGAGGCGTACGCCTCGGCCAGCTCCGCGGGGTCCGCGATGTCGGCGAGCACCCCCTTCGACGGGCTGGCCCGCTTGACCTCGGCGATCACCCCGACGCCCGGCTCGCGCATCGCGGCCATCGCGTCCCGCGGCGGCACGGCCGCGGCGGCCCGGCGCTTGATCTCCGCCAGGTCGACGGCACGCTCCCGCTCGGCGAGGTCCGCGCGGACCCCGTCCACGATGGACTCCAGTACGCTCGGCACGCGCCCGCCGTCCTCGTTCTGGCCCACCGCGTCGATTCCTCCTCCACCGGCGCTCCGCCCGGTCGTCGGCGTCATGCTAGTTGTCGCTCTCACGAGGTCCGACGGTCGGGTCGCCGCCCGCGTCGAGCCGTTCCCAGGCCGCCCGGTCCGGGTCCGTCTCGGGCGGCTTCGCCCCCGGTGCGGCGTAGCGCGCGCCGAGCCGCGGCAGCCGGCGCTCCCGGAGCACGAGCAGCGCCGCCACGACGATCGCGACCGCTCCCCCGGCGACCGCCAGCCACGGCCAGGGCGTCGCCTGCACCGCACCGATGCCCTCCGGCGCACCGCCGGTGTTCAGGCCGGCGCGCGCGGAGGCCAGCTCGGCCGGGGTCGGCGGGACGGCCAGCAGCCGCACGGTCAGCACGACCGCGGCGACCGCGCCGAGCCCGATGAGCACCCCCAGCAGGCGGCGGGCGATCCCGGACAGCGCGACGAGCGCGGCGACCGCGGCGACCAGCAGCGCGGCCACCGCGGTCACGGCGGGCTGCAGCTGCGCGCCGGTCGCCGACGCCACGACCGTGCCGCGGGTCGCGGTGGGCACGTCGACGGTGAACCACGGCGCGGTACCGGATCCCCACAGGGCCGCGGCCCCGGCGAGCAGGCCGAGCACCACGGTCCCGAGTGCGCGGCGGTCGTCGCGGGCCGCGGGCGCGGCCGTCATGGGGTGCCCCCGGGCGGCCGCAGCGAGCCCGCGGCCGCGACGGCCGAGAGCACCGCCCTGGCCTTGTTCAGGCACTCGGCGTCCTCGGCGGCCGGGTCCGAGTCGGCGACGATCCCGCCACCCGCCTGCACGTACGCCGTCCCGCTGCGGATCATCGCGGTGCGGATGGCGATCGCGGTGTCGGCGTTGCCCGCGAAGTCGAGATAGCCGACGATGCCGCCGTACTGCCCGCGCCGGGTCGGCTCCAGCCGGTCGATGACCTGCATCGCCCGCACCTTCGGCGCGCCGGACAGGGTCCCCGCGGGGAAACAGGCGAGAACGGCGTCGAAGGCGGTCCGGTCCCCGCGCAGCAGTCCGGTCACCGTCGACACCAGGTGCATCACGTGGCTGTAGCGCTCGATCTCGAAGAAGTTCCGGACGGTCACCGTGCCCGGCTCGCAGACCCGGCCCAGATCGTTGCGGCCCAGGTCGACCAGCATGAGGTGCTCGGCGCGTTCCTTCTCGTCGCCGCGCAGGTCCTTCTCCAGCTGCCGGTCCTCCTCCTCGGTGGCCCCGCGCCAGCGGGTGCCGGCGATCGGGTGCGTCGTCGCCCGCCCGTCGAGCACCGTGACCAGGGCCTCCGGGCTGGACCCGACGATCGAGAACGGCTCGCCGCCGGACGCGTCCTCCAGCTGCAGCAGGTACATGTACGGGCTCGGGTTCGTCGTCCGCAGCACCCGGTACACCTCGAGCGGATCGGCCGGGCACGGCATCTCGAACCGCTGGGACAGCACGATCTGGAAGGCCTCGCCGGCCCGGATCTGCTCCTTCGCGTCCTCGATCGCGGCGTGATGCTGCTCCGGCGTGCGTCGCCGGGTGAACTCCGGCTCACCGGGCCGGTACACCGCCACCGTGCTCGCCGCCGGAGCCGCCAGCTCACCGGTCATCCGGTCGAGCCGGGCGACCGCGTCGTCGTAGGCCTGGTCGACCCGGGCGTCGGTGGCGTCCCAGTTGATCGCGTTCGCGATCAGCGTGATCGTGCCCTCGTGGTGGTCGAGCGCGGCCAGGTCGGTGGCCAGCAGCATGACCAGTTCCGGGAGCTGCAGGTCGTCGAGCGCCGGATCGTCCGGGTCGGCGATCCGCTCCACCCGGCGGACGATGTCGTAGCCCAGGTAGCCGACCATCCCCCCGGTCAGCGGCGGCAACCCGGGCAGCGGCTCGGAGTGCAGCTCGGTGACCACCGAGCGGAGCGCGTCCAGCGGGTCACCGGTCGTGGGGAGCCCGTCCGGGACCTCACCGGTCCAGCGCAGCTCGCCGTCGACGGCGGTCAGCGCGGCGGCGCTGCGGGCCCCGACGAACGACCAGCGCGACCAGGACCGCCCGTTCTCGGCGGACTCGAGCAGGAACGTCCCGGCTGCCCCCTGGGCCAGCTTGCGGTAGACCCCGACCGGGGTCTCGTCGTCGGCGAGCAGCCGGCGGCTGACCGGGATCACCCGGTGCTCGCGGGCGAGCGCGCGGAACTCCTCGCGGCTCGGGCTCACCTCGCCCAACGCGGCCACGGGGACGGACGTGGTGGCGGGGCTCGCGGTCATGCACCTCATTGTCCCCGAGCCCGCCGGGCGCCCACGGCGGGGTGAGGCCCGGCCGCTACCCGGCCGGGAACCGCGGGTCGACGAAGCCCGACTCGTAGGCGGCGACGACGGCCTGGGTGCGGTCCCGCGAACCGGTCTTCGCCAGCACACCGGCGACGTGCGTCTTCACCGTCTCGACGCCCAGGTGGAGTTCGGCGGCGATCTCGGCGTTGGACAGGCCCCTGGCCACCAGCCGCAGCACGTCACCCTCGCGGGCGGTGAGACCGGCACCGGCGAGCCGGTCGCCCCCGCCGCTCACGAAACCGGCGACCAGCTCGCGGACCGCGGCCGGGAACAGCAACGACTCCCCCGTCACGACGGTGTGCACGGCCCGCACGATGTCCCGCGGCGGGGTCCGCTTCAGCAGGAAGCCGGTGGCCCCGGCGCGCAGCGCGTCGTAGACGTGGCGGTCGTGGCCGAACGTGGTCAGCACCAGCACCCGCGGCGGGTCCGGCCGGCGCAGCAGCTCGCGGGTGGCGGTGATGCCGTCCACCGCGGGCATCCGCACGTCCATCAGCACGACGTCCGGCCGCAGCCGGCCGACCAGGCCGGGGACCTCGGCGCCGTCAGCGGCCTCGCCGAGGACCTCGAGACCGGGCTCGGCCTCGATGACGGCCCGCAGGCCGGTGCGGACCAGCTCCTCGTCGTCGACCAGCAGCACCCCGGTCGTCATGTCCCTCCCCGGCTCGTGGGCAGGCGCACGTGCAGCACCCACCACCCGTCGTCGGGCCCGGCGGCGAACGTGCCGCCGAGCAGCGTGATCCGCTCCGCGGCACCGGCCAGCCCGCTCCCTGCCCGGCCACCGGGCCGCGCGTCACCCACCGGGTTGACGATCCGGAGCTCCACCGCGTCCCCGGTGCGGGCCAGCCGCAGGCTCGCCGGTCCCGGGCCGGTGTGGCGCAGGGCGTTGGTCAGGCCTTCTTGGGCCACCCGGTACAGCTCCCGGGACACGGTGGCCGGGAGCCCCGCGGTGCCGTCCACCTCGGCGGTCAGGTCCAGCCCTGCGGTCCGGGTGTCGGCGAGCAGGCCGTCCAGCGCATCCAGATCGTGCACCGGGCGGGTGCGCAGGCCCCCGCTGCCGTCGGTGCTGTCGGTGCCGTCGGTGCTGTCGGTGCTGTCGCGGAGCACGCCGAGGACGTGGTCGAGGTCGTCGAGCGCGGCACGACCGGTCCGCTCGATGGCCTCCAGGGCCCGCCGGACGAACGCCGGGTCGGTCTCCAGCACGGTCGCCGCGGCACCGGCCTGCAGGGTGGTGACGGTCAGCGCGTGCCCCACCGAGTCGTGCAGCTCGCGTGCCAGACGGGCCTGAGCCGCCTGCCGGTCGGCGCGCCGCCGGGTGCGTTCCAGCTCGGCGGTGAGCCGCTCGGCCGGGGTGGGGCCGAGGAACCACGGTGCGAGCCGGGCCTGCAGGCCACCCAGCAGCACCGGGACGACGGCGGCGACCGGCAGGACCGCCAGGCCGGCGACCGGCGTCCACCAGGCCGCCGCTCCCGTCGGCAGGCCCGGGAGGGGCTGCCAGGGGGCGAGCAGCAGGCCGACCGCCTGCGGGATGACGAAGAGCACTGTCGCGGCCCCGACCGCTCCGCAGGCGATGCAGGTCAGCAGCCACGCCGCGGCGCGCAGCCGCCCCGCGGCCCCCGGTGCGGGCCCCGGGTCGGGCAGCCCGCCCGGTGCCGGGTCGAGCAGCGTGCGGGCGGCGACCGTCGCCAGCTCCCGCACCCCCGGCAACACCAGCACCCCCGCGCCGACCAGCACCGCGGGCACGGTCAGCAGGGCCGCTGCGACCGGACCGGCGCCGGAGTCCTGATCGGCGATCCCGGCCAGCAGCAGGCCGAGCCCGGCGTAGGGCAGCAGCACCACCGCGCCGAGCAGGACGTGCAGTGCCCGACGCGCGGCCCGTCCAGCTCTCACCCGAGGATCGTGGCAGATCGACCGCCGCGCGGGCTCCCTCCCGCGAGGGAGCCGATCCCCTCGCAGGCGGGATCCACCCGGGGCGCGTGCCGCGCAGGCTCGACGGCATGACCGACACGATCACCGTCCGGCGCGCCCTCGGCGTCGCCGCCGCGGCGGGCACGCTGCCCTACCTGTTCCTGAAGATCGCCTGGCTGACCGGGAACCCGGTCGGGATCGACGACCCGGGCCTGTTGCAGCAGGACGCCTGGGTGGCCGCCAACACCGTCACCCTGCTGCTCGCGCTGTGCGTGGCCGGGCTGGCCGCCGTGTTCGGCTCCCGGTGGGCCCGACGTGCGCCGGCCGTGGTCGTCCTGCTGCCGGCGTGGATCGCGACCGGGCTGCTGGTGCCCGCCGCGGTGGTGGCCCCGCTCGCCCTGCTCACCCCCGCCGCCCCGGGCGGTGGACTCGCCGGCTGGGTCACGCCGATGGTCTACGGCGGGTTCGCCTGGCAGGGGTTCTTCCTGCTCGCCGCGTTCGCGCTGTTCGCGCGGGACCGTTGGTGGACGGCGGCGGTGACGGCCGGGCCGGTGCCGGAGCAGGTACGACCGCTGCTGGGTGCGACCACGGGTGGCGGCGCCGCCGCCGGGACGCTGTCGGCGCTGTTGCACCTGGCCGACGCGGCCGGGTCGGCCTCGCTCACCGGGGTCGTGGTGGGGGCGGTCCAGGCCGTGCTGGTCGCGGCCGGAGTCGCCGGGGTGCTCGCGCTCGCCGTCGGCCGGTCGGGACCGGTGGCCGTGATCGCCGCCTGGACCGGGACCGCGGTGCCGTTCGCCGGCGGGCTGTGGGCGACCGCGTCTGCGGTGGGCATCGCCGGCGCCGGGAACGCTGCGGCGTTGCGTGGGTTCGCCGACCTGACCGGGCTGCTCGGCGGGTTCGCGCTGGCGGTTGCCGCGCTACTCACCACACTTTCGTACACAATCTCTACCCCTGCACACCGTAATCCAGCCGTCAACGGTTGAAAAGTCGGTACCGGCCACCTTACTTTGTGCACAATCACGATGGAGGTGGTCGCGTGACCGGGGACGACGACGTCCCGAACGCCGGGGAGCAGGCGGCGGACCGGGTGCACGCCACGCTGCGGGCCGAGATCCTCGACGGGGTCCGTACCGCGGGATCCCGGCTGCGCGAGGAGGAGATCGCCGCCGCCCAGGGCACCAGCAGGACCCCGGTCCGGGAGGCGATCCGCCGGCTCGCCGCCGACGGCCTCGCCGAGATCGCCCCGCGGCGCGGCGCCGTCGTCGTCGCGTGGGACGCCGACGACCTCGACGAGCTGTTCGACCTGCGGGTCGTGCTCGAGGGGCACGCCGCCGCCCGTGCCGCCGTCTCCGGTCGCGCAGATCTCGACCGCCTGCGCGCGCTCTGCGACCGGATGGAGGCGCTGCGCACGCCGCCCGACTATCCCGCGATCACCCGGCTCAACCTGGAGTTCCACCGGGAGGTGCACCGCGCGGGCGGTCGGCGGGTGCTCCCGGAGCTCGTCGCACGCGTCGTCGAGGCACCGCTCGTGCAGAGCACCATCCGGCGCTACACCCCCGACCGGCTCGACCGCAGCTTCGCCCAGCACCGCGACCTGGTCGCGGCGATCGAGGCGGGCGACGCCGACTGGGCCCGCGCCGTCATGACCGCCCACCTGCGGGCCGCCCGCGAGGTCGTCCGGGACGCAGTCACCAACGCACACCCTTCCCCCTGAACCCTGCCCCCTCAACCCAGTCCCCGACGACGACGCCGAGGAGTACCTGACGTGGACCATCGCCGATCCGCACCGACGCCCCCGCCCGGGGAACGTGAACCCGTCCGGTCACCGTGGCTGTTCGCCGTCCTGCTGGTGATCGTGCTCGCCGGGACACCGGTCTGGTACCCGACCGGGTTGATCGAGCCACTCGTGTTCGGAGTGCCGTTCTGGTTCGCGATCTCGGTCGCCAGCACCCTGGCGTTCGCCGGGTTCGTGTCCTGGATCTGCATGCGGCGGTGGAACATCGCCGAACCCGCCGAATCGGCGGCGGACGCGGCCCGCAAGGCGGGTGAGGGCCGGTGAACGACCTGATCTTCGCCGGTCCCAGCGGCATCGCGATCCTCTGCGCCTACGCCGTCATCATGCTGGGGATCGGCTGGTACGCCGGGCGCAGCGGCAGCACCGGCACCGCACGCGGCTACTTCACCGCCGGTGGCGGCCTGGGCATGGTGACCCTGTTCTTCACCCTCTACGCCACCCAGTACAGCGGCAACTCGGTCGTCGGTTACCCGCCGCAGGCCTACCGCGAGGGCTTCCTCTGGTGGCAGTCGGTGCCGTTCATGATCGCGGTCATCGCGGTCTACCTGCTCTTCGCGCCGCGGCTCTACGTGCTCGCCAAGCAGAAGGGCTTCGTCACCCCGACCGACTTCGTGCGCGACCGGTTCGGCAGCACCCGGCTCAGCCTGCTGACCATCGCGCTGATGCTGTGGGGGCTCGGCAACTACGTCCTCGAACAGCTGGTCGCGATGGGGCACGGGATCGCGGGACTGACCGGGGAGACGATCCCCTACGAGGTCGGCGTGGTCGGGTTCATCGTCGTCATGCTGGCGTACTCGTGGACCGGCGGGATGCGGGCGATCGCGATGACCGACGTCATGCAGGGCATCGCGATGCTCGTCGGTATCGGTGCGCTGCTGGCCGGCGCGGTGTACCTGACCGGCGGGCTCGGGACGCTGACGACCTACCTGGCCGAGACCTCACCGGAGCTGGTCGGTGTGCCGGAGACCTCGGACGCGGTCAACTGGTTCGCGATGATCGTCATGATCGGTTTCGGTGCCGCCGTGTACCCGCACGCGATCCAGCGCGTGTACTCGGCCCGCAGCGAGCGGACGCTCAAGCGCTCGCTCGCGTTGATGGCGTGGATGCCGCTGGTCACCACCGGCGTGGTGTTCGTCGTCGGCATCGCGGGCCTGCAGCTGTTCCCCGGCCTGGACACCGCGGCGTCCGAGCAGCTCGTCGGTCTCATCGCCAACGAGGTCGCCGCCACCAACGTGCTGTTCTACCTGCTGATGGTGTTGCTGTTCGGTGGCATCGTGTGCGCGATCGTCTCGACCGCGGACTCGGCGGTGCTGGCGTTCTCCTCGGTGGTGTCGAGCGACCTCTACGGCCGCTACATCGCCCCCGACGCCTCCGATCGGCGCAAGGTGGTGGTCGGCAAGCTGGTCGGGGTCGCGATGGTGTTCGGCCTGCTGGCGATCGCCTGGAACCCGCCGGGGACCCTGTTCAGCATCTTCGTGCTGAAGTTCGAGCTGATCGTCCAGCTGGCGCCGGTGTTCATCCTCGGTCTGTACTGGAAGCGGATGTGCGCCGGACCGACGTTCTGGGGGATGCTCGTGGGCGCCGTCGTCGCCGGTGGTGCGACGCTGATCGGGTGGGGCCCGTTCTACGGGGTACCGGCCGGGCTCGTCGGACTGGCCGCGAACGTCACGATCGTGGTCGCCGGATCATTGCTGCTCACCCGCGGCCGCACCCGCGACGAGGTGGCCGCCTGATCCGCATGGCCGGACCTGCGCCGGGCACGCACACTGGACGGATGGTCGATCTCACGCCACGGCTCCCGGGGGCCGTCACCGACCGGCTCGCGACCCTGCGGTCGCGGGCCGGTGCGGCGGTCTTCTCCCGGGTCGCCGGAGACGAGGGCTCCGCCAGGCGGGCCCGGATCCTCGGTGCCCAGGGGCCGCGCTGGTTCGCCGAGGACGCCCCGGTCCGCCGGGTGCACGGCGACGCGTCGATGTTCGTCGGCGGGCTCCGGGCGCTGCTGCTGCAGTCGCTGCACCCGCTCGCGATGGCCGGTGTCGCCGGGCACTCCGGGTTCCGCGGCGACCCGTGGGGACGGCTGCAGCGCACCTCCTACTTCCTCGCCGCCACCACGTTCGGCCCCGCCCTGGAGGCGCAGCGGGTGATCGAGCGGATCAGACGGGTGCACGCGACGGTGCAGGGTGTCGCCCCGGACGGGCGCCGCTACTCGGCGTCCGATCCGCACCTGCTGCGCTGGGTGCACGTCGCGGAGATCGACAGCTTCCTCGCCGCACACGACCGCTACGGGCGGGACCCCCTCGACGCGGCGGGCCGCGACAGCTACGTCGCCGACACCGCCCGGGTCGCCCGGGCGCTCGGGATACCGGACCCGCCGCGCAGCGTCGCCGAACTGGCCGAGCAGCTGGCCGACTACCGACCCGAGCTGGCAGGCACCCCCGAGGCCCGGGACACCGCCCGGTTCCTGCTGCTGCACCCGCCGCTGCCGCACGCAGCCCGGGTCCCCTACGGGGTGCTGGCCGCGGCGTCGGTCGGGCTGCTGCCGCGCTGGGCCCGGCTGCCGCTGCGGCTGCCCTGGCTGCCGGTCACCGAGGCCACCGTCGTCCGGGCCGGCGGGACGCTGATCACCGCCGGGATCCGCTGGGTGACCACCGGGTGAGCACGAGCAAGCAGGACGTCGTGCTCATGCGCCGCCCCTGGCAAGCAGGACGTCGTGCTCATGCGCCGTCCCTGACCAGCAGGACGTCGGTGTCGAAACAGGTCCTGGTCCCCGTGTGGCAGGCCGGGCCCTCCTGGTCCACGACCACCAGCAGCGCATCCCCGTCGCAGTCCAGCCGGACCTCGTGCACGTGCTGGACGTGCCCGGACGTGTCGCCCTTGACCCAGTACTCCTGGCGGGACCGCGACCAGTAGGTGCCGCGACCGGTGGTCAACGTCCGGTACAGGGCCTCGTCGTCCATCCAGCCGACCATCAGCACCTCACCGGCCCGGGACTGGACGACCGCGCACACCAGGCCGTCGGCGTCGCGCTTGAGCCGGGCCGCGATCGCCGGATCGAGCTTCGAGTCGCTCACCGGCACGCGCTCGGACAGGCTCACCTGACCTCCACTCCCTCGGACCGCATCGCGTCCTTCACCTCGCCGATCCTCAGCTGCCCGAAGTGGAAGACGCTCGCGGCGAGCACCGCGTCCGCACCGGCCCGGACCGCGGGGGTGAAGTGGTCCACCGACCCGGCGCCGCCGGAGGCGATCACCGGCACGTCCACCACCTTCCGGACGGCCTCGATCATCTCCAGGTCGAAACCGGCGCGGGTGCCGTCGGCGTCCATCGAGTTCAGCAGGATCTCCCCGACCCCCAGCTCCTGACCGCGGGCCGCCCACTCCACCGCGTCGACCCCGGCGGAGCGGCGCCCGCCGTGCGTGGTCACCTCGTAGCCCGAGGGCTGCGGCTTCTCGCCATCGGGGACCCGCCGGGCGTCGACCGAGAGCACGATGCACTGCGAGCCGAACCGGCGCGACATCTCGTGCAGCAGCTCGGGGCGGGCGATCGCGGCGGTGTTCACCCCGACCTTGTCGGCACCGGCGCGGAGCATCCGGTCGACGTCGTCCGGGGTGCGGATGCCGCCGCCGACGGTCAGCGGGATGAACACCTGCTCCGCGGTGCGCCGCACCACGTCGATCATCGTCGCGCGCTCCCCCGACGACGCCGTGACGTCGAGGAAGGTCAGCTCGTCGGCGCCCTCGGCGTCGTACACCCTGGCCATCTCGACCGGGTCGCCCGCGTCGCGCAGCTCCTTGAAGTTGACGCCCTTCACGACGCGCCCGGCGTCGACGTCCAGGCACGGGATGACGCGGACCGCGACGCCCATCAACCCACCTTCCGCACGGCCTCGAGGGCCTCGGGCAGCGTGAACCGGCCGGCGTAGAGCGCCTTGCCGATGATCGAGCCCTCGATGTTCACCCCGCTCGCGGCGACCTCGGCCAGCCGGACCAGGTCGGCCACCTCGGAGATGCCGCCGGAGGCGACGACCGGGGCGCTCGTGGCGTTCGCGACCTCGGTGAGCAGCTCGACGTTCGGGCCGGTGAGGGTGCCGTCCTTGGACACGTCGGTGACGACGTAGCGGGCGGCGCCGTCTGCGTCGAGGCGGGCGAGGGTCTCCCACAGGTCCCCCCCGTCGGCGGTCCAGCCGCGGGAGGCGACCCGGCGCCTGCCGTCGATCAGCTTGACGTCCAGCCCGATCGCGATCCGGTCCCCGTGCTCGGCGAGGACCTTCGCGCACCACTGCGGCTGCTCCAGCGCGGCGGTGCCCAGGTTGAGCCGGGCGGCGCCGGTGGACAGCGCCCGGTCGAGGGACGCGTCGTCCCGGATGCCACCGGACAGCTCGACCTTCACGTCGAGCCTGCCGACCACCTCGGCGAGCAGCTCAGCGTTCGAGCCGCGGCCGAACGCGGCGTCCAGGTCGACCAGATGGATCCACTCGGCGCCGTCGCGCTGCCAGGTCAGGGCGGCCTCCAGGGCCTCGCCGTAGCCGGTCTCGGTACCGGCTTCGCCCTGTACCAGCCGGACGGCTGCGCCGTCGGCCACGTCCACCGCGGGAAGCAACGTGAAGCTCACCGGTCCACCCTACGAGCGACCTCCCGGCCCCGGTCGGGCGGCGTCGGACGCGGGTACCCGAGCGGGCCGTCCCGTTCGCACGGGACCGGCGTGTCCGCACCGGACCGGATCCCGTGCGAACGGCGCGGAACCGCGCGGACCGGGCCCGGAGCGGGGTCAGGCGACCGACTTCAGCCAGTTCTCGAGGACCGTGGCCCCGGCGTCGCCGGACTTCTCCGGGTGGAACTGGGTCGCGGCGAGCGCGCCGTTCTCCACCGCGGCGACCACGTCCTCGCCGTGGTGGGTCCAGGTGACCTTCGGCGCCGCGATCGCGTGCGAGGGCTCCAGCTCCCAGCGCCGGACGCCGAACGAGTGCACGAAGTAGAACCGGGTGTCGGCGTCGAGACCGGCGAACAGGGTGCTGTCCTGCGGCGCCCGGACGGTGTTCCATCCCATGTGCGGCAGCACGTCGGCCTGGATCCGCTCGACGGTGCCCGGCCACTCGCCGCAACCCGCGGTGTCCTCGCCGAACTCGACGCCCCGCTCGAACATCACCTGCATCCCGACGCAGATGCCGAGCACCGGGCGGGCACCGGCGAGCCGGCGGCCGATGATCTGGGGGCCGCGCACCTCGTGCAGTCCGCGCATGCAGGCCGCGAACGCACCGACCCCGGGGACGACCAGGCCGTCGGCCTCGGTCGCGGCGTCGTAGTCGGAGCTCACCGTCACCTCGGCACCGACGCGTTCCAGTGCCCGCTCGGCGGAGCGGAGATTTCCCGAGCCGTAGTCGAGGACGACGATCCGTGCCACGCCCCCCAGCCTAGTCGGCAGGCCCGCCGCCCCGGCCGGTCCGGGGGCGCCCGCCCGCCGGGCCGGGACCGCCCAGGCCCGCCGAGATCCGGCCCGCCGCCGCCCGGACCACGGGCACCAGCCCGCGCATCCGCCGGGCGGGCATGTACGGGCTGGTCGCCGACACGCTGACGGCACCGGCGATCCGCCCGGTGGCGTCCCGGACCGGGGAGGCGACGCACCGGATGCCCGGCTCGTTCTCCTCGAGATCGAACGCCGCGTCCTGCTCGGCGTAGCCGCTCATCCGCTCCCGGAACGCCGCCGGTTCCGGGAGCCGCGCCGCCTGCGGTACGACGGCGGACTCGGCCGCGTAGAGCGCCTCCCAGCGGTCCGGGGTGTCGAGCAGCAGCGCCTTGCCGATGCCGGTGCGGGTCAACGGCATCCGGTGTCCGACCCGGGACCGCATCTCGGCGCCCCGGGAACCGGGGAGCTTGTCGAGATAGAGCGCGGTACCGCCGTCCTCCACCGCGAGATGGACCGTGTCGAGCACGCGCCCGGACAGCTCTTCGAGCACCGGCCGGGCCACGACCGGCAGCGGGTTGCGGTGCAGCGCGGTGAACCCGAGCTCGATCAGCGCCGGGCCGAGGCCGTACGGCGCCGCCCCTCCCCCGCGGACGAAACCCTCGCTCGTCAGCAGCTGGAGGAGCCGGTGCGCGGTGCTGCGCCCGAGACCGGTGTGCTCGACGACGGCACGCAGGTCACCCGCACCGGCGGCGACCGCCCGGAGCACGGCGAGCCCGCGGGCGAGGGTCCGGGTGCCGGGAGGGGGTTCGGTGCCGTCCATCGGCGAAGTGTCGCACATATCGGGATGGTGTTCGCTTTATCGGGATGCCGTACGCAGAGTGTCCGCCGTGCCGACGACCGACCACCGCCCGTCCGAGCCGGGTCTCGTCGCCCTCGACTGGGGCACGACCAACCAGCGCGCCTGGCTGCTCGACCGCACCGGACGCGTGCTCGACACCCGCAGCTCCGTCGGCGGTCTGCTGAACACCACCGCCGACCTCGACCCGGCGGACCCCTCGGCCCGGGCGCGCGCCTACGCCGACTCCTTCGGCACCATCTGCGGCGACTGGGTCGCCGGACGCCCGGACCTGCCGGCCCTCGCCTGCGGCATGGTCGGCAGCGCTCAGGGCTGGGTCGACGCCGGCTACCGGACGACGCCCGCCGCGCTCGCCCCCGAACCCGGTGATCTGGTCCGCGCCCCGCACCCCGGCACCGCGGTCTGGGTCGTTCCCGGGCTGCGGGTCGCAGCCGACGGCGGGCGTCCCGGCGACGTGCTGCGGGGAGAGGAGACCCAGGTGCTCGGGGTCCTCGACGAACTCCCCCACCTGAACGCCGAGCGGACCGTCCTGCTCCCCGGCACGCACACGAAATGGGTCCGGGTCACCGGCTCCACGGTCACCGGTTTCACCACCACCCTGACCGGCGAGCTGTTCGGGCTGGAGATGGCGCACGGCATCCTGGGGCGGACCGCCGGTCACGGCCCGCACGACGACCACCGCATCCGCGACGACGACGCGTTCCTGCGCGGGCTCGACGCGGCGGCCGGGTCCCGCGGCCTGATGGTGGACCTGTTCGGCGCCCGGGCATTGGTCCTCGACGGGCACCTCACCCCCGCCGCACTGCCCGACTACGTCTCCGGCGTCCTGATCGGCCACGAGATCACCGGGCTGCTCCCGGAGTACGCACCGGACGGCGGAGAGGTCGTCGTCTGCGGCTCACCCGGGCTGTCCCGCCGTTACCGCACCGCGCTCGCCACCCGAGGGGTGCGGGTCCGGGAGGTGCCCGACGACGTCGTCGTCCGCGGCCTGCTGTCGGTCGCCGCCGCGGCCGGGCTGCTCACCCCGACCGAGGAGGTCCGATGCCCGAACTGATCGCGATCCTGCGCGGGATCACCCCGCCCGAGGTCGTCGACGTCGCACGCGTGCTGGTCGAGGAGGGGATCGACGCGATCGAGGTTCCGCTCAACTCACCGGACCCGTTCACCTCCATCGCCCGGCTGGCGGACGCCGTCGGCGACACGGTGCCGGTGGGCGCCGGCACGGTCCTCACCACGGACGAGGTCGTCCGGGCCCGCGACGCCGGGGCCGGGATCGTCGTCTCCCCGAACACCGACCCGGACGTCATCGAGGAGACCGTACGGCTCGGCCTGAGGTCCTACCCGGGCGTCGCCACCCCGTCCGAGGCCTTCACCGCGCTGGCCGCGGGCGCCCACCGGCTGAAGATCTTCCCGGCGGGCGCTGTCGGCGTCGCCGGACTGCGTGCCTGGCGCGCCGTGCTGCCGGCCGGCACCGCGCTGCTGCCGGTCGGCGGCGTGGACGCCTCCGACATCGCCGACTGGCTGGCCGCCGGCGCGGCCGGCGCCGGGCTGGGCACCTGCCTGTACCGCCCCGGAGACACCGCGGTCCAGGTCCGCGACCGCGCGCGCACCCTGGTCGCCGCAACCCGCTGAGTGCGAAAGAGGAACACATGAAGATCACGTCAGTGACGACGTTCGCCGTCCCGCCACGCTGGGCGTTCGTCCGGATCGAGACCGACGACGGCACCGTCGGCTGGGGCGAACCCGTCCTGGAGGGGCGCGCCGAGTCCGTCCGGGCCTGTGTCGCCGAGCTCGCCGACTACCTCGTCGGTCGCGATCCCCGGCAGATCGAGGACATCTGGACCGTCCTGTACCGCGGCGGGTTCTACCGCGGCGGCGGCATCCACATGAGCGCGCTCGCCGGGATCGACCAGGCGCTGTGGGACATTACCGGCCGGTCGTTCGGGGTCCCGGTGCACGAGCTGCTCGGCGGCCGGGTCCGCGACCGGATCGAGGTGTACTCCTGGATCGGCGGGGACCGCCCCGCGCAGACCGCACAGGCCGCGAAGGACGTCGTGGCCCGCGGCTTCCGGGCCGTGAAGATGAACGGCACCGAGGAGCTGCAGTACCTGGACAGCTTCGCCAAGATCGACCGCTGCCTGGAGAACGTGGCCGCGGTCCGCGACGCGGTCGGGCCGGACGTCCGGATCGGCGTCGACTTCCACGGGCGGGTGCACAAGCCGATGGCGAAGGTCCTGCTCCGCGAGCTGGAGCCGTACCGGCTGATGTTCGTCGAGGAGCCGGTGCTGTCCGAGCACGTGGACGCGGTCGCCGACGTGCTCCGCAACTCCCCCATCCCGATCGCGCTCGGCGAGCGGCTCTACTCCCGCTGGGACGTCAAGCAGGTGCTCGCGTCCGGGGTGGTCGACGTGATCCAGCCGGACCCGTCGCACTGCGGCGGGATCACCGAGGCGCGCAAGATCGCCCACCTGGCCGAGGCCTACGACGTGGCACTGGCACTGCACTGCCCGCTCGGGCCGATCGCGCTCGCGGCGTGCCTGCAGATCGACGCGGGCTGCTACAACGCCACCATCCAGGAGCAGAGCCTGGGCATCCACTACAACACCACGAACGACCTGCTCGACTACGTGGCCGATCCCTCGGTCTTCCGCTACGACGACGGTTTCGTCACCATCCCGTCCGGGCCCGGTCTGGGCATCGAGGTCGACGAGGAGGTCGTGCGGCAGCGCAGCGAGGTCGGGCACCGGTGGCGCAACCCGGTGTGGCGGCACGCCGACGGCTCCGTGGCCGAGTGGTGAGCGACATGACCGACGCCACGACGACACCGGGGTCGTCCCGGGCCGGCCTGACCCGCACCGCCACCCGGGCCAGGTGGGCGATCGCGGTGATGCTGTTCGTCACCGTCGTCATCAACTACATGGACCGTGCCAACCTCTCGATCGCGATGCCCGCGATCGCCGAGGAGCTGCAGCTCTCGCCCGCCCAGCAGGGTCTGCTGCTGTCGGCCTTCGGCTGGACCTACGCCGCCCTGCAGATCCCCGGTGGCTGGCTGATCGACCGGGTCCCGCCCCGGGTGCTGTACGCCGCCTGCCTGATCCTCTGGTCGCTGGCCACCCTGCTGATGGGAGTGGTCGGCGGTTTCGTCGCGCTGATCGCGCTGCGACTGCTGGTCGGGGTCTTCGAGGCGCCCGCCTACCCGATCAACAACCGGGTGGCGACGGCGTGGTTCCCGGAACGGGAGCGCGGCTCCGTCGTCGGCTTCTACACCTCGGGCCAGTTCATCGGCCTGGCGATGCTGACGCCGTTCCTGTCCTGGCTGCAGGCCGTGCTCACCTGGCACTGGGTGTTCATCGTGACCGGTCTGATCGGCATCGTGTGGGGCCTGGCGTGGTACGCCTGGTACCGGGAGCCGCGCGGTTCCCGGGCGAACGACGCCGAGCTGGAGCTCATCTCCTCCGGTGGCGGCCTGGTCGACCTGGAACGCGAGCGGCCCGAGCGGGCCCGGATCACCCGCGCCGACCTGTCGACCGTGCTCGGGCGCCGGAAGCTCTGGGGGATCTACCTGGGTCAGTTCTGCCTGACCTCGACCCTGTGGTTCTTCCTCACCTGGTTCCCCACCTACCTGGTGGACTACCGGGGGATGGACTACATCGAGTCGGGCTTCCTGGCCGCACTGCCGTTCGTCGCGGCCCTGGTGGGCGTGCTGTTCTCCGGGTTCCTGTCCGACGCCCTGCTCCGCCGCGGCCGATCGCTCGGGGTCGCCCGCAAGGGACCGATCGTGACCGGTCTGCTGCTCACCACCGCGATGATCGGCGCGAACTTCACCGACTCGACGGCCTGGGTGATCGTCTTCCTGTCGGTCGCCTTCTTCGGCAACGGGCTCGCGTCGATCACCTGGTCGCTGGTCTCCGCGCTGGCCCCAAAGCGGCTGATCGGACTGACCGGTGGGATGTTCAACTTCATCGGCAACCTGTCGTCGATCGCGACACCGATCGTCATCGGCCTGCTGGTGGACGGCGCGAGCTTCGCCCCGGCGTTCGTCTACATGACCGTGGTGACGCTGGCCGGCATCGTCTCCTACGTGGTGCTGGTCGGTTCGGTGGAACGGGTCGAGGAGAAGGCGGGCGTCTCCTGAACCGGAGTCGGTGACCGTCCGTGAACGCCGTCACGCGGGTTGGCGGGTGTTGCGCGGCAGGGCATAGCCTCGCCGTGTGGCCGTCCTCCAGCCTTCCCGCCGCGCGCCGCGGCGCGGCCGGTGCCGGCACCCGGGTCACACCCGGCGGCGCTGGGTCGACCTGATGCGTGTCCACGCCGGCTCCGCCTGTCCGCGCTGAGCCGGCACGCCGCGACCGCCGCGACCGCGCCGCCGGAGAACGTCCCCGCACACCATCAGCACCGGCCCGGTACCCGGCCACGCACCTGCGCGGACCGGCGGGCCGGCACACCGAAGGAGCACTCGTGACACCCGTCCTGCCCCCGCTCGTCTCCGCGGACGACCTCGCCGCTGCCGCCGGGCCCGACGTCCTCGTCGTCGATGCCACCACCCGCCTGACCAACACCGCCGAGGGTGAGCCCTACCAGGTCGAACCCGCCATCGACGATTTCCGCACCGCGCACATCCCGGGCGCGGTGTTCGCCGACATCCCCAACGCGTTCTCCGACCCGGGGGCACCGTTCTCGCTCGCCGTCCCGACCTCGGAGCAGTTCGCCGCCGCAGCCGGGGCGCTGGGCATCGGCGAAGGCACCCACGTCGTCGCCTACGACACCGCGGGCAACGCCTGGGCGACCCGGCTGTGGTGGCTGCTGCGCGCCTTCGGGCACGACGCGGTGTCCGTGCTCGACGGCGGTCTCGGTGCGTGGACGGCCGCCGGGCACCCGACCGAGTCCGGTGAGCCCGCGCCGACCGCGGCCACGTTCACCCCGCGCTGGCGGCCCGAGCTGCTCGCGACCACCGACGAGGTCCGTCGACTCAGCGCCGGCGGTGACGGCGTGCTGGTCAACGCCCTCGACCCGGCCACCTACCGGGGCGAACAGGAGATCAGCCCGTACTCCCGGCGCGGCCGGATCCCGGGCAGCGCCAACCTGCCGCTGTTCGAGCTGCTCGACCCGGCCACCGGGCGGTTCCTCGACCGCGACGCGCTGGCGGCGAAGCTGCAGGAGGCCGGCATCCTCGGTGCCGACCGGGCGGTGACCTACTGCGGCGGCGGGATCGCCGCGACGCTGCCCGCGTTCGCCGCGTACGTCGTCAGCGGGGCCGAGGTCGCCGTCTACGACGGGTCCCTGTCGGAGTGGACCGCCGACGCCGCACTCCCGGTCGAGACCGGCTGACCCGGCTGCCGGGCCCCGGTGTCGGTACCGCTACGGAGTCCGGCACCGGGGCGGGCCGGGACGATACGGGCCATGCCTGCCCGGCCGCCGCGATCACGGACCGTCCTGCTCGTCCTGGTGCTCCCGGCCGCCGTCGTGCTCGCCGGGCTGGTGGTGCTGTACGTGCTGAACCGGGAACAGCACTGGGAGGGCGAGTTCCCCGCCCGGGTCAGGTACGTCAACGGGACCGACGGAACCATGTCGGTACGCCTGTCCCCGCCCGGGCCCCCCGACGCCCTGTCGGCCGGCTTCGTCCGTTCCGACCGGATCGAGCTGATCCCCGGTGCTCGCTCGGGCGACCCGCTCGTCTGCCACATCCGGCAGACCTACGTCGTCAACAAGCACCTCGCGACCGGATCCGAGACCGAGCTGATCTCCTGCCGGCGCGCGTGACCGTCCGACGCCCCGACCGCGCTGGTCACTGCGGCGGGGGCAGTCTGGACAGCACGGCTTGCCAGAGGTCGGTGCCGTCGCCGTCGGGCACCCACCGATCGCCCGCTACAGCGCACCCTTGGTCGAGGGCACCCCGCTGACCCGCGGGTCGGACTCGGTCGCCGCCCGCAGCGCGCGGGCGACCGCCTTGAACTCCGCCTCGGTGATGTGGTGCGGGTCCCGGCCGTCCAGCACCCGCACGTGCAGGGCCAGGTGCCCGTGGAAGGCCAGCGACTCGAACACGTGCTTGTTCAGCACGGTCGGGTAGTGCCCGCCGACGACGAAGCCGCGCATCATCTCCGGCTCACCGGTGCACACCGTGTAGGGCCGCCCGGACACGTCGACGACGGCGTGCGCCAGTGCCTCGTCCATCGGGATCCAGGCGTCGCCGAAGCGGCGGATGCCCTTCTTGTCGCCCAGCGCCTGCCGGATCGCCTGGCCGAGCACGATCGCGACGTCCTCGACGGTGTGGTGGGAGTCGATCTCGACGTCGCCCTCGGCACGCACGGACAGGTCGAACGAGCCGTGCTTGCCGAAGGCGTCCAGCATGTGGTCGTAGAACGGCACCGTGGTGTCGATGTCGGTGGTCCCGGTGCCGTCGAGGTCGATCTCGACGACGATCGACGTCTCCTTGGTGACGCGCTCGACGCGTCCCACCCGTGTCATGTGAGCTCCTTGATGGCGAGGTCGCCTGCAACCTGCAGGAACACGTCGTTCTCCTCGGGGGTGCCGATCGTGACCCGCAGCCGCTCCGGGACACCGACGTCGCGGATCAGCACACCCTGGTCGAGGAAGGCCTTCCAGGCCCGCCCGGCGTCGGTGAACCGGCCGAACAGTACGAAGTTCGCATCCGACCCGACCACGTCGTAGCCGGCGGCGGCCAGCTCCGCCGAGACCCGGTCCCGCTCGGCGGCCAGCAACGCCACCGAGCCGAGGGTGGCACCGGCGTGCCGCAGCGCCGCCCGCGCCGAGGCCTGGGCCAGCACCGACAAGTGGTAGGGCAACCGGACCAGCTGGAGGGCGTCGACGACCGCCGGTGCCGCGGCGAGGTAGCCGAGCCGCCCACCGGCGAAGGCGAACGCCTTGCTCATGGTGCGGGAGACGACGAGCTTGTGCCCGTGCGTCGCCAGCAGCGTGGTGGCGCTGGGCCGCCCGGTGGCCTCGGCGAACTCGGCGTAGGCCTCGTCGACGATCACCAGCCCGGGCGCCGCGTCGACCAGCCGGGCCAGGTCGGCGGGAGCGATGGACTGCCCGGTCGGGTTGTTCGGGCTGGTGACGAACGTGATGTCGGGCGCCCGGTCCGCGAGCACCGCCGCCGCCCCGTCGACGTCGATCGAGAAGTCCGCCCGGCGCGGCACCGGGACGAACTCGGTCTGCGTGCCCGCGGAGATGATCGGGTGCATCGAGTAGCTGGGCACGAACCCGAGCGCGGTGCGCCCCGGCCCGCCGAAGGCCTGCAGGAGCTGCTGGAGGATCTCGTTCGACCCGTTCGCGGCCCACAGGTTCCGCTCGGTCAGCGCCACGCCGGTCTGCCGGGCCAGGTAGGCGGCGAGATCGGCGCGCAGGGCGAGGGCGTCGCGGTCGGGGTAGCGGTGCAGCTCGCGGGCCGCCTCCTCGCAGGCGGCGCCGACCTCGGCGACCAGCCCGGGGGGCGGCGGGTACGGGTTCTCGTTCGTGTTGAGCCGGACGGCGACGTCGAGCTGCGGCGCCCCGTAGGGGCTCTTGCCGCGCAGGTCGTCGCGCAGCGGCAGGTCGTCGAGCCGGACGCTCTCCCCCGGCGTACTCATGCGCCCCCCTCGAAACGGGCCGTGACGGCCTCACCGTGCGCGGGCAGGTCCTCCGCGTTCGCCAGGGTGACGACCCGGTCGGCGACCTCGCGCAGCGCGTCGGCCGTGTAATCGACGACGTGCACCCCGCGCAGGAACGTCGAGGTCGACAGGCCGCCGGAGTGCCGGGCGCAGCCACCGGTGGGCAGCACGTGGTTCGACCCGGCGCAGTAGTCGCCCAGCGACACCGGCGAGTAGGCGCCGACGAAGATCGCGCCGGCGTTGCGCACCCGGGCCGCGACCGCGGCCGCGTCGGCGGTCTGGATCTCCAGGTGCTCGGCGGCGTAGGCGTCGACCACGGCGATCCCGTCGTCGATCGAACGGACCAGGATGACGCCGGACTGCGCCCCGGTCAGCGCGGTGCGGACCCGCTCGGCATGCTTGGTCGCCGCGACCCGGGTCTCCAGCTCGGCCTCGACCAGGGCGAGGAGCTCCTCGGACGCGGTGACCAGCACGGATGCCGCGTTCGGGTCGTGCTCGGCCTGCGAGATCAGGTCGGCGGCGACGTGCCCGGCGTCGGCCGTCTCGTCGGCCAGGATCGCGATCTCGGTGGTGCCCGCCTCGGCGTCGATCCCCACCACGCCGCGCAGCATCCGCTTGGCCGCGGTGAGGTAGACGTTGCCCGGGCCGGTGACCATGTCGACGGGTTCCAGCTCGCCGCCGTCGGTGTCGGTGCCGCCGTGGGCGAGCAGTGCGACGGCCTGTGCCCCGCCGAGCGCCCACACCTCCTCGACGCCGAGCAGCGCGGCGGCGGCCAGGATCGTCGGGTGCGGCAGGCCGCCGAACTCGGCCTGCGGGGGTGACGCCACGACCAGCGACTCGACGCCCGCGGCCTGCGCCGGGACCACGTTCATGACCACGCTGGACGGGTAGACCGCCAGACCGCCGGGCGCGTAGAGCCCCACCCGGCGGACCGGGACGAACCGCTCGGTGACCGTGCCACCGGGGACCACCCCGGTCACCACGTCCGCTCTGCGCTGGTCGGTGTGCACCACCCGGGCCCGCTCGATCGCGGTCTCCAGCGCCTCGCGCACCGCGGGGTCGAGGTCGCGCAGCGCGCCGGCCAACGCGGACGCCGGGACCCGGACCGTCTCCGGGCGGACCCGGTCGAACCGCTCGGTGGCCTCCAGCGCGGCCTCGGCACCGCGCTCCCGCACGGCCTCGACCAGCGGCCGGACGGCGGCGAGCGCGCCGTCGACATCCAGCTCGGCGCGCGGCATCAGCCCGCGGAGTGCGGCGGGGCGGGGCAGCGCGTCGGATCGCAGGTCGAGACGGCGGAGCATGGTCCCCACGATACGGCGGGGGTCCGACAGCGACTCGACCCCGCCGCCCTCACCGCCGGGTCAACCACCGGCCGACGAGCTCGCGGAGCCACCGGGACCCCCGGAGTCCGTGGAGTCCGTGGAGTCCGTGCGAGCCGTCGGAACTGTCGTACCCCCGGCCGATGCTGCCACCATGGACCCCGACCCCCCGGAGGTGACCCGCCGATGGCCGCACCCGCCTACGATCCGCAACCGGACGCGCCCGAGCACTGGACCGAGGAGAGCTTCCTCCAGCTGCCCGACGACCGGCGTCGGATCGAGCTGGTCGACGGGGGACTCCTCGTGAGCCCGAGCCCGGGCAGCCCGCACCAGAAGCTGTCCTCCCGGCTCTGGTACCTGTTCGAGCGTGCCCGTGGTGACGACCTCGACGTGTTCGAGGCGGTCAACGTGCGGCTCGGCCCGGACCGGATCCTCATCCCGGATCTCGCGGTGGTCGACGCCGGGCCCGGCATCGACCCGGACGTGGTCGTCTGGGAGGCCCGCCACGTCCGGCTGGTCGTCGAGATCGACGGGGCGAACCGGCGGCGCACCGAGGACCAGGTGAAGCCTGCGCTGTACGCGGCCGCAGGGATCGGGCACCTGCTGCGGATCGACCTCACCGCGGCCGGGCCGGACGCCACCGGGTACACGCTGCACGACGGCCGCTGGGTCGAGACGGCCAGGGCCCGGCCCGGTGAGGAGCTCGTGCTCGACGCCCCGGTGCCGCTCACGGCGAACCTGTCGGCGTTGCTGGCCGCCCGCCGCCTGCCCGGCTGACGCGCCGACGCTGTCGGTGCCCCGTGGCATCGTCGGCGGACATGAGCACCGGCGATCACGAGCCCCGGCGACCGCGAGGATCGACGGCCGCGACCGTCGGCGACCGTGAACACCGGTGACCATGAAAGTCGCTGAGCACGTCCGGCACGTCAGCGATGCCGAGCGCCGGGCCCGGCTGACCCTCCGGCACCGGCTGGCGCCGCACTCCCGCACCGACGACGTCGTCGCCGTCGCCGACGATCTGGTCGCGTTGCACTCCACCGACCCGGTCACCGTCTACCTCTCGGCAGCGGTGCGGATGCGCTCCCCCGCACTCGATGCGGTCTCGACCGCGCTGTACGACGAGCGCACCCTGCTGCGCCACCACGCGATGCGCCGCACGCTGTGGGTGTTCGGCCGCCGGCACGCCGCGCTCGCCCATCACGCCGCCACCCTCGACGTCGCCGCCGTGCAGCGGCGCGACCTGATGAACCAGCTCGGGGCCGCCGGGATCGCCGATCCGGCCGCCTGGTTCGACGAGGCCGCCCGGGCCGTGCTCGATCTGCTGGCGCAGCGCGGGCCGACCACGGCCCGGGACATCGGCACCGCGCTGCCGCAGCTGTCCGGGACGGTGCTGCCGATCGGCCCGGGCAGCTACCCGGCGCACTCCAGGGTGCTGCTGGTCCTCGGGTTCGAGGGCCGGGTGCTGCGGGCCCGTCCGACCGGCACCTGGATCAACGGGCAGTACCGGTGGGCCGCCGCCGGGGACTGGCTGCCCGGTGCGCTGGGCGGGCCGCTCGACCGGCGCACCGCTGCGGCCGGGCTGGCGCGTGCGTACCTGCACGCGTTCGGCCCGGCGACCCGCGACGACCTGCGCTGGTGGGCGGGCTGGACGGTCGCGACCACGAAGGCCGCCCTGGCCGACGTCGGTGCCGTCACCGTGTCGCTCGACGGCGGCGGCACCGGTTACCTGCTCCCCGACGACGCCGACCCGGTCGGCGACCCGGGGCCGTCGGTGGCGCTGCTGCCCGGCCTGGACCCGACGACCATGGGCTGGAAGGCCCGCGACTGGTACCTCGAACCGGCCGCGGCCCGGCTGCTGTTCGACCGCAACGGCAACGGTGGCCCGGCGATCTGGGTGGACGGACGGATCGTCGGGAGCTGGGTGCAGCGCCCGGACGGCACGATCGCCACCCGGATCTGCGTCGATCCCGGCCCGGGCACCGCGGCGCTCGCCGGGATCGAGGCCGCCGCGACGCGGATCCGGGAACTGCTCGGTGACGTCCGGTTCTCGGTCCGCTATCCGGCGCCGGTCCAACCACAGCTGCTCGGCGGGGCGGAGCCGGCGCCGGGCCGGTGACCGGCCGGGCGGCTCGCGCGCCGGCCGACACCGCTCATACCGGGCCGAGATCCAGCCCGATGTCCAGCGCGGTCACCGAGTGGGTCAGCGCCCCCACGGCGAGGAAGTCGACACCGGTCTCGGCGTACTCCCGCGCGTTCGCCAGGGCCAGCCCGCCGGAGGACTCCAGCAGCGTGCGGTGCCCGGACGCGGCCGCGGCGGCGTCCCGGAGGCGGACGGCGGTCGCGGTGTCGGCCACCGTGAAGTTGTCCAGCAGGACCAGCTCGGCCGCCAGGCCGAGGACCTCGTCGAGCTGCTCCAACGAGTCGACCTCCACCTCGCACGGCAGGTCCGGGGCGGCGCTGCGGGCCGCGGTGAGCGCCGCTCCCACCGACCCGGCAGCGGCGACGTGGTTGTCCTTGATCAGGACGGCGTCACCCAGCCCGAGCCGGTGGTTGGTCCCACCACCGCAGCGGACGGCGTACTTCTCCAGCAGCCGCAGCCCGGGCAGCGTCTTGCGGGTGTCCCGGATCCGGGCGCCGGTGCCCGCGACGGCGTCCACCCAGGCCCGGGTGGCGGTCGCGATCCCGGACAGGTGGCACAGCAGGTTCAGCGCGGTCCGTTCCGCGGTGAGCAGCCCCTGCACCGGTCCGTGCACGACCAGCGCCGGTGTCCCCGCCACCAGCCGGTCGCCGTCGGCGGCGGTGGAGACGACCGAGTAGCCGACCTCGTACTGCACCTGACCGGTGCCGGGTCCCGCGCCGTCACCGAGCACGGCGCGCAGCACCGCGTGCACCGCGGGGAGCCCGGCGAGGACACCGTCCGTGCGCGGCGTGAACGCGGCGTCGGCCATGGCGTCGGGCCCGACCGTGGCCCTGGTCGTCGCGTCCGGCCCGTAGCGCAGGTCCTCGGCGAGCGCGGTGCGCACCACCCGGTCGAGATCGTCCGGATCGGGGACGCCGATCTCGGCGTTCCCACCCACCCCGGCCGCGATCCGGGCCGTCACGCCACACCGACCAGCGTGCCGGTGACGACCACCGGCCGGCCGGAGCCGTCCAGCCGGATCGGCAGCGAGACCCGCTGGTGGACGTCGTCGCGGTCCGGGAAGTCGGTGCGCACGTGACATCCGCGGGTCTCCCGCCGGGTGCCCGCCGCGGCGAGCAGGGCCTGGGCGAGCAGGGTCAGCGCGGCGTCCTCGACACCGGCACGCCCGACCGGGGCCGCGGTGACGGTGACCGCCTCGATCGCGTCGGACGCGGTCGCCAGGCCGGTCGCGTCCCGGCCGATCCCGGCGCACGCGCTCATCGCGCGCTGCACCACCGTCCGGTCGGCCACCGGCAGTGCGGGGGCGGGCTCGACCGGTTCGGACAGCGCGGTGAGGCCGCGGTCGGCGAGCACCGCCCGGACCGCGCGTTCGCCGACCACGAGGCCTTCCAGCAAGGAGTTCGACGCCAGCCGGTTGGCGCCGTGCAGCCCGGTCCGGGCCACCTCGCCCGCCGCGTACAGCCCGGGCACACCGGTCCGGCCGTCGGTGTCGGCGAGTACGCCGCCGCAGGCGTAGTGCGCGGCCGGGGTGACCGGGATCGGCTCGGTCGCCGGGTCGATCCCGACCGCCGTGCAGGAGGCGTGCACGGTCGGGAACCGGTGGGCGAACCCGTCCAGCCCGGTCGCGTCCAGGTAGACGCAGTCGGTGCCGGTCTCGGCCATCCGCCGGGTGATCGCGGCGGCGACGACGTCGCGTGGGGCGAGGTCGGCGCGCTCGTGCACCGCGGCCATGAAGGCATGACCGGTCCGGTCCCGCAGCACCGCACCCTCACCGCGGACGGCCTCTGTGACCAGCGGCCGCCTGCCCGCGGTGTCCGATCCGGGGCCGGACCACAGCACCGTCGGGTGGAACTGCACGAACTCCAGGTCCGACGCGGTCGCCCCGGCCCGCAGGGCGAGCGCGACACCGTCACCGGTGGCGGTCGCCGGGTTCGTGGTGGAGGCGTAGAGCTGGCCGTAGCCGCCGGAGGCCAGCAGCACCGCGGGGGCGCGCAGCATCCCGGCACGCCCCTCCCCGTCCAGCACCGACAGGCCGACGACCCGGCCGGTGGCGTCGCGCAGCGCGTCGACCGCGATGTGCCCGTCGAGCACGGTCAACCCCTCGCAGCGGGCGGCCCGGACCAGCGCGCGTTCGATCTCCGCACCGGTCGCGTCACCGCCGGCGTGCACCACGCGCAGCGCGGAGTGGCCGCCTTCGCGGGTGCGTTCCAGGCGGCCGCCGCGGGCGTCGAACAGGGCGCCGCGCTCGCGGAGCCTGCGCACCGCGGCCGGGCCACCCCGGACGACGGTCTCCACCGCGGCGCGGTCGTTGAGCCCGCCGCCCGCGGCGAGCGTGTCCGCGACGTGTGCCTCGATGCTGTCGCCCACGATGTCGCCGAGCACCACGGCGACGCCGCCCTGGGCCCAGCGGGTGGAGCCCTCGCCGATCCCGTCCTTGGTGACGACGACGGTGCGCAGCCCGGCGGCGGCCGCGTCCAGGGCGGCGGTCAGCCCGGCCACCCCGGAGCCGACGACGACCAGGTCGGCGCCGGCCTCCCAGGTCACTCCCCACCCCCCGGCGATCCGATCTCGATCATGCGCTGGACCGCGGCCCGGCCGCGCGCGGCGAGATCGGGGTCCACGTGCACCTCGTCGGTGCCGTGCCGCACCGATCGCAGCAGCGCCTCCGGCGTGATCATCTTCATGTACGTGCAGGACGCCCGGTCGTTGACCGCCCGGAAATCGATCTCCGGTGCGGCCCGGCGGAGCTGGTGCAGCATGCCGACCTCGGTCGCCACCAGCACCTCCTTCGCACCGGTCGCACGGGCGGCGTCGATCATGCCGCCGGTGGAGAGGATCTTGACCTGGCTCTCCGGCACCGCGCCGGTACCCGCCAGGTACAGCGCCGAGGTCGCGCAACCGCACTCCGGGTGCACGAACAGGTCGGCCTCGGGGTGCGCGCTCGCCTGATCGGCGAGCTGGCGACCGTTGATACCGGCGTGCACGTGGCACTCACCGGCCCACACGTGCATGTTCTCCCGGTCGAGCACCCGGCGCACGTGCGCGCCGAGGAACTGGTCGGGCAGGAACAGCACCTCGCGGTCGCGCGGGATCGAGTCGACGACCTCCACCGCGTTCGACGAGGTGCAGCACACGTCGGTCTCGGCCTTCACCGCAGCGGTCGTGTTCACGTAGGAGACGACGACGGCGCCGGGGTGCTCGGCCTTCCACTCCCGCAGCTGTTCGGCGGTGATCGAGTCGGCGAGCGAGCAGCCGGCCCGCGCGTCGGGGATCAGCACGGTCTTGTCCGGCGCGAGGATCTTCGCGGTCTCGGCCATGAAGTGCACGCCGCAGAACACGATCGTCGACGCGTCCGCCTCGGCCGCGATCCGGGACAGCGCGAGCGAGTCCCCCACGTGGTCGGCGATGTCCTGGATCTCGGGCAGCTGGTAGTTGTGCGCCAGCAGCACGGCGTCCCGCTCGCGGGCCAGCGTGCGGACCTCGTCGGCCCAGGCCGGGTCGACCGCCGTCGATCCCGGCGCCGTCAGCGTTCCGGTCATCTCGCCCTCCCGGGCCGGTCAGGTTTTCGCCTATTGAGCGGAAACTAGCCGGATCGTAGCACCGGCCCGGCCGCCCGAGCACCCACGGCGTGACCGGGACCTCACCTTGTGGCTACCCGGTCGTCACCCGCCCGTGCTTCCCGCAACGCCCCCTAGGCTCATCCCGTGACCTCCCCGCCCGCCCTGCACGAGGTCCTCGCCGCCGTGCTCGGCATCCGGGACGGCAGGTTGCGGGTACTGCTGTGGCAGCGCGCGCTGGAACCCGACGCCGGCCGGTGGTCGTTGCCCGGTGGTCGGTTGGCCGCCGACGAGGACGTCGAGACCTCGGTCCGCCGGCAGCTCGCCGAGAAGGTCGACGTCCGCGAGGTCGCGCACGTCGAGCAGCTGTCGGTCTTCTCCGATCCGCACCGCACCCCCGGCCCCCGCAGGATCGCGACCGCCTTCCTGGGCCTGGTGCCCTCCGACGCCGACCCCGAGCTGCCCGACGACACCGCCTGGCACGAGATCGACGCGCTCCCGGCGACCGCGTTCGATCACGCCGGCATCGTCGACTCCGCCCGGGAACGGCTGCGCGCCAAACTGTCCTATACGAACCTGGGGTTCGCCATCGCGCCCGCCGCGTTCACCATCTCGGCGCTGCGCGAGCACTATGTCGCCGCGCTCGGCCACCCGGTGTCGGCGACCAACCTGCAACGCGTCCTGACCCGGCGCGACCTGCTCGAGCCCACCGGTGACACGGTCCCGCCGGGACGGGCCGGTGGACGCCCGGCCGCGCTGTTCCGGTTCACCGACCGGTCGCTGCGGATCACCGACGCCTTCGCCGTGCTCCGCCCGCCCGCCCGCGGTGGGGCCGACCGGCGGTCGGGCGGGCCGACCGGAGCCGTATTACCGTGAAGCGGTGGCCGCGACGATCCCGCTGTTCCCGCTGGGAACGGTGCTGATGCCCGGCGCGGCGCTCCCGTTGCACATCTTCGAGCCCCGCTACCGGCAGCTCACCGTCGATCTCATCACCGGCACGGTGCCGGACAACGAGTTCGGCGTCGTCGCGGTGCGCGAGGGCCACTCCCCCGACCGGTCCGGCGCGGCCGGGATGCACCAGGTCGGTTGCACCGCCGTGCTGCTCGACGCGCGCCGGCTGCCCGACGGGCGCTACGACATCGTCACCCGCGGCGGGCGCCGGTTCCGGCTGCTCGACGTCGACCGGGACAGCCGGTCGTACATGTGCGGGACCGTCGAGTTCCTGCCCGACCGGACACCCACCGGCGGGACCGACCCACGCCTGGTGACGATGCTGGAGCAGGCCGCGCGGGCGGCGCACCGCAGCTACTGCAGTACCGCCTGGCGGACCGGCGACTGGTCCGAGCCGGGCGGTGACACCCCCACCGCCGAACTCGCCCACCTGCTCGCCGAGGACTGCCTGCTCCCGCTCACCGACCGGCAGGACCTGCTGGAACAGACCGACCCGGTGCAGCGGTTGCGCGAGGTGCGCCGGCTGCTCGCCCGGGAACGCGGGTTGCTGGACCGGCTCCGGGCCGTCCCGGCGCCGCACGGGACGTTCGCCGACGAGCACAGCCTCAACTAGCGCCCGGCGACAGTTCCAGCACCGGCCCGTCCCACCGGCGGCGCAGCCAACGGTCGTGCGAGGTGACCAGCACCGTCCCCGGTGCCGTGCCGAGCGCCTCCTCCAGCTCGCCGGCCAGCCGCAGCGAGATGTGGTTGGTCGGCTCGTCGAGCAGCAGCAGGTCCGGCGCGCCGGCGATCGCCACCGCCAGCGCCAACCGGCGCCGCTGGCCCAGGCTCAGCTCGCCGACCCGGGTACCGTGCTCCCGAGGATGGAGCAGACCGAGCTCGCGCAGCGGCACCCGCTCGGCGAGCTCCGGTCCCAGCAGCGCGACGTAGGCGTCGGCGGCGGTGCGCTCCGGTGGTCCGACCTGCGGGTCCTGGGCGAGCAGCCCGACCCGCCGCGCGCGCACCTGCACCGACCCCGACGACGGCGCGAGGGCCCCGTTCAGCACCGCCAGCAGCGTGGACTTCCCCGACCCGTTCGGGCCGGTGACCAGCAACCCCGACCCGGCGGCCAGGTCCAGCCGATCGAGCCGCAGCCGATGCGCGACGACCAGGTGGCGGACCTGCACGGCGAGCCCGCCCACCGCGTCGCCGGTCAGCCGGCCGGTGAAGCGCAACGGCCGCGGTGGTTTCGGCAGCGCCTCCCGCTCGGCGATCTCCAGGCGGCGCTGCGCGTCGTGCACCCGGCGGGCCCGGGTGCGCTCCACGCCTGCGCCCTTGAACGCGTGGATGAACCTGTCGTTGTCCCGCGGACCGCGGCCGGGGGCGATCGCCGACAGCGAGGCCCGGGCACGCTCGCGGAGCCGCCCGATCTCCTCCTGCTGGGCGGCGAACACCTCCTCCCAGCGCTGCCGGCTCGCGGCCTGCGCATCCAGGTACTCGGTGAACGACCCGCCGAACAGACGGCCTCCGTCACCGTCGGTGCCGAGCGCGCCGGCGTCGAGATCGAGCAACCCGGTGCAGACCCGGTCCAGGAACGTGCGGTCGTGGCTCGCCGCGACGACCACCCCCGGCAGCTCGGTGAGCGAGCGTTCCAGCAGGTCGAGCGCGCCGTCGTCGAGATGGTTGGTGGGCTCGTCGAGCAGCAGGCAGGCCGGGCGGCGGACCAGTGCCGCCGCCATCGCGAGCCGGGTGCGCTGCCCCCCGGACAGCGTCCCGACCGGACGGTCACGATCCAGGCCGGCGACGCCGAGTGCGCCCGCGGTGACCTCGGCGCGCCGGTCGGCGTCCCACGCGTCGTGGGCGATCGCCCAGGCGAGCGTCCGGTCGTAGTCGGCGGCGACGGACGGGTCCTCGGTCAGCGCGGTGGCGAACCGCTCCAGCGCGGACACCGCGTCGTGCAGCGGGCGCAACGCGTCGTCGAGCAGGTCGCCGACGGTGCTGCCGGCGTCGAGCACCGGTTCCTGCGGCAGGTACACCAGATCGGCCGGTGCCCGGACCTGCCCGGCGTCCGGTCGTTCGACACCGGCGAGCAGGCGAAGCAGCGTGGACTTGCCCGCACCGTTCTCCCCGATCAACCCGAGCCGGGTGCCGGGTGCGGCCGTGAGGTCGACACCGTCGAGCACCGGTGGACGACCGGCCCGGGTGGCGTAGGAGTGGACCAGGCCGCGCGCGATGAGGGCCTGGGGATCGGGAGCAGAGGACACGACGACGTCTCCGGGGGAACGGAGGACGACCGGCGGGGGCGATGATGCCGCGAACCGCGGTCGGGGACGTCGTCAGAGCTCCATGATGCCGTCGACCCTACACCCGGTGTCAGCGCCAGCCGTAGCGCGACCGCAGCTCCGTGGCGACCCGGTCGAACCGGCTGCGGTCGAGCACCGCACCCTCGCGCCGGATGCCGTGCTCGTCGATCTCCAGCACCCGGTCGAGCCGGATGAAGGACTCGCGGCCCTCACGGTCCCAGGCCCCGGAACCGATCGAGACCCAGTCCGGGTCACCGGACCGCCGGTCCTGGCTGGACAGCATCAGGGCGAGCAGGTCCGCGCCGGACCGCCCGACGACCAGCAGCGGGCGGTCCTTGCCCCGGTTCGGGTCCTCCTCGTAGGGAACCCAGGTCCAGACGATCTCGCCCGGGTCGGCAGCGCCGTCCGGCTCCGGCGCGTAGACGATCTGCCGGGCCCGCTCACCGGTCGGCGCGGCACGGACCCGGCCCGGCGCGGCCGGCGCGGAGCGGCCGTCCTGTCTCGGTCGGTGCTGCTCGCGCTGCTGCTCCGGTCGCTGCTTCTGGGAGTCCTGCAGCAGCCGGAACGCCATGTCGGCTGCCTTGCGCAGCAGCGGGCCCCACTTCGTCGCCATGGCGACCAGCCTGCCGTACCGGGCGGTGGGCCCGGCGCCGGGCGCGCCGTCAGGCGCTGATCTCACCGTGCCGCGAGCAGCGGGCGCTCCAGCCGACCGGGTCGACCTGCACCACCATCCGCCGCGCGCAGGTCGGGCAGAACCGCGGTGGCTCCAGCTCGCGACGCGCGGCACAGCGCGGGTGCGACGGCGCGGCCGCCGGCTCCCCGCACTGGTCGCAGTACGGCCCGCCCGCCTCCCGTGGGTGGGCCGTGGCCGCCGCGCTCACAGCGTCTCGTTCAGGGCCTTGATCGGCATCTCCAGCTCGCCGAGCAGGTCGATGTCGGACTCGGCCGGGCGCCCCAGCGTCGTCAGGTAGTTGCCGACGATCACCGCGTTGATCCCGCCGAGCAGACCCTTGCGGGCACCGAGGTCGCCGAGCGTGATCTCCCGGCCACCGGCGAAGCGCAGGATCGTGCGTGGCAGCGCGAGCCGGAACGCGGCCACGGTGCGCAGCGCGTCCGGCCCGGACATCGGCTCCAGGTCGCCGAACGGCGTGCCCGGGCGCGGGTTGAGGAAGTTCAGCGGCACCTCGTCGGGCTCCAGCTCGGCCAGCTGCCCGGCGAACTCGGCGCGCTGGTCCAGGGTCTCCCCCATCCCGACGATGCCGCCGCAGCAGACCTCCATCCCGGCTGCCCGCACCATGCGCAGAGTCTCCCAGCGCTCCTCCCAGGTGTGCGTGGTGACGACGTTCGGGAAGTGCGAGCGGGCGGTCTCCAGGTTGTGGTTGTAGCGGTGCACGCCCATCTCGGCGAGCCGGTCGACCTGGTCCTGCGTGAGCATGCCCAGCGAGCAGGCGATGTTGATGTCGAGCTCGTCGCGGATCGCCTGGACCCCGGCCGCGACCTGCGCCATCAGCCGCTCGTCCGGCCCGCGGACCGCCGCGACGATGCAGAACTCGGTGGCGCCGGTCTTCGCGGTCTGCTTGGCCGCCTCGACCAGCATCGGGATGTCCAGCCACGCGGAGCGGACCGGCGAGGCGAACAGCCCGGACTGGGAGCAGAAGTGGCAGTCCTCCGGGCACCCGCCGGTCTTCAGCGAGATGATGCCCTCGACCTCGACGTCCGGCCCGCACCAGCGCATCCGCACCGCGTGGGCCAGTTCCAGCAGGTCGTCGAGCCTCTCGTCGGGCAGGTCCAGCATCTCGCGCACCTGGGCCGGGGTCAGCCCGATCCCCTGCTCGAGGACCTGGGCGCGCGCGGCGGTGAGAACGTCGGTCCGGGCGGTCGTCATGATCCGGCATCCTGCCAGCGCCGCAGCGGTGACGGGCCCAGTGTGTGACACGCAACGATCCCGAACCGCTCCGGCGGTGCCGCGCCGAGACCCGCGGGCAGGGCTCCGAGCAGCGGCACCCCGGTCGCCGCCGGGAGATCGGCGAGATTGCACTGCGCGGCCAGGTCGGGTGTGTCCGGCCACGCCCCGACGACGACACCGGCGCAGGCCAGACCGCGCGCGTGCAGCGCCTCGACGGTCAGGGCGGTGTGGTTGAGCGTGCCGAGACCCGCCGCGGCGACGACGACGACCGGGGCACCGAGCAGGCCGGCGACGTCGGCGAGGGTGCCGCCGTCGTCGTCGAACCGGACGAGCAGCCCGCCCGCCCCCTCGACCAGTACCAGTTCGTGGTCACCGGCCAGCTCGCGGGCGGCGGCGGCCGCGTCGTGCGGTGTCACCGGCGCCCGGCCGACCCGCCGGGCCGCCGTCGCCGGGGCCAGCGGGTCCGGGTAGCGGGCCAGTTCACGAACGGTGACCCCCGGAACCAGGGCGGCGACGGTGTCGGCGTCGCCCGGATCGCCCGGTCCGACACCGGTCTGGGCGGGCTTCAGCACCGCAGTCCGCACGCCGCCGGCGAGCGCGACCGCGGCCAGCGCAGCCGTCACGACCGTCTTGCCGACATCGGTCCCGGTACCGGTGACGACGACGATCCCGCCCGGCCGGTCGCTCACCGGTCGCTCCCGGCGCGGACCCCGTCGAGCACCTCGGTCAGCGCCGACGCGGCCCGCCGCAGGTCGGCCTCGGGCAGCCCGGCCCGCGCGGTGAGCCGCAGCCGGGAGGTCCCCGGCGGCACCGACGGCGGCCGGAAGCACCCGACGTGCACGCCCCTGGCGAGGCAGGCCGCGGCCGCGGCGACGGCGGGCCCCGGTTCGCCGAGCACCACCGGCACCACCGCCGAGACCGGCACCGGCGCACCGGTGGCCGACGCGAGCACCCCGGCCACCCGCAGCACCTCCCCGGCCCGTTCCGGCTCCGCGGCCAGCACCCGCAGGGCGGCGAGCGCGGAACCGGTCGCCGCGGGGGCCAGGCCGGTGTCGAAGATGAACGACCGCGCCGAGTCGATCAGGTGCGCGATCACCGCGGGCGGTCCGAGCACCGCGCCACCCTGGCTGCCCAGCGCCTTGGACAGCGTGACGGTGGCGACGACGTCGTCCTGACCGGCCAGGCCGGTCTCGGCGAGCAGGCCGCGCCCGCCCGGGCCGCGCACCCCCAGGCCGTGCGCCTCGTCGGCCAGCAGCACCGCGCGGTGCTCCCGGCAGACCCGGTGCAGCGCCCGCAGCGGAGCGAGGTCCCCGTCGGCGGACCCGACGGTGTCGGTCACCACGAGCGCACGCTCCTCGGTGCGCCCGGCGAGCGCGCGGTCGACGGCGGCCGGATCGGCGTGCGGGACGACCACCACCCGCGCCCTGGACAGCCGGCAGGCGTCCACCAGCGACGCGTGCGACGCCGCGTCCGAGACGATCAGCGCGCCGGGGCCGGTCAGCGCGGTGACGACGCCGAGGTTCGCCGCGTAGCCGGAGGAGAAGACGAGCGCGCCGGCGAACCCGCAGAACCCGGCGAGTTCGGTCTCCAGGTCCCGGTGCAGCGTGGTGGCACCGGTGACCAGCCGCGAACCGGTGGCGCCCGCCCCCCACACCCGTAGTGCCTCGATCCCGCCCGCGATCACCCGTGGGTCGCAGGACAGCCCGAGGTAGTCGTTGCCCGCGAGATCGATCGGCGTGTCCGCACCGGACGGCGGGCGGGGGCGCAGGCTGCGGCGCAGTCCGGCCTCGGTGCGGGCCGCGGCGTGCTCGTCGAGCCAGGCCAGCGGATGCGGGGGGTGGATCACGCCCCGGAGCCTAGGCAACACGCCCGGGACGTCGAACGGCCCCGCACACACCGGGGTGTGCGGGGCCGGGTCGGCGGCAGGTATCAGACCTGCGGGGCGGCGCCCCCGCCCGCCTGCTTCTCCTGCTCGGCGACGGCGGCCCGGACCTCGTCCATGTCGACGGCCTTCACCTGGCCGATCAGGTCCTCCAGCGCCTCGGCCGGCAGCGCACCGGGCTCGGAGTAGAGGACGACACCGTCGCGGACGGCCATCACGGTCGGGATCGAGGAGATCCCGAACGCCCCGGCCAGCTCCTGCTGCGCCTCGGTGTCGACCTTGCCGAAGGTGACGTCCTGGTGGTTGTCGGACGCGGCGTCGTAGACGGGTGCGAACTGCTTGCACGGACCGCACCAGGACGCCCAGAAGTCGATCAGGACGGTCGCCCCGGGCGCGCCCACGACGTCGTTGAAGTTGTCGGTGGTCAGTTCCACGGTGGCCATGCCCGGTTCCAACGAACCGATGCGGCCCGATGTTCCCGGCGCGGACCCCCGATCGGGTCCGCGCCGGGCGATCACGTCACACCCGTTGCAGCGGCGTCGCCGTCGAGCCGATTCCGTGCCCGTGACCTGCGGCGATCCGGTCCAGGCCGGATCCGGTGGCGCCGGCGTCGGGTCGGATCGGGACGAACCGCCCGGCCTGTTCGTCCAGCACCAGGACCGCTGCGGTGCCGATGTCGTAGAACAGGCCGAGCTGGCGCGGACCCGATCGCGCGGCGCGCACCATCTCCACCTGCATCGCGACGTTGACCATGGCCAGCTGGTCGATCTCGTCGAAACCGTCGGCGGCGGCCGCGACGCCGACCGGATGCCCGCGCTCGAAGGCCCGCAGCACCGGACGCGCCTCGAGCAGCCACCGCCCGAGTGCACTGTCGGTGCCGGCCAGTCCGGCACGGAGCCCGGTCATCGCGCCGCAACCGGAGTGCCCGCAGACGACGACGAGCGGCACGTCGAGCGCCGACGTGGCGAACTCGACAGCGGCGGCGGTGCCCGGCCCGACCGCGAGGTTGCCGACGTTCTGGACGGTGAACACGTCACCGGGCCCGCTGTGGGTGATCACGTGCGGCAGCACCCGCGAGTCGGCACAGGCGATCATCATCGCCGACGGCGCCTGGCCGTCGGCGAGTGCGGACATCGTCGGACGGATCCGGTCCCGGGTGGTGTCGTGGTAGGCGGCGACCCCGGCCATCAGCGGCTCGTGCGGCTCCTGGTCGACGGGCTGGGCCGACTGCCACTGCGACCAGGTCGCATACGACGGCGCCGGAGCGGCGCGGGCCGCGTCCGGCTCGATCACCGTGACCCTCGCCCCGGTGCCTTCGTGACGGTCCTTCCAGGCGAGCAGGTGGTCGTAGGCGGCGTGGTCGAGGTAGTCGGTCACCAGCCGGACGGTGGTGTCGACCCCGCGCGGGACGGAGTTCAGCTCCCGGGACAACCGGGGCACCGAGAGGAAGCAGAGCGACCCCTCGACGACGAGCTCGCAGTGCCCGTCGGCGTGCTGTTCCAGGTGCGGGCGCGAGCGGACGGCCCGCCACAGCAGCGCGATCCCGGCGAGCGCGAGCCCGATCAGCACGCCTTCGAGCAGGTTGAGCGCGACGACGCCGGCCAGCGTCGCCAGGTAGATCGCCAGCTCGCCGTGCGAGCGGGCGGTGCGGATGTCGGCCGGTTTGACCAGCTGCGCGCCGACCACCACCAGCAGTCCGGCCAGCGCCGCCATCGGGATGAGCTCGATGACGTCGATCAGCACGACCGCGAACAGTGCGATCCAGACGCCGTGCAGCACACCCGAGGCCCTGGTCCGCGCGCCGGCGCGGACGTTCGCCGAGGACCGGACGATCACACCGGTGACCGGCAGGCCGCCGATCAGGCCGGAGACGGTGTTGGCCGCGCCCTGACCGAGCAGCTCCCGGTCGGCGTCGGTACGCGTACCGGGGCGCATCCGTTCGACGGCGACCGCGGACAACAGTGACTCCACGCTCGCGATCAGCGCGACCGTCAGCATCCCGCCGAGCACGCCCGCCCAGTCGGACTCGGGCAGCACCGGTGTGGAGAGCGCGTCGAGCAGCGAGCCACCCAGCTCCACCCGGACGACGCCGGCTGCGCCGGGGACGGCGAGCGAGAGCACCGTGGCGACGAGCACGGCGACCAGCGCGCCGGGCACCGCGGAGACCGGCCGGGGCAGGCGGGGCCAGGTCAGCATCAGCGCGACGACCAGCGCTCCGAGGAACAGGGCGGGTGGCGAGAGGTTCGTCATGGAGCCGGGCAGCGCGAGCAGCGAGTCGACCGCACCGGTGCGCGACTCACCGCCGAACACGACGTTGAGCTGGGAGACGGCGATGGTGACCCCGATCCCCGCGAGCATCCCGTGCACCACGGCGGGCGGGACGGCCTGTGCGAACCGGGCCAGCCGGGTGAGCCCGAAGACGACCTGCAGGACGCCGGCGCCGGCGGTGATCAGGCAGGTGACCTCCCAGCCGAAGCGGTTCACCAGCTCCGCGACGATCACCGTGAGGCCGGCCGCCGGGCCGGAGACCTGCAGCGGCGAGCCGCCGAGCAGACCGGCGACCACGGCGCCGACGACGGCGGCGACGAGCCCGGCGAGGATCGGCGCGCCGGAGGCGACCGCGATGCCGAGCGAGAGCGGTACCGCGACCAGGAACACCACCACCGACGCGGCGAGGTCGGCCCGCGCGTGCGGGAACATGCGGCCGAACCGGCCGCCCGGCGGGGAGTGCTCGCCCCGGCCCGACTCGGCCGGCGCGTGCTCGTCCCGGGTCGCCCGGGTGGAGCTGGTGCTGGTGTTGCTCATGCTGCTCGTACTGCAGGCGTTGCTGGAGTGACTGGAGTTGCTGGAGTGACTGTGCGGGTGCACCGGATCCTCCGAGATCGGTCCGTTGGGGGCGCCGGACCGCGACGACGCGGTCACTGCACGGCTGTGCCGGAGCGACGCCGCAGGGCTCGTGGCCCGCACCGGCGTCGCAGCTGCTCAGGCAAACGGATCGCGATGAGAGCGGTTCTCATCGACTCGGACGGCCACGACGAAACGCCCGGTCAGGGCCGTTCACCGGAGCGTGACGTGACTCGGCTCACACTCGGATGCACCCGGACCGGTGCCTCGATCCCCTACCGATCCTGTTGTCCGGCAAGGGCTGCGGCGCGCATCGCGGCCGTGATCAGGCCGATCTCCGCACGCGTGCAGACGAACGGAGGCATCGCGTAGACCAGGTTCCGGAACGGCCGGAGCCAGGCTCCGGCGAGCACCGCGGCGGCCGTCGCGGAGGGCAGGTCGACCTCGCCGTCGAGCTCGATCACGCCGATCGCACCGAGGATGCGGACCTCGCGCACCCCGGGCAGCGACCGCGCCGGAGCCAGCCCGGCACGCAGCCCGGCGGCGACGTCCTTCACCTCGCGCCGCCAGTCGCGCTCCAGCAGCAGGCTCACCGAGGCGTGCGCGACCGACGCCGCCAACGGGTTACCCATGAACGTCGGGCCGTGCATCAGGACCCCGGCCTCACCGTCGCTGATGCCCGCGGCCACCCGGGTGCTGCACAGCGTCGCGGCCATCGTCAGGTACCCGCCGGTCAGCGCCTTGCCGACACACATGACGTCGGGGGCGATCCCGGCGTGGTCGGCCGCGAACAGCTCACCGGTCCGCCCGAAGCCGGTGGCGATCTCGTCGAACACCAGCAGCACGTCGTGGGCCAGGCACAGCTCGCGCAGCACGTGCAGGTAGCGCGGGTCGTGGAAGCGCATCCCGCCGGCGCCCTGCACCACCGGCTCGACGATGACGGCGGCGAGCTCGTCGGCGTGCGTCTCGACCAGCTCGGCCAGGTGCGCGACGTAGTCGTGCGAGAAGTCCTCCGGCGGGGCGTCGGCGAACACCTGCCGGGGCAGCACGTCGGTCCACAGCGAGTGCATGCCGCCGTCGGGGTCGCAGACGCTCATCGCACCGAAGGTGTCCCCGTGGTAACCACCCCGCCACGTCATCAACCGGTGCTTGCCCGGGCGCCCACGGGAGCGCCAGTACTGCAGGCACATCTTGATGGCGACCTCCACCGACACCGAGCCGGAGTCGGCGAGGAAGACGTGCTCCAGCCCCTCGGGGGTGATCTCCACGAGCAGACGGGCCAGATCGACCGCCGGCCCGTGCGTGATCCCGCCGAACATCACATGGCTCATCCGGCCGAGCTGCTCCTGGATCGCCCCGTCCAGCCGCGGGTGGCGGTAGCCGTGGATCGCCGACCACCACGACGACATGCCGTCGACGAGCTCCCGGCCGTCCGGCAGCCGCAGCCGCACCCCGGACGCGGACTCCACGACCAGCGGGGTCGACGTCGCCGGCATCGGGGCGTACGGATGCCACACGTGCGACCGGTCGGCCGCGAGCAGTCCGGCAGGGTGGTACGGGGTCTCCCCCGGAGTGCGGTCGGGTCCGGGGGCGGTCACGGGAACCCACGGTAGTACCGGGTCCTAGGCTGGCCCGACCATGGCCACCCCATCCCGCGATCCCGAGCCCGTCGGGGCCGACCTTTCCGAAGGTCCGGCCCCGCGCCGCCGTGAGCTGGTCCCGACCTCCGCCCGGTCGCTGTTGCTCACCGTGCTGGGCGAGTTCGTCCTGCCCTCCGGTGAACCGGTCTGGACCCGGGTGCTGCTCGATGTGCTGGGCGAACTCGGGGTGGAGCCCAAATCGGCACGTCAGGCGCTGGCCCGCACCGCAGCCGAGGGGCTGCTCACCTCCGACCGCGACGGCCGCCGGGTCCGCTGGTCGCTGACCGCCCCCGGGCATCGACTGCTGTCCGAGGGCGCCGCACGGATCTATGCCTTCGGCCGGCCGGCCACCGGGTGGGACGGCCGGTGGCTGGTCCTGCTGGCCAGCGTCCCCGAGTCCCGGCGACGGTTACGGCACCGGCTCCGCACCCGGTTGGCCTGGGCCGGGCTCGGTTCCCCGGCGCCGGGGGTGTGGGTCTCCCCCGACCCGGGCAAGGAACCGCAGGTCGCCGCCGTCCTCGACGAGCTGGACCTGCGCGGCATGAGCAGCTCGTTCGTCGGGCACTACGGCGGCATCGGGCGCCCGGCCGACGTCGTCGAGCAGGCCTGGGACCTGGACCGGATCGAGCAGGCCTACTCCGAGTTCATCGACGAGTTCGAGCCCGATCGCCGGACGGGCCCGGTTCCCGGCCCGGGTGTGCTGGCCCGGCAGGTGCAGCTCGTGCACGCCTGGCGCCGGTTCCCGTTCCTCGACCCGGAGCTCCCCGCCGAGCTGCTCCCCGACCGGTGGGCGGGTGCCCGCGCCACCGATCTGTTCACCACGCTGCACGCCCGGTGGGACGCCGACGCCCGTGCCGCCTGGGCCGCCCTCGCCGCCGGGCCCTGAACCGCCGGCGCCGCACAGCGCCCCGCGCCCGTCGCACGCCGTGCCCGTCGCACGCCGCGCCGCGCCCGTCGCGCGCCGTGCACAGCACACCGTCGCGTGCCGCGCCGCGCACACCACCGAGATGCAGCTCAGCGGGCTGTAAAGATCAACAATTCCCGCTGAGCTGCATCTCGGCAGGCCGGGGACGGGCTCAGCCCAGACAGCCCGGGCCGAGCAGCGCCTTCAGATCGCCCATCAGGGCCGAGGTGTGCGTCACCTTCAGCGAGTCGTCCAGCTTCAGGGCGGTGACCTTCGTGCCGTAGACGAGCGACAGGTGCACCTCCGAGGTGCCCGGGTGGTGGGTCAGGACCTCCTTGAGCTTCGCGACCCGCTCCGGCGTGCACTGGTCGGTGCGCAGCGACACCCGGATGGGCAGACCGGCCTCACCGGCGGCGAGCTCGGGCACCGCGAGATCGTTGGCGATCAGCGAGACGCGGTCGTCGCGCTTGTTCACCCGCGCCTTGACCAGCACGATCGCGTCCTCCGCGACGTCCACCCCGACGACCTGGTAGGCCCGCGGGAAGAAGAGCACCTCGATCCCGCCGGCGAGGTCCTCGATCTGCGCGGACGCCCACGGCTCGCCGTTCTTGTTCACCCGCCGGTTCACGTTGGCGAGGATCCCGCCGACGGTGACCTGCGCGCCCTCGGGCACCGTGCCCTCGACGATGTCGGCGATCGAGGTGTCGGACTTCGCCGCGAGGGCCTGCTCCAGGCCCTGCAGCGGGTGCCCGGAGACGTAGAGGCCGAGCATCTCCCGCTCCACGGCCAGCTTGTGCTTGGAGTCCCACTCCTCGTCGGGGACCTTCACGTCGAAGATGCCTCCCAGGTCGGCACCGGCGTCGTCGCCGCCCGAACCGTCCATCGACCCGAACAGGTCGAACTGGCCCATCGACGCGGCCTTCTTGGTGCTCATCACGGCGTCGATCGCGTCGGCGTGCACCAGCAGCAGCCCCTTGCGGGAGTGCCCCAGCGAGTCGAACGCGCCCGCCTTGATCAGGGACTCGACGACCTTCTTGTTGCAGACGACCGCGTCGACCTTGCGCAGGAAGTCCGAGAAGTCGACGAAGTTCCCCTTCTCCCTGCGGGCGGCGACGATCGCGTCGACCACGTTGTGCCCGACGTTGCGGATGCCGCCCAGGCCGAACCGGATGTCGTCACCGACCGGGGCGAAGTTGCGCACCGAGTCGTTGACGTCCGGCGGGAGGACCGTGATGCCCATCCGTCGGCATTCGGCCAGGTAGACCGCGGCCTTGTCCTTGTCGTCCCGGACCGAGGTGAGCACCGCGGCCATGTACTCGGCCGGGTAGTTCGCCTTGAGGAACGCGGTCCAGTAGGAGACCACGCCGTACGCGGCGGAGTGCGCGCGGTTGAACGCGTAGTCGGAGAACGGGAGCAGGATGTCCCAGAGCGTCTTAACTGCGTCCTCGGAGTAGCCGTTCTCCTTCATCCCGCCGGCGAAGGTGACGTACTCCTTGTCCAGGATCTCCTTCTTCTTCTTGCCCATCGCGCGGCGGAGCAGGTCCGCCTGGCCCAGCGAGTAGCCCGCCAGCACCTGCGCGATCGACATGACCTGTTCCTGGTAGACGATCAGGCCGAACGTCTCGCCGAGCACCTCCTTGAGCGGCTCGGCCAGCTCCGGGTGGATCGGTGTGACCTCCTGCCGGCCGTTCTTGCGGTCGGCGTAGTCGTTGTGCGCGTTCGCGCCCATCGGGCCCGGCCGGTACAGCGCACCGACCGCGGAGATGTGCTCGAACTCGCTCGGCGCCATCCGGCGCAGCAGGTCCCGCATCGGGCCGCCGTCGAGCTGGAACACCCCGAGCGTGTCCCCGCGGGAGAGCAGCTCGTAGGTCTTCTTGTCGTCGAGCTCGAGGTGGTCGAGGTCGACGGCGGGCTTGCCGTTGAGCTCGATGTTCTCCAGGGCGTCGTCGAGGATCGTGAGGTTGCGCAGCCCCAGGAAGTCCATCTTGAGCAGACCGATGGTCTCGCAGACGCCCATGTCGAACTGCGTGATGATGGCGCCGTCGGACTCGCGGCGCTGGATCGGGATGACGTCGATCAGCGGCGTCGACGACATGATCACGCCGGCCGCGTGCACCCCCCACTGGCGCTTGAGCCCCTCCAGGCCGCGCGCGGTGTCTATGATCTCCTTGACCTGAGGGTCGGCCTCGTAGAGGGCGCGGACCTCGGTGGCCTCGGAGTACCGCTTGTGCGACGGGTCGAAGATCCCGGACAGCGGGATGTCCTTGCCCATCACGGCCGGCGGCATGGCCTTGGAGATCCGGTCGGCCACCGAGTAGCCGGGCTGGCCGAACAGCACCCGCGCCGAGTCCTTGATCGCGGCCTTCGCCTTGATCGTGGAGTAGGTGATGATCTGGGCGATCCGGTCCTCGCCGTACTTCTCCGTGGTGTAGCGGATCATCTCGCCGCGCCGGCGCTCGTCGAAGTCCATGTCGATGTCGGGCATGGACACGCGGTCCGGGTTCAGGAACCGCTCGAAGATCAGCTTGTGCCGGATCGGGTCGAGGTCGGTGATCCCCAGCACGTAGGCCACGAGCGACCCGGCGGCCGAGCCGCGGCCGGGGCCGCAGCGGATGCCGACCGACTTGGCGTGCTGGATCAGGTCGGCGGTCACCAGGAAGTAGCCGGGGTAGCCCATCTTGATGATGACGCCGACCTCGTAGTTCGCCTGCTGCCGGTACCGCTCGGTGACGCCGTTCGGGAACCGCATGTGCAGGCCCCGCTCGACCTCCTTGATCAGCCAGGACTCCTCGGTCTCGCCCTCGGGCACCGGGGCCTTGGGCTGCAGGTCCTGGCCCGTGGTGAAGTCGATGTTGCACCGCTCGGCCACGACGAGTGTGTTGTCGCAGGCCTCGGGGTGGATCGGGTCCCACAGCGCGCGCATCTCGTGCGCGGGCTTGAGGTAGAAGTCCTGCGCGTCGAACTTGAAGCGGTTCGGGTCGGCCAGGGTCTTCCCGGTCTGCACGCACAGCAGCACCTCGTGCGCCTTGGTGTCGTCCGGGTAGGTGTAGTGCAGGTCGTTGGTGGCCAGGCCGGGCAGGTCGAGCCGGTCCTTGAGCCGGAACAGGTCCTCCTGGACCCGCTTCTCGATCTCGATGCCGTGGTCCATCAGCTCCAGGTAGAAGTTGTCCTTCCCGAAGATGTCCCGGTAGTCGCTCGCCGCCTGGCAGGCGCCGTCGAAGTCGTTCTGCTGGAGCAGCCGGGCGACCTCGCCGGACGGGCAGCCGGTGGTCGCGATGAGCCCCTTGCCGTACTGCTCCAGGAGCTCACGGTCCATCCGCGGCTTGTAGTAGTAGCCCTCGAGGCTGGCCAGCGACGAGAGCCGGAAGAGGTTGTGCATCCCCTCGGTGTTCTCGGCGAGCAGCGTCATGTGGGTGTACATGAGGTCGGGGTTGTTCTCGCTGCCGTTCCCCAGCGCGGTGCGCTTGCGCTCGTGCCGGGACCCGGGTGCGAGGTAGCCCTCCATACCGATGATCGGCTTGATGTCGTGCGCCTTGGCCTTGCGCCAGAACTCGAAGGCTCCGTAGACGTTGCCGTGGTCGGTCATCGCGATCGCCGGCATCTCGTACTTGGCGGCCTCGGTGAACAGGTCGTCGAGCCGGGCGGCGCCGTCGAGCATCGAGAACTCGGTGTGGGTGTGCAGATGGACGAAGGAGCCCGTTCCGGATGTGCCGCCGGCCATGTGAGTTCCGCGCTCCTCTCCCGCGCCCTGGGGTGACGCGGTGCTCCCCGTGCCGCACGGTGCACGCCTGCCGGGGCGCACCGTGCCGTGCCACTTCACCCACCGGTCCCGGTGGCCGGAGGCGCGCCGGACGACACCCCGGCGCAGCTCCTGGCGGGGGCCGCGAGGGTGCCGGTGGGACTCCCGCGCGGGGCCCGGCCGACCGGATCGGTGAGGGGCCCAGACTAGCCGCGGGCCCCGACAGTTCCGGCGACCGCGGGGTCCCCCGCGGTCGGTGAGGCATCGCTCCAGCTCACGGCATCCGCGGCCCGCCGGCGGCGTGTCGGGCGTCGCCGGCCGGGCCCGGGCGGGCCCCGCGCCGTCCGCGCCGGCGGGGCCACCGGCCGGGCAGGCCCACCGGCCCGCGGGAGCACGGCCCGTCCGGCCGGGCCGATCTCACCCGCCCGGCCGGGCCGATCTCACCCGTGCGGCCGGCCGATCTCACCCGGGCGGCACCGGGCCGTCGTCGGGCGGCGGGGTCACCGCGGTCCGCTGCTCGGGCAGCAGCGGGGAGAGGGCCAGCTCCGCCGTCGCGGTGCCGGGGGGCGCGGCGTCGACGGCGCGCACCCCGTCGGTCGCGGCGAGCGCCTCCAGCTCGGCCCGCCCGGCCTGCACCACCAGCGCGAGGAGGCAGGCGCACTCCGGCCGGGCCAGCGTCGCCTGCTCGGCGGCGGCGACAGCGGCCCGGCGGCTCAGCACCGACCTGGCCTCCGGATCCGTCATCCCCTCGGCGGCGCGGCGGGCCCGGTCGGCGTCGGCCGTCGCACCGAACGCGGCCCGCTCCCGGGCGACGCCCAGCGCGGCCTCCGGATCGCCGGTACCGGCGACCGGCTCGAACCGCAGCGCCGTCTGCACCCGGTCGATCGGCACCCGGAACACCGCGGTGTCGACCGTCGCACCTCCGGCGACCGCCGCCGCACCGGCAGCGTCGAGCGGCTGCTCGAACTGGACGAGCGCGGGCGCCCGTTCGCCGGCCGGCGGCAACCGCGCGGGCAGCGCAGCGAGATAACCCGCGACGTCCTGGCCGGCATCGGGACCGAGCCGCACCGCGCCGGTCGCCACCCCTGACGGGGACGGCGGACCCGACCCCGCCACCCACAGCGCCCCCAGCAGCACGACACCCATCAGCGCGACGACCGCCCACAGCCCGCGGGTGCTCAGCCCGGTCACGGGTCGCGCAGTGCCTCGAGCGCAGCGGCCAGGTCGTCCGGGTAGGGGCTGGTGAATTCGGCGTACCGGCCGTCGGCGGGATGGGCGAAACCCAGCGTCCTGGCGTGCAGCCACTGCCGGGTCAGCCCGACCCGCTTCGCGAGCGTCGGGTCCGCCCCGTAGGTCAGATCACCGACGCAGGGATGGCGCAGCGCCGAGAAGTGCACCCGGATCTGGTGGGTCCGCCCGGTCTCCAGGTGCACGTCGAGCAGGCTGGCCGAGCGGAACGCCTCGATCGTGTCGTAGTGGGTGACGCTCGGCTTTCCGCTCTGCATCACCGCGAACCGGTAGTCGTGGCGCGGGTGCCGGTCGATCGGCGCGTCGATCGTGCCGGACGACGGATCGGGATGCCCCTGCACGACGGCGTGGTAGCGCTTGTCCACGGTGCGCTCCTTGAACGCCCGCTTCAACGCCGTGTAGGCGTGCTCGGACGTCGCGACCACCATGACACCGGTGGTGCCGACGTCGAGCCGGTGCACGATCCCCTGCCGCTCGGCGGCACCGGAGGTGGACAGCCGGAACCCCAGCGCCGCCAGGCCGCTGGTGACGGTCGGCCCGGTCCAGCCCGGCGAGGGGTGCGCGGCGACGCCGACCGGCTTGTCGACGACGACGATGTCGTCGTCGGAGTGCAGCACGGTGAGACCGGCGACGACCTCCGTCGGGCCCGCGATGGCCGGCTCGGCGGGCTCGGCGTCGGGCAGCTCGACCTCCAGCCACGCCCCGCCGAGCAACCGGTCGGACTTCCCGGCGACGCTGCCGTCCACCTGGATCCGCCCGGCCTCGGCCAGTCCGGCGACGACCGTGCGGGACAGGCCCAGCAGGCGGGACAGACCGGAGTCGATCCGCATGCCGTCCAGGCCGTCGGGGACGGGCATGCTGCGCAGGTCACCCACCGCTCACTCACCCACCCGGCCGTCGATCTCCACCCCGCGCAGCGCCATCAGCACCAGCAGGATCCCGCCGCAGACGAGCGCGGAGTCGGCGATGTTGAACACCGGGAAGATGCTGCCGTCCGGCGAGAACGCGGCGAACATGTCGACGACGTGCCCGCGCATGGGGCCCGGCGACCGGAAGAACCGGTCCATCAGGTTCCCGAGGGCACCGCCGAGCACCAGCCCGAGCCCGATCGCCCAGCCGGTGGAGGCCAGCTTGCGCGCGATCCAGATGATCACCCCGACCACGACGACGGCGATGATGGTCAGCACCCACGTGTACCCGGTGGCCATCGACCAGGCGGCGCCCGGGTTGCGCAGCAGCGTCAGGTAGAGGAAGCCGTCGATCACGGTGACCGGGTCGCGGTGCTCCAGCGTCGCGACGGCGGCGACCTTGGTGGCCACGTCGAGGGCGAGCACGGCCGCGGCGATCCCGGCCAGCAGGAACACCCCGCGCCGCCGCAGGACGGGATCGACGGGTGCTTCGCCGGCGGATGGGTCGGAGCTCACGCCCCCGAGTATGACGAGCGGCACCGGGGCCCCTCGCAGCGGTCCGGGTCGGGGCCCCGTCCCGGGCTCAGGGCGACCAGGCGAGCGTGACCACGTCGGTGCGCCGGGGCGGCACGTCCCGCAGGGCCGCGTCGACCTCGGCGGTCCGCGACGCGGGCAGGCACAGCCGGCGGGTCACCCAGGCCGCGTCGTGCGGGAGCCGCCGGTCCCGGGTCCAGCGGCGCACCTCCGGGTCGACGCCGAGCTCCTCGCGCAGCACCGCGACGGCGTCGTCGGCGGTGGCGCTCGGCGGGCGGTGCAGGTCGTGGAACCGCGCCCACAGCGGGTCCAGCCAGGCCATCGGGTGCTCGGGCAGCATCTCGATCACCACACCGCCCGCCCCGCCGCGGACGGCGGCGTGCAGCGCCGCCAGGAACGGTGGCAGATCGACGACGTTGTGCAGCACGTGGTGGCAGAGCACGACGTCGTGCCGACCGGCATCGTCGGCGACGTCGGGCCAGGTGCCGTGCACGGTGCCGTACGGGATCCCGCGTTCGCGGGCCGCCGCGGCGAACACGGCGAGCATGTCGGCCTGCCGGTCCACGCCGACCACCCGCGCCACCGGTGAGGGGTCGGGCAGCGCCGCGGCGAACGCAGCGTCACCGCCCCCGCAGCCGACGTCGAGCACCGAGACACCGGCGCAGCTGCGGGCGGCCGCACGTTCGGCGAGCGCCCGGGCCGCGGCCCGGGACGGGGTGTCGACCGGCTCGGCCGCGGGTGCGAAGTCGGCGGCGCGGTGGGTCCACGGGTCGGCGGGGGCGGCGCGCCGGATGTGCTCGGGGATCCCCCGGCCGGACTGCAGTTCCCGCCACCGATCCGCTGCCCCGCCCATCCCCCGGAGCCTAGGCCGCGGTGCGCAGGCCGGCGCACCGCGGTCAGGCGCGCTCGACCCGCGCGCGCAGCTCGACCGCGGACCCGTCCGGGCCCACCACCTGGCCTGTGGACGTCCCGTCGGGCACCGGCCCGTAGGCCACCGATGTCGCGAGCACCTCACCGCTGACGAACGACTCGTGCGCGCGGACGGCGTCGAGCACCGCGGCCGGGCCGTCCAGGGTCAGCGCGATCCGGTCGGCCACCGCCAGTCCGGCGTCGCGGCGGGCCTGCTGGACGACCCGGACGACGTCGCGGGCGGTGCCCTCGGCGGCCAGCTCCGGCGTCACGGTCGTGTCGAGCACGACGAGCCCGGCGTTACCCGGCAGCGCCGCGGTGTGCGCCGGATCGGCGGCGACGAGCCGTTCGGTGTACTCGCCGTCGAGCAGGGTGATCCCGGCGGCGACGACGCTGCCGTCCGCCTCCTGCGACCACTCGCCCGCCTTCACCGCGCGGATGCACTTCTGCACGTCGGACCCGAGACGCGGGCCTGCCGCACGGGCGTTCACGGCCAGCTCGAAGCGGCCGTGCCGGGCGACGTCGTCGGTCAGCTCGACCGACCGCACGTTCACCTCGTCGCGCAGCAGCCCGGTGAAGGGCTCCAGCGAGGCGGCGTCGGCGGCGGCGACGGTGAGCCCGGGCAGCGGCTGGCGCACCCGGACCTTCGCCGACTTGCGCAGCGACAGCGCCGCCGACGCGACCTGCCGGATCCGGTCCATCCCGGCGACCAGCTCCGCGTCGTGCGGCAGGCCGGCACCGGTGGCGTCCCCCGACAGCGCCGGGTCGGGCCCGCCCGGCCAGTCGGCGAGGTGCACCGAGCGGCCCCCGGTGAGCCCGCGCCAGATCACCTCGGTGGTCAGCGGCAGCAACGGTGCCGCGACCCGGCAGGTCACCTCCAGCACGGTGTGCAGGGTGTCCACGGCGTCCCGCCGGACGGTCTCGGCGTCGGCGGAGCCGGTCGCCCAGAAGCGCTCCCGGGACCGCCGGACGTACCAGTTGGTGAGGGTCTCGGCGTGCTCGCGGATCCGCTCGCAGGCCCCGGCGATGTCGTAGGAGTCCAGCGCCGCGGTGACGCCGTCGACCAGGTCGGCGGTCTTGGCCAGCACATAGCGGTCCAGCACGTGCTGGCTGTCGGTGCGGAACGTCCCGCGCTGCCCACCGGCGTAGAGCGACAGGAAGTACCAGCTGTTCCACAGCGGCAGGATCGCCTGCCGGACACCCTCCCGGATGCCCTGCTCGGTGACGACCAGGTTCCCGCCGCGCAGGATCGGGCTGGCCATGAGGAACCACCTCATGGCGTCCGAGCCGTCCCGGTCGAACACCTCGTTGACGTCCGGGTAGTTCTTGCGCGACTTCGACATCTTCGCACCGTCGTCGCCCAGGACGATGCCGTGCGCCGAGCAGTTGCGGAACGCGGGCCGGTCGAACAGCGCCGTCGCCAGGACGTGCAGCGTGTAGAACCAGCCGCGGGTCTGTCCGTTGTACTCGACGATGAAGTCGCCGGGATAGTGGTGCTCGAACCAGTCGGCGTTCTCGAACGGGTAGTGCACCTGGGCGAACGGCATCGAACCGGACTCGAACCAGCAGTCCAGCACCTCCGGCACCCGGCGCATGGTCGAGCTGCCGGTCGGATCGTCCGGGTTGGGCCTGGTCAGCTCGTCGATGTAGGGCCGGTGCAGGTCGGTCGGGCGGACCCCGAAGTCACGCTCCAGCTCGTCGAGCGAGCCGTAGACGTCGGTCCGGGGGTAGCGCGGGTCGTCGGACTGCCACACCGGGATGGGACTGCCCCAGTACCGGTTACGGGAGATGCCCCAGTCGCGGGCGCCCTCCAGCCACTTCCCGAACTGGCCGTCCCGGACGTGCGACGGGGTCCAGTTGATCTGCTGGTTCAGCTCGACCATCCGGTCCCGGAACTGGGTGACGCGCACGAACCAGGAGTCGACGGCGCGCTGGATGAGGGCGTTGCCGCAGCGCCAGCAGTGCGGGTACGGGTGGTCGTAGGTCTCGTGCCGGAGCAGCACGCCGCTGACGTGCTCGGACGTGCGTTCCTTCAGGTCCCGGATGATCTGCGGGTTCGCGTCGAACACCTGCATCCCGGCGTACGGCGGCACCTCGGTGGTGAACTCGCCGCGCGAGTCGACCGGGTTGACCACCTCGATGCCGGCCGCGTCGGTGACCTCCTTGTCCTCCTCACCGAAGGCCGGGGCGATGTGCACCAGCCCGGTCCCGTCCTCGGTGGTGACGTAGTCGGCGGCCAGCACGCGGTGCGCGTTCTCCCGGCCCTCGAAGAAGTCGAACGGCGGGGTGTAGCTCGCACCGAGCAGGTCGGAGCCCGTCACCCGGGCGACGACGGCCGGCTCGTCGCCGAGCTCACGGGCGTACGCACCGACGCGCGCCTCGGCGAGCAGCCACCGCTCGGTCGCACCGTCGGCCGTGGCGGACTCGACGACCACGTAGTCGACGTCCGGGTGCACCGCGACGGCGAGGTTCGACGGCAGCGTCCACGGGGTGGTCGTCCAGACCAGCGCGAGGGCTCCGTCGACGGCCTCGTTCCCGGTGCCGGACAGCCGCAGGCCCACGGTGACGGCCGGGTCCTGCCGGTCGAGGTAGACGTCGTCCATCTTGGTCTCGGTGGCGCTCAACGGTGTCTCGCACCGCCAGCAGTACCAGAGCACCCGAAAACCGGAGTAGACCAGGCCTTTGTCCCACAACGACTTGAACGCCCACATGACGGACTCCATGTAGTCCAGGTCGAGCGTCTTGTAGTCGTTGTCGAAGTCGACCCAGCGCGCCTGGCGGGTCACGTAGTCGCGCCACTCGCCGGTGTAGCGCAGCACGGAGGTGCGGCACGCCTCGTTGAACGCGGCGACGCCCATCTCCTCGATCTCGGACTTGTGCTTGATGCCGAGCTGGTTCTCGGTCTCGACCTCGGCCGGGAGACCGTGGGTGTCCCAGCCGAAGCGCCGCTCGACCCGGTTGCCGCGCATGGTGCGGTAGCGCGGGACGACGTCCTTCACATAGCCGGTGAGCAGGTGGCCGTAGTGCGGCAGCCCGTTGGCGAACGGCGGGCCGTCGTAGAAGACGTACTCGCGCGAGCCGTTCTCCCCGGCGGGGCGCTGCTCGACCGAGGCGCGGAACGTGTCGTCGGCCTCCCAGGAGGCCAGGACGTCGCGTTCCAGCGCGGGGAACGTGGGATGTGCGGGGACCTCGGGGTAACCCGTGTCGCTCATGGCCGGCTCCTCGTGCGAATGTCGGTTCGCACGGGGACGACGACGACCCGTGTGGGCCGTGCCGCGGTACCACCCCGCTTGCGCACCCTGGATCGCGTGCGCCACTCGTTCGGCGGCGATGACGGGCCGCACCCGTCCGGTTCTACTCCGGCCCGCACGGGGCGGGCCGTTTCTTCCGGAGGCTCCCCGGTGATGGCCGGATCGGTGCCTGTGGAACCAGAGTAGCGCGCGGGCGCACGCGGTTGTTCCGCAGCCCGGGGCCCGCGGTCGCCGCGCTAGCGGACCTGCGCCGGGTGCCGCTCGCCGAGCGACCGGTTCGGCGAGCACCAGCCGCACGGGGTGAACCCGAGCTCGACGGCCTCGCTGACCGGCAACGGGATCACCGGCCTGCCGGGCAGGGCCCGGCAGCTCTGCACGTGGTAGCGCGGGTGCTCGTCGATCACGAGCACCTCGTCGGGCAGCCGGGCGACCAGGCTCGCCAGCGTCGGGTCACGCGGTTCCTCCGGGGCGTCGCCGAGGACCGGCTGCGCCTCGGGGGCCGCCGCGCCGGCGGGACCTCCCTCGGACGGCGGCCGTCCGGTTTCCGGCCCCGCGCCCGCTGCTGCGGCAGCGGCGCCCTGCGCCGCGCCGCTCGCGGCCGCGGTGCTCGCACCGGCACGGTCACCACCGCCCTGCGGCGGGGTGCCGGCGAGCGGCACCGCCGGCGACGACGGCTCCGCGGGGCCCGGGGGCCTCCCGGGCCCTCCGGCGAGAGTCGGGTCGCCGGGCCGGTCCGCCGGTGCCGCAGCAGCACCGCCGGGGCCGGATGACTCGGACGGGGCGGCTCCGGGACGACCCCCGGCCTCGCCCGAGGAGGACCCGGAGCCGAAGCCGGGATCGCTCGCACTGTCACGCGGGCCGGCGGCCGATGCCGTCGTGTCGCTCCGGCTCACCCCAGCGGAGCCGGCCGGCGACCGGTCGGAGCCGTGCGGCGGGACGCCCGCCGCACCCGGGGGTTCGGACCGTGCCGCGCCGGGCGCGCCGCTCGCGCGGCCGTCACCGGACGACGCGGGCCCCTCGGAACGCGCGGGGTCGCCGCCACGACCCGTGTCGTTCCGCGTGGCCTGCCCCGAACCGCCCGGTGCCTCGGGTACGCCCGGCGCGCCGGAGGTGCCGGTCGTGTCCGGCGCTTCGGGCACACCCGGCGTTCCCGGGGATCCCGACGGCTGCGCCGCATCCGCCGCCGCGACCTCGGGTGGGCGACCACCGGAGGGTGCATCGGTGCCCGCCGCATCGCTCGCCGTCACCGAGTGTGACGAAGAACCACCCGATCGGGAAACGGCAGGCGGTCCGTCCTCAGAGCCGGACGGCCGGACGACGGGGATCTGGATGGTCGCATCGGAGGCGTTGAACGCCTCCGGTGCTCCCCCGGGACCACGGTCCACCGGCGATCCTGCTGCAGGGGCTGCTCCCGGCCGTCCCGGACCACCCGTCTCCGGCCGGACGACCGGCAGGATCTGGGTGGCGGGTTCCAGATCGGGCCCGTGACCCCGGGCCCGGGCCGACCGATCCGGCGCCTGCGCGGCGTCCGGGCTCTCCGACCGGTCACCGGCGCGGACCGCGGACCGGGTCTGCCACCAGTCGTAGAGCAGCACCAGACCCGCGATCAGGCAGACGCCCACCGACGTCCAGAACAGGGCCACGACCTGCAGGAACCATCCCGCAAGCCAGAGCGCCAGCGCGATCGCGACCAGCACCAGCACCAGCATCAACATCGGCGAACTCCGTCGGTCGGCAGTGGCACCCGGCCGCTACCCCATCGTCGTCGGACGACCCGGCGCGCGTTGCCCGCGCGCCGGGGATCAGCTCCCGGTGTCGGCCCGCTGGCCGTAGCCGGAGGCGGCGTAGCCACCGTTCGAACCGGAACGGTTCGCGTTACCGGAGTTGTCCGTCGGCGCAGCGGACCCGCGCCCTTCCAGGTCGCGCAGCTGCGACTCCAGATAGGTCTTGAGGCGAGTGCGGTACTCGCGCTCGAAGGTGCGGAGCTCGTCGATCTTCTTCTCCAGCACGGACTTGTCCCGCTGGATCGCACCCATGATCTCGTTCTGCTTGCGCTCGGCATCGCTGACCAGGCTGGCGGCCTTGTCGCGGGACTGCCGCTCGAGCGTCTCGGAGCGGGTGCGGGCGTCGTTGAGCATGGTCTCCGCGCGCGAGCGCGCGTCGTTGACCAGGCCGTCCGCCTTCGTCCGGGCGTCGGAGAGGAGCTGCTCGGACTTCGTCCGCGCGTCCGACAGCATCGTGTCGGCCTCGTTCTTCGCCTCGGCCGTCAGCCGGTCGGCCATCTCCTGGGCCAGGCCCAGGACCTTGGCCGCCTGCACGTGGTGGTCACCACCGTCGGCGTCGGCGGATCCCCCCACACCGGCGAGCTGCGGAGCCGGGGCACCGCCACCGCGTCCCAGCGGCGACGGGGACGCCTGCAGCGCCTGCGTCTGTGCCGGGCCCTGCTGGTTGCGGGCCTCCTCCAGGTCTGCCTCGGCGTCGCCGAGGCGCTGCTCGAGCTGCGCGACCTGGTCTCGGAGATCGTCGTTCTCCCCGATCAGCCGGGCCAGTTCGGCCTCGACCAGATCGAGGAAGGCGTCGACCTCGTCCTCGTTGTACCCCCGCTTCCCGATCGGGGGTTTGCTGAACGCGACGTTGTGAACGTCGGCGGGCGTCAGCGGCATCGGATCACCTCATGCGGTCCTCGGCGGCACTCCCGGGTGACTGGGGCTCAACCCAGGAGCTGTGATCTGACGATGCTCATCGAGATGAACACCACCAGCAAGAGCACCATAATCGACAGGTCCAGTCCTACGCCTCCGATCCGGACCACGGGGATCACTCTCCGCAGCAACTTGACCGGAGGGTCGGTCGCGGTGAAGACGACCTCGAGCGCCACCGCGGGGGCTCCGGCCGGTCGCCACTGACGCGCGAAGGACCGGACCATCTCGACGACGATCCGGGCCGCGAGCAGCAGCCAGAAGAAGAACAGGACGTAATAGATCAGGAAGCCGATGGCGGTGGACACGCGTCAATCCTGTCGGAAAGCTCCGCGCTCGGCGAGCCTGCGTGCGTCGTCCGCGGACACCTCGACGTCCGCCGGGGTGAGAAGAAACACCCGGTCGGTAACCTTGTCGATCGATCCGCGCAGGGCGAACGCCAGGCCTGCGGCGAAGTCCACCAGGCGTTTTGCCGCAGCACCGTCGAGGTCGGTGAGGTTCATGATGACCGGCACACCGTCGCGGTAGCGCTCGCCGATCGTGCGCGCCTCGTTGTAGCTGCGCGGGTGCAGGGTCGTGATCGAGGCGGGCGCGACGGCCGTCCGGTCGCGCTGCTCGGGCACCGTCGACGGCGCCGGCGCGACCGGCGCCGGCCGCTCGTCACGCTGGTGTTCCCGAGAGGGGCTCCGGAAGGCATCCGGATCCATCGCCAGCGACCCGCGGACGGCCGCTCCGGCGGCACCCCCGATCGGCGCGACCCGCCCGATGTGGTCCACCGGCTCCCGCTCACCGCGCGGATCCGGCCGCACACCGCGCGCTGGACGGGGGGTGTCCCGCGCCGTGCGGGGACCCCACCCGTCGTCGTAGCTCGCGGGGGCGTCGTATCGCTCGTCCTCGTAGGTGTCCTGGTCGGCGAACCGACCCCCGGCGGTCGCCCAACGGTCACCGCGACCGCTCGGGGAGTGCTCGTGGGCCGCCCGGTAGTGGCTCGGTTCGTCGACGTAGTCCATCTCGTCGGCCGGGACCATGCCGAAGTACGCCTTCAGCCGGTACATCGCGCTCATCCGCTGTCCCCTCGCAGTACTGCTCGACTCCGTACGCACTCACCTCGCGCGCACCCGCGTTCTCGCGACGGTCTCGCCGATGGCCTCGTACCCGCACCGACCAGCGATTACTCCGAGGTTATCCGCCGGTCCCCCACAAGGGCCGTACCGACACGCACCACTGTCGATCCGTGATCGACCGCGATCTCCAGGTCACCACTCATGCCGGCGGACAGGGTGCGGGCCGACGGGTGGCGTTCCCGGACCCGCGCGGCCGCCGCGGCGATCGCGGCGAACGACCTCGCGGGCTCCCCGCCGAGCGGCGCGACGGCCATCACCCCGGTGAGTTCCAGGCCGGGCAGTTCCGCGACCAGGTCGGCGAGCGCGTCCAGCCCGTCATCGGGAACGCCGCCGCGTGCGGGGTCGCCGTCCACGCTGTACTGCAGGAGCACCGGCAACGGGCCGCTCCGCTCCCCCCGCTCGCGCAGGCGGTCCACCTCCTTGTCGATCGCCCGGGCCAGCCGGGCGGAGTCGACGGACTGGATGCAGGTCACCCACGGGAGCACCGTGCGTACCTTGTTGCGCTGCAGGCCACCGACGAAGTGCCATCGGGTCGACGCGCCGGGACGCGTCGCGGCGACGTCGCGCACCTTGGCCGCCAGCTCCTGGGCCCGGTTCTCGGCGAACTCGACGAGCCCGAGATCGATGAGATCAGCGACGTCGGCGGGCGGGACGGTCTTCGTCACCGCGAGCAGTGACACCTCGGCCGGATCACGGCCCGCGGCGCGGCAGGCCGCCTCCAGGCGTCCGCGGACCGCGGAAAGTCGTTCCTTCAGCTCGGCGGTGCGTTCCGGGGCGTTCGGCTCGGCCACACCGGTCATCGTGCCGCGCCTGCCGCAGCGCGGCGAGGGTCGCGCACGTCACGCGGGTCGAGCCAGGTGATCCCGGCCTGCCGGCCGCACCGGCCCTCCCGGCGGTGGCTGTACAGGTCGGGATCCTCGACGGTGCAGCGCGGATCGGTGCCGACCCGGGTCACTCCGAGGTCGGCGAGCCTGCGGGACAGCCCGGCCCGCAGGTCCAGACCGGGAGTGCCGGTGCGGGTGGTCGACGCGCTGCCCGGCAGCGCCGCCTCGACCTCGTCGCGCATCGCACCGGGGACCTCGTAGCACCGTCCGCACACCGCGGGCCCCAGCAGTACCTCGAGCCGTTCCACGGTCGCCCCGAGCGTGGTCATCTCCCCGACCACGGCATCGAGCACCCCGGCCGCGGCGCCCGCCCGGCCCGCGTGTGCCGCACCGACCACTCCGGCCACGGGGTCGCCGAGGAGCACCGGGACGCAGTCCGCGGCGAGCACCGCGATGCCGAGCAGGGGAACATCGGTCACCACGGCGTCGACATCGGGCAGGTCGGGGGCGACCCCGCCGGTGCCCGGACGGGCCCGCGGCGCCTCCCGCAGCACCGCCACGTCCCGGCCGTGCACCTGGCGCAGGAAGACCAGCCCGCTCAGGCCCAGCTCGCGCACGATCCGGGCCCGGTTCGCGGCCACCGCGGCCGGGTCGTCGCCGACACCGAGCGAGAGGTTGAAGCGGGAGAACGGCCCGGCCGACCGGCCGCCCGCCCTGGTCGTCGTGACCCGGCGGACGCGGACCGGTGGCGAGTCGGCCTGCGGCACCGTCAGCGCCGCATGAACGGCGGGACGTCCACCTCGTCCTCGACCGGGTCCGCAGGCCGGGCAGCCGTGGCGGAACCGTTGCCCGTGCCGGCCTGTGCCGTGCCATGCTGCGTGGCGCCGTGCTGGGTCACGCCGTGCTGGGTGGCGCCGTGCTCGGTGCCGGCCTGCTCCGCGCGGAGGTCGGGCTGCCGGGGCGCGGGCGCGGTCGGCTGCGCGGGCGGCAGCACCCCGGTCCGCTCGGGCGACGAGGGCACCGATGCGGGCAGGTGCGGCGCCGACTGCGCGGAGCCCGTGCCCGAGCCGTATCCGGCCGGGTTCTGCGCAGGAGTGCCCGCCTGGGACGGCTGCGCGGCCTGGTTCTGGTTCGGCGCCTGGCTCTGGGCGCCCGTCCCGGCCGCGGGCTCGGACGCCTTCTGGGTACCCCGGCTGAACACCGCGGGCTCCAGCTTCTTGTGCGTCGGGGTGCCGCCCTCGAACCCGGCTGCTATCACGGTGATCCGGACCTCGTCGCCGAGCGAGTCGTCGATCACGGTGCCGAAGATGATGTTGGCCTCGGGATGCGCGGCCTCCTGGACCAGCGACGCGGCCTCGTGGATCTCGAACAGGCCCAGGTCGGACCCGCCCGCGATGGACAACAGCACGCCCTGCGCCCCGTCCATCGACGCCTCGAGCAGCGGGGAGTTGATCGCCTTCTCCGCGGCCTGCACCGCCCGGCCCTCACCGCGCGCGGACCCTATCCCCATCAGCGCCGAACCCGCTCCGGACATGACCGACTTGACGTCGGCGAAGTCCAGGTTGATCAGGCCCGGGGTGGTGATCAGGTTGGTGATCCCCTGCACGCCGGAGAGGAGCACCTCGTCCGCGGAACGGAAGGCGTCCATCAGGGAGACCCCGACGTCGCCGAGCTGCAGCAGGCGGTCGTTCGGGATGACGATCAGGGTGTCGCACTCGTTGCGGAGCGCCTGGATGCCGTCCTCGGCCTGACCGGCCCGCCGACGGCCCTCGAAGGTGAACGGGCGGGTGACGACACCGATGGTCAGGGCGCCGAGCTTGCGGGCGATCGACGCGACGACCGGCGCACCACCGGTGCCCGTGCCGCCGCCCTCGCCCGCGGTGACGAAGACCATGTCGGCCCCCTTCAGGACCTCCTCGATCTCCTCGGCGTGGTCCTCGGCGGCCTTGCCACCGACGTCGGGATTGGCGCCGGCGCCGAGCCCGCGGGTCAGCTCACGACCGATGTCGAGCTTCACGTCGGCGTCCGACATGAGCAGGGCCTGGGCGTCGGTGTTCACCGCGATGAACTCGACGCCCTTGAGGCCGACCTCGATCATGCGGTTGACGGCGTTCACGCCGCCGCCACCGATGCCGACGACCTTGATCACGGCCAGGTAGTTGTGCGGGGGCGTCATGCGCGGCACCTTCCAGTCGCTCGGGGGGTCCGGTCCAGCTCCGGGTGCCCCGGGCCTTCTGGCGAGACGCTAGGTCGCCGCCCCGGCCCGGGTCCAGCAGGCGCGCCGCGCGTGGGCAACACCCCGCCCGGGTGGTTCACCGTTCCCGGTCACGGGAAACGCGCTCGGTTGCCGAGCGGTGACCCTACGCCGAACCTGCCCTCGGTACGGAAGGGCTCGCGGTGAGGTTGGCCCGCACGGGCCGGACGGCGGGAGGCCTTCCGGCTGTGACGCGAGGGCCGTTCGGGTGGCATCGCGACGCGTTCGTGCACGCCGGGCGGTCAACGGCGGACCGTGACCAGGGCCGGGCTGGAGACGTCGTAGACCGTCCCCTCCTGTTCGAGCAGCGGACCGAGGACCTCGGCCCGCTGCGCGAGCGCAGCACTGTCCGCCCACGGACCCCACAGGACCCGCCGGCCCTCGGTCAGCCCCAGCTCGAAGGTGCTCCCGCCGGCGCCCAGGGCGAGCGTCTCGACCTGGTCGCGCACCGGTTCCGGCAGCGCCTGCAGCGCGGTGACCGCGGCCAGGGTCGCCGGATCGTCCGGGGCGACGTTCGGCAGCTCGAGCCGGGGCAACCGGAGATCGGGCGGCGCCTCCCGGTACGCGAAACCGGTCACATCCACCAGCTGCAGCACGTCCGGAGTCGCGACCAGCGCGGCCGGGGTGCGTTCGGAGACGGTCACCGCCAGCGTCGCCGGCCAGACCCGGCCGACGTCGACACCCGCGACACCGGGAATCGCCGAGACCCGCGCCGCGACGGCGTCGGTGTCGACCGCGGCGAGCGGGACGCCGGTACCGACGTCGGCGGCGGCTTCGACGTCGTGCACCGGGATCTGCCGGGTCCCGGTGACCTCGACGGCCGACACCGGGGGCCCGAACCTGCCGAGTGCCCACCAACCCGCCGCGGACAGACCGATCAGCACGACCAGCACCGTGGCGAGCAGCGCGATCAGCCGGCGTCGCCGGTGCCGCGGATCGGCGGTGCGGCCCCGCGCGGCCGATCGCGCGGACACCCGGTCGCGGGCCGTCCCGCCGGTCTCCCGCCGGGCGGGGCGGTCACCGGTACCGGGCCCCCGGCCGGTGCCCGTCCTGGCCGGTCGACGGACACCGTCGCGGTCCCGTCCGCCCACGGTGCCGGTGGTGTCCGTACCTGCGGCGTCGATGCCGGTGGCGTCCGAGGCGGCTTCCGACGGCGGACCCGGGGCGGCTCCCGCGGTGGCGTCGGTGGACCGTTCCGCCGCCCGGCGGGCGCGGATCCGGCGTGCCCGCTCGGCCGCCGCCCGTTCCTGCTCCGGGGTACGGCGCGCGGCGGCACCCGATCGGCCCGCACCGTCCGGGCGCCGGGTGCCGGTCCGCCGGTCGGCCCGGTCGGCCCGGTCGGCCCGGTCGGCCCGGTCGGCCCGGTCGGCCCGGTCGGCACCGACGGTGTCGTCGGAACCGGGCCGGCCGCCGGTACCGGGTGGACTATCGGCACCGGGTGAGCGGCCGGTGCCGGGTGGGCCGCCGGTGCCGGGTGGGCCGCCGGTGCCGACCGAGTTGCCGGCGCCGCCGGTGTTGCGGGTGCCGCTGCCCATCGCGTGTCCCCTCGCGCGTCGTCGGTGCCGGACGTGCACGGCACCACCCCGTCACTCCCGGTCGCCCCCGGCGAGTTCGCGCAGGATCTCCGGGCCGAGTGCCGTGACGTCACCGGCCCCCATCGTGATCACCGTGTCGCCCTCGACCGCGAGCGCCGCGACGGCCGCGGGGGTCTGCTCCCACGACGGGGCGCGGTGCACGCGTTCGGCCGGCAACCGCATCTCGTCGGTGATCAGTGTCGGGCCGACTCCGGGTTCGGGGTCCTCCCGGGCACCGTAGACGTCGAGCACGACGACCTCGTCCGCGAGCGAGAGCGACTCGCCGAACTCGCGCGCGAACAGCCGGGTCCGGGAGTAGAGGTGCGGCTGGAACGCGACCAGCACCCGGCCGCGCCGGCCGTGCACGGTCGGTGCCGCCTCGCGGGCCGCGCGCAGGGTGGCGGCGACCTCGGTGGGGTGGTGGGCGTAGTCGTCGTAGACCGAGACGCCGCGGACCCGGCCCTTGAACTCGTAGCGGCGCTGCACCCCGCCGAACCCGGCGAGCCCGTCGAGCAGGGTGTCGGGGTCGGCCCCGGTCTGCCCGGCGGCGAGGAAGGCGCCGAGCGCGTTGAGCGCCATGTGCTCGCCCGGCACGCCCAGCCGCAGCTCCCGCTCGGTCCCCGCGTGCCGGAACAGCGACCGCGATCCGGTGCCCTCAGGGGTGAAATCGAGCAGCCGGGCGTCCAGCGCACCCGGTGCGGAGCGGCCGTACCGCAGTACCCGGACACCGGCCCGCTCGGCGGCCGCCGCGACGGTCTCGGCTCCGGGATCGTCGGCGCAGCTGACCAGGACGGCACCGGGAACCAACCGGTCGAGGAACCGCTCGAACACGGCGAAGTAGGTCTCGGCGTCACCGTGGTGGTCGAGATGGTCCGGCTCGACGTTGGTGACGACCGCGACCGACGGGGCGAAGGCGGTGAACGACCCGTCGCTCTCGTCGGCCTCGACGACGAACACCTCGCCGCTGCCGTGATGCGCCCCGCTGCCGGAGATCGACAGGTCACCGCCGATCGCGAACGACGGGTCGGCACCGGAGTGCTGCAGGGCGACGGTGATCATGGAGGTGGTCGAGGTCTTGCCGTGCGTCCCTGCGACCGCCACCAGCCTGCGGCCCTCGGTGAGCGCCGCGAGGGCGACCGCCCGGTGGACGACCGGCAGTCCCCGTTCGCGGGCCGCCGCGAGCTCGGGGTTCGAGTCCCGGATCGCGGTGGACACGACCACGGTGGGTGGGTCCTCGCCGTCGTGGCGCAGGTGTGCGGCGTCGTGCCCGATCTCGACGCGCGCGCCGAGCGCGCGCAGCGCGGTGACGGTGCGCGATTCGCGGGCGTCGGACCCGGAGACGGTGATCCCGCGGGCCAGCAGGATCCGGGCGATGCCGCTCATGCCGGCACCACCGATGCCGATCAGGTGCACGTGGGTGCCGAGCAGGTCCGGGGCGCTCACCGGCGGGCCACCTCCATCACGATGCGGGCGAGTTTCTCGTCGGCCTCGCCGTGCCCGGCCGCCCGGGCCCGCCGTCCCATGGCCAGCGCCAGGTCCGGGTCGGTGAGCATCGGCATCAGCTCGTCGACGGCGCGGGCGCCGTCCATCTCGTCGTCGGGCACCAGCTTCCCACCGCCCGCCTCGACGACCGGGCGGGCGTTGAGCGCCTGCTCCCCGTTGCCGTGCGGTAACGGGACGTAGACGGCGGGGAGCCCGACCGCCGTCAGCTCGGCGACCGTGGTCATCCCGGACCGGCCGAGCACGACGTCGGCCGCGGCGTAGGCCAGGTCCATCCGTTCGATGTAGGGGGTCGGGAAGTAACCGGGTCGCGGTGGTGCCGGGGTCCCGTTGCGTCCGTAGGCGTGCAGCACCGAGATCCCGCGTTCGGTGAAGGCGGGCAGCGACTCCGCGACGGCGTCGTTGAGCGTGCGAGCGCCTTGCGAACCGCCGAAGACGAGCAGCAACGGCGAGTGCGGGGGCACGTTGAAGTAGGTACGTGCCTCCGGCCGCAGCGCCGCCCGGTCGAGGGTGGTGATCGACCGGCGCAGCGGCATGCCGACCACCTCCTCGTTCGCCAGCCCGGTCCCGGGCACGGCGGTGGCGACGGCCGCGGCGAACCGGGCGCCGACCTTGTTCGCCAGACCGGCCCGGGCGTTCGCCTCGTGGACGACGATCGGGACTCGTCCGCGTGCACCGAGATAGGCCGGCAGCGACACGAACCCGCCGAACCCGACCACGACGTCGGCCTGCACCGCCTCCAGCACCCCGCGGACCCGGCGCACCGCCCCGCGGACGTTGCCGGGCAGCTTGAGCAGGTCGGCGGTGGGCTTGCGGGGCAACGGCACCGGCGGGATCAGCTCCAGCGGGTAGCCCCGGGCCGGGATGAGCTGGGTGTCCAGCCCCTTCTCCGTGCCCAGCGCGGTGACCCGGGCGCCCGGGACGAGCCGGCGGATCGCGTCGGCCAGCGCCAGCGCGGGTTCGATGTGCCCGGCCGAACCCCCGCCTGCGACGACGACGGACAGGCCGCCAGGTGCGTGCTGCGGGAACTGCTCCCCGGCCGGGCGGGAGGTGGCGGGCGGGAAGGCGCGGGTGCCCTCCGGGCCGGTACCGCCGCCGGGCACCGGGCCTGCTCCCTCACCGGGCGTGCCCGGGACGGGCCCACCGGGGCGGCCGGGGCCCCCCGGTGGACCTGGCTCGGCGAGGCTCACCGGTTGCTGCGGGACCGGCCGGGCGGGGAACGGGGGCCGGCCCTGGCCGGGCGACGGCACCTGGCCGAGCTGCGCCGGACGCACGGGCTGGTCGGGGAGACCGGGCACGGCGCCCTGCCCCGGATGCCGGCCGAAGTGGCCCGGCCGTGCCGCCCGGCCCTGGTCGGGCCGGCCGGGCCCCTGCGGGGTCAGCTGCGGAGCCGGCCCGGGGCCCGGACGGTTCGGCGCGCCCGGCTGCCCGCCGAAGGCCGGCTGCGGACCGGCCGGGCGCGGTGCTCCGCCCGGCGCCGGCATCGCGCCGGGGGGCTGCGGGCTCCCCGGGGCCGACGGGACGCCCGGAGGCTGTGGCCCCCCTCGCCGCGGCAGGCCGCCGGGGCTCGGACGGCACCCAGGTCATCACCGGCGGTTACGACGGGACGGTGCGGGTGTGGGACCTGGCCACCCGCA
>NZ_JBFAON010000011.1:0-194957 GCF_040659795.1 Pseudonocardia sp. NPDC049635
GGCCATGGTGCTGACCGGCAAGCACTCGCTGGACTTCTCCGGCGGTGTCTCCGCCGAGGACAACTTCGGCATCGGTGGCTACGACCGGATCATGGCTGGCGTGGGCCCGCCCGCTGAGCCGTTCGGCCGCGGCGGCGGCCCGGTCCGGTTCTCCCGAGCGGACGGCCGCCTCGACCAGCTCGGGCAGGGCGACGCTGCTGTAGGCCAGCTCGTCGTACTCGCACGCCGCCGTCGCGGCGGCCAGCGCGGCGTCGTAGTCGCCCACGCCGTTGTACAGGTACGCCAGCGCCACCTCGGCCATGCCGACCGTCGCACCCTCCCCCCGTGCCGTCGCGTCGGCGATCACGGTGGCGTACAGCTCGCGGGTCTCGCTCCGCCGGCCGGACCAGGAGGCGAGCGTGAGCCGGGCGTTGGGCAGGCGCGGGGCCCCCGTGATCTCGGCTATCGCCTGCTCCTCGGCGATCAGCTCGGCGGCGCGGGCGAACTCCCCGGTCAGCACGAGCGTCGAGGACAGGGCGTTGACCGCGGCCGGGAGCGTGGCCAGCGCGCCCGCAGCACGACCGAGCCGGACATCGCGCTCGGCCAGCGCATGGATCGCCTCGTCGTCCCACAACGTCGCCGCGACGTGGCAGGCCAGCCACAGCCAGCGGCGGTTGTCGTCGTCGGTGTCGGCGTGCAGCATCGTCAGCGCACGCTGGAGGACGGGGACACCGGCCTCGTAGCCGTGCCGGAACGTCGTCGCCAGTCCCTCGATCAGGACGTCGACCGGCCGTGGCGGCGTCGCGGCCGTCGGAGCGGCCAGGCCGGCCTCTGCCGCCTCCAGCAACCCGCGGTCGCGACCGAGTCGGCCCGCGTGGAAGGACGCTTCGATCGCCTGCAGGTAGGTCTCCCGGGCCAGCGCGGCATCCAGCGGCACCAGCGTCGCGGCGGCGTCCATCAGCATCGCCGGGGCGTCGCTCCCGCGCGTGGTCCGGAACGCGATCTGGGCGCGCAGCAGCTGGAGGCGGGCGCGGCGCAGGGCGTCGAGCGGTCCGGCCGCCGCCATCGCGGACAGCTCCCGGGCCGCATCGGTCGCGCCGGCCTCGTGCGCGGCCTCCAGCGCCCGCCCGGCACGGGCGGCCGGCTCGGCGGAGATCTCCGCGGCGCGCCGGAGGAACGCGGCCGCGGCCGCGGACCCGCCGCGGGCGCGGGCCCGGGCGGCCGAGCGCTCCAGCTCCGCCGCGGCTGTCTCGTGCCGGGTTTGATGGAGGGCAGCAACTCCAGCGAGGATGAGAAGCGATGGCTGCCCCACGGAAGTACCCCGACGAGCTGCGGGAACGAGCGGTCCGGATGGTCCGCGACATCAAGGTCGAGCCCGGCGGTAGCGCCAAAGGCGCCTGCCGGCGAGTCGGCGACCAACTCTGCATCGACCCCGAAACGCTGCGGGGATGGGTCAACCAGGCCGAGATCGACGACGGCGACCGGCCGGGGGTGGGCACCGATCAGGCCACCCGGTTGGCCGAGCTCGAACGCGAAAACCGCGAGCTGCGTCGGGCGAACGCGATCCTGAAATCTGCGTCCGGCTGTTCTTCGCGCTACCTCTCGAACAGAAGCGCCGGGTCGCGATGACCAGCGACAACTACGGTCGCGGTTACGAGGAAGTCGGCGGCCAGACCCTCGAGGGGTGCCCCTCCGGACCTCAAGGAGGGCTACTACATGGGCCGCGAGTTCCGGACCGACGGCACCGTGCCCGAGGGCGACGCGGGTATGGGCTTCGGCCCGAACCTGTGGCCGGAGCGGGCCGAGTTCCGGGAGGTGCTCACCGAGTACCACCGCCGGATGACAGCGGTCGCCACGCTGTTGATGGAAGGCCTCGCCCTGTCGCTGGACCTGCCCGCGGACTGGTTCCGCGACTTCTGCTACGACGCTGCGCCGTCCCTGCGGATCCTGCACTACCCCCCGCAGCCCGCGAACCCGCAACCCGGCGAAAAGGGCGCGGGTGCGCACACGGACTGGGGCGGTATCACCCTGCTCGCCCAGGATGCCAACGGCGGCCTGCAGGTCCTCGGCAAGGACGGCTGGATCCACGCCGATCCCATCCCCGGCACGTTCGTGGTGAACCTCGGTGACCTCATGGCGCGCTGGACCAACGACCGCTACCGATCCACACTGCACCGGGTCGTCAACACCTCGGGCGCTGAGCGCTACTCGATGCCGTTCTTCTTCTCCGGGCGGCCCGACGCCGAGATCGTCACTTTGCCGACCTGCCGCACCGAGGGCGAGCCGGACCGTTACCCGCCGACCACCCCCGCCCAGCACACCCGGGAGAAGCAGCAGGAGACCTACGTGGTGAACGCGGGCGGATGAGGCAAGGTCACTCCGCGCTCCGGCCGCGAGGCACGCCAGTCGTGTGCGGCCGGGCTTCCGTCGACGGCGATCTCGGCCCCAAACATGCCCAGGAAGCTGAGCGAACTGCCGTCGTCCAGCGCGGCGAACGCGACCATGCTGGATGGGTCACCGATCCGCCTGCCCGCCCGGATCGCGGCGGGCAGGCGGATCGGGTCCGGGCCACCCTCACCGGCGCGACCTCCACCCACGAACTACCACAGATGAAGTCGCGGTCGATCCCGCAGCTGGGTCACCAGTCCACACACGATCTTTCTGACAGGTCCACCGGCATGATGCTCAGCGCCTATGTCAAGGCGGGTGCGTTCGCACGTTGCTCGGGTCGTCGTAGTCCTCTGGAGATGAGGTAGACGCCGAGATAGATCTCGTTGGCGATGATGGGGAGGACGAGGATCGGTTGGATCGCGGGTTCGGAGACGAAGACGTTCGCCATCACTCCTGCGGCGCCGATCAGTCCCCAGATCGTGATGTATCGGGGGACCAGGGCGGATCGGTGCAGCAACAGGTAGAGGAGCGCGGCGCCGATGCCGAAGAAGATCGGCACGGCGTAGCTGACCATGCTGCTTCGCACGATGCTCAGCAGCTCGACGGCGCTCTCCGCGCCGCTGTGATCGGGCTGTCCGGCGAGTGACAGTTGCGTCAGAGGGAGGAGCGCGGCAGCGGCGCAGACCGTCGCCTCGATGATCCGCACCCCCAGGTATCCGACGGTCGTGGCGGGGTGGGAGCGGCTCAGCGGCGTCCACAGGGCAGCGACGATGCCGATCACCGCTAGGGCGTTCACGAGCTCGAGGACGATCCCTGCGATGACGGTCGAGCTCTCGTCCGTGAGCCGGCTCAGGACGTCGGGCTGGTCGAGGACCGCCTGGATGAGAGTGCCGCCGGTGAGGCTCGACGTCATCGCCACGAGGAACATGACGCCGGCGAATCTCGCGTTGCCGCGGTGGAGGGTGGCTGACATGGGACGACTGCCTTCCAGCGGCGGGCGCCGCATAGCGGGGGTGGGCGACCTCGGTGCTGTCAGGCGTCTTCGCTGTCCTCGGTGCGGTGCTCGAAGACTTCCCCGATGGGCACGCCGAAGGCATCGGCGAGCCGGAACGCCAGCTCGAGGGAGGGGGTGTACTTGCCGGCCTCGATGTTGAGGATGGTCTGCCGGGAGGCGCCGACCTTCTCGGCGAGCTCCAGCTGGGTCATCTCGCTGGCGAAGAACCGGAGCTTCCGGATGTTGTTGGTGATCGTCAGCTTCTTATCCATTGCGGACGCCCCGCTCGTACCCGTGGACGCTGACAGCGCCGGCGACCAACGACCCGAGGGCGAACGACCCGAGCAGGACATGGAGCGCGAGCACGGCCGACCCACCGAATGCCAGGGTCGCGAGCATCCCGACGAGACCGACCCCGGCGCAGGCGTATCCGACGCGCGCAGCTCGCAGTCCGAGCATCCTGTCCATCTCGTCCTCCGCCATGGCGGAGGACAGCATCCGCTTGACCCGCCGCGGATCGTCTTCGCGGGCCGCGAAGCTCGCGGCCAGCACGATCCGGAAGACGATCTGGACGAGGATCAATGCGACCACGGCGATCCCGAGGAACGCGAGCGCCGTCGAGGCCCACCATCGCAGGCTCTCCGCTCCGCCTTCCCGGGCCGCGTAGACCGCGTACCCGACGAGGATAGCGAGACCTACGACCATGCTCGCGACGGCGTTCTTGCTCTTGGGTGACATCTGCTCGACTCTCTAGTCCAGTCTGTTCTACTCACAGTACAAAAGACTATACATAAAGTACAGACTACTACACACTCGACCAACTAGTACTCCAGCCGCACTTCGTGATGTTGGCGTGCGCTGGGCTTCGATCTTGTGCAGGTGGAGGAGGATCTCGAGGCGTGGGCCGGTGGCCTGGACGGGTTGTTCGGGCTGGTGGCGGGGCGGTTCTTCCGGACGGAGCCGCGGCGGCGGGCGCGGGCGTATGTGCGTGGGCTGTTGGCGCCGTTGGCCGGTCGGGTCGAGGCGGGTGATCGGGCAGCTGGGGTCACATCAGTTATCGGTGCAGGTCACCGCGTGATAGACGCGCTGGGGCCAGCTCACCCCGCACCCTCCACCGCGGCAACGCGAGATTCGGGTCGGATCGATACTGGAGGGCGCGGTCATCGCGTGGTCGTCCTTCTTGATTGCTGTGAGAGGTGTTCAAGAAGATCACGCGGTGGCCGCCCTACCCAGGCCCCGCCCGTCACCGGGCCGGTCACACACCACTCTGGTGGACGCCACTCCCGGTGTCGCTGACCAGCTGTGGGGCCGCGCCGGGCCACCGGCCTGGCTTGCACCACAACTTGTCCGCACGCTTGACTGACCGTGCTGCCCGTCATGTCCGTTTCCACCGAGGTGAGCCCGATGCCAGCCGGTCCCTACGAGCATCTCGTCACCGGGTTGCGAGCCGCTGCCCAGCACTACATGTCCGACCCGGCGAGCGACTCGTTCGCTGCCGAGGGGCTCGCGCAGATCCTGGAGACGACGGTGAAGACCACCCCCGGGGTCGCCGTCGGCGGGATCTCGGTGACGGCCAAGGGAACCGTCACGGCGCGGGCGGTCACCGGTGAGGACGTCCGCGCCCTCTACGACCTGCAGACCGAGGCACAACAGGGGCCCTGCCTGACCGCGGTGGAGCACCCGTCACCGGACGGGATCGTGGTCGCGCACGACCTCGCGTCCGCGCCCGACGCCGATCGCTGGCCGATCTTCGCCCGCGCCGCGGTCGACCACGGTTACCGGTCGCTGCTCTCGACCGACCTGGCCGTCAACTCCATGGGCCGCGTCGGGATGACCCTGTACGCCCACGCGGCGGGTGTGTTCGACGACGCCACCCGCACCGTCGCGGGCCTCTCCGCGGTGCAGGCCGCGCTGGTGCTCGACGGTGCCGAGCGCACCACCCACCTGCAGCGGGCGCTGCACGGGCGTGACCTGATCGGCCAGGCCAAGGGCATCCTGATGGAGCGCCACGGCATCGACGCCGACGAGGCGTTCCAGATGCTGGTGAGCGCCTCCCAGGACACCAACGTCCGGCTCCCGGCCGTCGCCCGCTTCGTCACCGACGAGGCCACCGCGGCCCGGCGCGACCCCCCGCGCACCGGCTGAACCCACCGGGCGCGGACACCGCGACCGTCCCTCCACGACGGACCCGGAAAACCGGCGGCGACCACGGGCCCGTCCCGGCTAGCGTCGATCACCGACCGGCGCCGGAGATCCCGGGCCCGCCCGGTCGGACCCGAGGGGTGACTGGTGCGCGCGCTGACCTGGCGGCGACTCGGCGGGCCCGCCTCCGCCGTCGCGATCGGGGCGGCCGTGGTCGCCGCGGCGGCCGAGGCCGTCGCCGCGACGGTCGTCGGGCAGGTCGCCGCCGGCCCGACCGGCACCCTCGTCGTGCTGCTCGCCGGTCTGCTGCTGGGTGCGGCCGTGCTGGACACGCTCGGCCGGGTGCTGTTCGCCGGGGTCGTCGGCCGGGCCGAGGGCCGGCTGCGGGCCGACCTGCTGGACTCGGCGTTCGCCCAGCCGCTCCCCCGGCTCGAGGACCAGGCCGTCGGTGAGCTGCTGGACCGGGTCGACGACGACGCCCGGCAGCTCGCGCAGCTCATCCGCCGGATCGGCTGGGAGACCGGTCGTGCGCTGATCCGCTCGGTGCTGGCCTGGATCGCCGCCGGAGTCGTCTTCTGGCCTGCCTGGATAGCCTTCCCGGTGGTCGCGGCCCTGGTCGTGCTGGTCGTCCGGCCCCTGACACCGCTGCTCGCCCGCTGCAAGGTCGCCGAGGAGGTCGCCTGGTCCGACCACTCCGCACAGCTGGAGGAGGCGATCGCAGGGCAGGACGACGTCCGCACCTCGCTCGGGCAGCCGCACGTCGTACGCGGGTACGCGGCCCGGGCCGCCGCCGTCATCGCCCGCGTGCACGCCACGAGCATCGCCGCCACCCAGGTCGGGCTGCGCGCCGGGTTCGTCGCGCACGCGCTGCTGGGGGCCGTCGCGATCGGCGGGGTCTGGCTCGTCGCGGGAGACCCGGGCGGGATCGCCGCCCTGGTCACCCTGTGGATCCTGGTCACCGCCTTCGTCTCCCAGGTCGACGCGGTCGTCGACCGGATGCCCGACATCCAGGCCGGCATCGGAGCGCTCACCCGGGTCCGTTCGTTGCTGCTCGCGGAGCGTGAAACGGACGGTGGGCTGCCGCTCCCGGACGGCCCCGCCGCGGTGGAGCTGCGCGGCCTCACCGCCGGGTACGACGGCGGGTTCCGGCTCGCCGGGATCGACCTGACCGTCCCGGCCGGAACGACCTGCGCGCTCGTCGGACGCACCGGGTCCGGGAAGTCGACGGTGGCGAAGGTGCTGTCCCGGGCGATCGAGCCGCCGTACGGGCAGGTGTTCGTCGGCGGACGAGACGTCCGGACGATCGCCCTCGACGACCTGCGCCGCGGGATCGGGGTCGTCACCCAACGCACCGAGATCCTGGCGACGACGCTCGCCGGGAACATCGCGCTGCTCGACCCGGCGGTGCCCCGCGACGCGATACGGGCGGCGGTGTCGGCGCTGGGCCTGGACGGCTGGGTGGACGCGCTGCCGGACGGGTTGGACACCCGTCTGGGCACCGGCGGGATCACCCTGTCCGCCGGGGAGCAGCAGCTCGTGGCGTTCGCCCGGCTGCTGGTGCGTGACGTCGCCGTCGTCGTGCTGGACGAGGCGACCGCCCGGATGGACCCACGGACCGAGGAGCGGGTGACCCGAGCGTCGCGGGCGCTGCTGGCCGGCCGGACCGGGATCGTCGTCGCGCACCGGCTCTCGACGATCCGGCGGGCCGACACGATCGCCGTCCTGGAGGACGGCCGGCTCGTCGAGCACGGCGACCGGGCCGTGCTGGCCGCCGGGACCGGGCACTACGCCACGCTGCTCGCCGCCACCGGTTCCGGGGACGAACCGGAGGCCGGCTCCGGGGACCCGTCCGAGGACGGTCTGCTGCACCGTTCGGCCCGCCGCCCGGTGCCGGCGCCCGCACCGGTCCCCGCACCGAAGCTGTGGCGGGCCACGCTGCGCCTGGCGCTCGCGCACCCGCAGTGGGGCCTCGTGGGCGGGTTCATGTTCACCGTCGCGACCCTGGCCAGCGCGACCGGCGTCGTCACCGGCTGGCTGTGGGGGGAGGTCGCCGCGGCGCTGCAGGCCGGCGGTGCCCCGTGGACCCCGGCTCTCGTGCTCACCGGTGTGCTGCTGCTGTTCCCGGTGTGGATCGCGATCGCGTTCCGCACCTACCCACGCTGGTGGACGGCGACCACCCTGCGGTTGCGGCTGGCGGTGCTGCGCGGGCAGACCATGCAGCACCGCGGCAGCCGCGCACCGGCCGGGGAGGTCGTGGCGCGCGCGCTCGACTCGGACCGGATGGTGCTCTACGTCGACCGCTGGGTGGACGTCGCGAACTCGGTGATCGTCGTGGTGGTCGCCGGGTTGGTCGCCGGTGACGTGCGGGTGGCCGCCGTGATCGGCTCGTTCCTGTTGCTGTGCGCCGGGGCCGCCGCGGTCGGTGCGCCGTTCGCCGGGCGGGCCGGGCGGGCCGCCGCGGAGGCCCGCGCCCGGTTCGGCACCTCGCTCGGATCGGCGCTCGACGCGGCCCGCACCGTGAAGCTCGCCGCCGCGACCGGGGTGCTGGCCCGCCATCTCGGCGAGGTCGACGGCCACCGGGTGCGGGCGACCGTGCGCGAGTACCGGATCCGGGTGCTCCTGGAGGGCGTGCCGGGCGTGCTGATGCAGGCCGCCGTCGTGCTGACCTGGGCCCTGTACCTGACCGGACACTGGGATCTCGCGATCGCGCTCCTGGTGTCGACGACGCTCAACGGCGCCGGGTTCCTCGGCCAGGTCTGCGCCGCCGCCGTCACCGAGGCACCGATCGCCCGGCGCTGGCTGCACGCGATCACCCCGTTCGCCGCACCCGCGGACCCGACCCGGCTCCCGGCCGGTGTCGACATCGTCGCCGGGACGGCACCGGACCCGCAGCCGGTGCCGCGTGAGCCGCTGCGCCGGCTGACCCTGGAGAAGGTCACCGCGGTGCACGACGACGGCACCGTCGGTGTGGAGGGCGTCGATCTCGACGTCGACGCGGGCGAGCTGGTGCTGGTCACCGGTCAGGTCGGGTCCGGGAAGTCCAGCCTGCTCGCGGGCCTGGCCGGGCTGGTCGGGCACGAGGGCGTCATCCGGTGGAACGGGCGCACCGTGGAGGACCCGCAGCAGTTCCTGCGCCCCGGCCAGGTCGGTTACGTGGGACAGCTGCCGCGGGTGCTGTCCGGCACCTTCGACGACAACATCGCCCTGTCCCATCCACGGCCGGTGGCCCCCGCCGTGGACGACGCCCGGCTGGCCCGCGACGTCACCGCGGCGGGCGGACCGGACGCCGTCGTCGGGCACCGGGGCATCCGGCTCTCCGGGGGTCAGGTGCAACGGCTGGCGATGGCCAGGGCACTGGCGACCGGAGCGGAGCTGATCGTCGCCGACGACGTGTCGTCGGCGCTGGACGTGCGCACCGAGGTCGAGCTGTGGGCCGCGCTGCGGCGCCGGGGCAGCACCGTGATCGGCGCGAGCACCAAGCGGGCCGCGCTGGCGCGGGCCGACCGGGTGGTCGTGCTCGACCGGGGCCGGGTCGCCGACGAGGGTCCGTGGGACGAACTCTCCGCGCGCTGGTCACACCTGGCGGGCTGAGTCCGCCGCTCGGCCGAGCACGAGCGGGCGGGCCCGGCCGAGCACGAGCGGCTGCGCCCGGCCGACCGGGAGCGGCTGCGCCCGACCGACCGCGAGCGGGTGCGCTCAGCAGACTGCGAGCGGGTGCGCTCAGCAGACTGCGAGCGGGTGCGCTCAGCAGACTGCGAGCGGGTGCTCGGTGAGGAACCGGTGGACCTCGGCGGAGGCACGCTCCCGCTGCTCCAGGAAGTACGCGTGCCGCGCACCGGGCAGGACCACCAGCTGGGCCGCCGGGATCCGCGCCGCCAGCAGCCTTCCGTTGGCCACCGGGGTGTACTCGTCGGCGTCACCGTGCAGCACCAGGACCGGTGCGGTGACGCCGGGCAGCGCGTCCCAGGCATCGTGCCGGGCACTCGCCCGCCGGTGCCCGGCCCGGGCTCGGGTGCTCATGGTGTCGTCGCCGAGGACGGGCAGCGGACCCTCCCACCCCGGACCGACCATCAACCGGACCAGCTCGCACCGCGCGGGCCCCGGCGGCCCGGCGAGCGTCCGCAGGACGCCCCGGTCCGCAGGCACGGTGCCCGCCCCACCGGCGCTGGTGCAGCCCAGCACGAGGGCCCCGACCCGGCCCGGGTGGTCGGCAGCGATCCACTGCGCGACCCGGCCACCCATCGACGTGCCGTAGAGGTGTGCCCGCCCGACACCGAGCGCGTCGAGCACGGCCACCGCGTCCCGTGCGAAACGCCGGGTGCTCCACTCCCCGTCGACCACGTCGTCGCCGGCCCCGGTTCCGGCATGGTCCACAGCGATGGTCCGGAAGCCGGCCAGGTCCGGGCGGACGGGGCCCCACCAGCTCCGGCTGTTGGCCTGCCCGGCGAGCAACAGCAGCGGCTCACCGTCGCCGACCACGTCGAAACCGATCCGGGTGCCGTCGTGTGCGATCGCCCACCTGCCGGCCGGCCCGGGCACTGGGGTGCTCACGGCGCCCACCGTAACCACCGTGCGATCGTGCTCAGCCGCAGTGGTTCTCGTGCGCGACGTGGGCGTGATGCTCCACCTGCAGCGTCGAGTGCTCCAGCCCGAACCGCTCACGCAGCGTGTGCGAGGCCCGGTCCAGCACCGACCCGGAGCCGCAGTGCAGCTCGATCTCCTCCTCCACCACGAGATGGGCCGACATCGCGGGGGTCCGGTCGTTGATCGCCCACAGGTGCAGGTCGTGCACCTCCCGCACGCCGATCACGGCGAGCAGCTCGGCACGCACCGCGCCGACGTCGACACCCTTCGGCGCACCCTCCAGCAGCACGTGGGACGCCTCGCGGAGCAGCGTGACCGCCCGGGGCAGGATCAGCGCCACGATGAACAGCGAGGCGATCGTGTCCGCGTACGGCCACCCGGTGGTCATGAGCACGACCGCGGCGGCGAGCACACCCACCGAGCCGAGCGCGTCGCCGAGCACGTGCAGCATCGCGCCGCGCATGTTCATGTTGCCGCGGTCGCCACCGGAGAGCACGACCAGCGCGGCGATGTTGCCGAGCAGGCCGAGCGCACCGATGACCAGCAGCGGCAGGCCCGGGATCTCGACCGGCTCGAAGAACCGCTGGACGCCCTCGACCGCGACCCACACCACGACGGCGACCAGGGTGAGCGCGTTCAGCGCCGCGACCAGCACCTCGGCCCGCCCCATGCCGTAGGTCCGCCGGTCGGTCGCCGGCCGGGCGGCCAGGATCGAGGCGATCAACGCCGCGAACAGTGCCCCCGCGTCGGTGAGCAGGTGACCGAGATCGGCGAGCAGCGCCAGCGATCCGGTGACCAGGGCACCGACGGCCCCGAGCACCGCGGTGGCCAGCGTGATGACGAGTGCGATCGTGAGCCGCCGCCGGTCGCCACCGGCGTGCCCGTGTCCTCCGTGTCCGTGACCCATGCCGTCAGCCTACTCATGCATGTATTCGCATGTCTAAACGGATTGGCCTCCGGTCCGGTGGCCGGGACCCGCCGCTCACCCCGCTTCGATCACCAGCTCGCCGTCCACGGCACCGACGCGGACCGTCCGGCCCGGCCCGATCCGGCCGTCGAGCAGCATCGCCGACAACGGATTGTCCAGCTCGCGCCGGATCGTCCGGCGCAGCGGCCGGGCACCGAAGTCGGGCTGGTGACCGTGCTCGGCGAGCAGGCGCACCGCGTCGTCGTCGACGTCCAGGCCGATCTCCTTGCGGGCCAGCCTGTCCCGGGTGTCGTCGAGCAGCAGCCGGGTGATCCGGGCCAGCTGCTCGGTGTCCAGCCTGCGGAACACGATGGTCTCGTCGATCCGGTTCAGGAACTCCGGCCGGAACACCTCGCGCAACCGCGGCAGCAGGCGGTCGGCGAGCACCGCGTCCTCCCGCTCGGCCGGTGTGGCCTCCTGGGTCGCGGCGGGGCCGAAGCCGAGCGTCATGCCGTGCCCGGTGATCAGCTCGGAGCCGACGTTCGACGTCATGATCACGACGGTGTGCCGGAAGTCGACCGTGCGGCCCTGACCGTCGGTGAGCCGGCCGTCGTCGAGCACCTGGAGCAAGGTGTTGAACACGTCCGGGTGCGCCTTCTCGATCTCGTCGAGCAGGAGCACCGAGTACGGGCGCCTGCGGATCGCCTCGGTCAGCTCGCCGGACTCGCCGTAGCCGACGTAACCCGGTGGCGACCCGACCATGCGGGCGACGGTGTGCTTCTCGCCGTACTCGCTCATGTCGAGCCGGACCATCCGGTCCTGCTCACCGAACAGGGCCACCGCGAGTGCCCGGGCGAGCTCGGTCTTCCCGACACCGGTCGGTCCGAGGAACAGGAAGCTGCCGACCGGGCGGTCCTCGTCACCCAGACCGGAACGCGAGCGGCGGATCGCCTCGGCGACGGCCGTCACCGCGGAGCCCTGGCCGACGACGCGCCGGTGGAGCTCCTCCTCCAGCTTCAACAGCCGGTCCCGCTCCGCCTCGGTGAGCTGGGTGACCGGGATCCCGGTCGACCGCGACACGACCTCGGCGATCTCGTCGGTCCCGACGACCGGGGCCTTGCCCTCCTGGCCGGCCGGGTCCGCCGGGTCGGCCGCCAGCCGAGCGCGCGCCTCGGTGATCTGGTCACGCAGCTGCGAGGCCCGCTCGTAGTCCTCGTGCGCGACGGCCTGGTCCTTGTCCCGGACCAGCTGCTCGATCCGCTGCTCGATCTCGCGCCGGTCGAGAGTGGGGGTGCGGGTGCGCAACCGCACCCGGGCACCCGCCTGGTCGAGCAGGTCGATCGCCTTGTCCGGCAGGAAGCGCTCGGTGACGTAACGGTCGGACAGCTCGACCGCGGCGCGCAGCGCGTCGGGCGTGTAGCGGACCTGGTGGTGCGCCTCGTAGCGATCCGCCAGCCCGCGCAGGATCGCGATCGTGTCCTCCACCGAGGGCTCCGGCACCAGGACCGGCTGGAACCGCCGGGCCAGCGCGGAGTCGGTCTCGATGTGCCTGCGGTACTCGTCGAGCGTCGTCGCACCGATCACGTGCAGCTCCCCGCGCGCCAGCGCCGGTTTGAGCAGGTTGCCGGCGTCCATCGCGCCACCGCCCTCGCCACCGCCGGTGCCCGCGCCGACCATCGTGTGCAGCTCGTCGACGAACACGATCAGGTCCTGCGAGTGCTCGCGGATCTCCTCGATCAACGTGCGCATCCGCTCCTCGAAGTCGCCACGGAACTTCGTCCCGGCGACGACACCGGCCAGGTCGAGCTGCACGACCCGGCGCCCGCGCAGGGTGTCGGGCACCTCCCCGTCCGCGATCCGCTGGGCGATGCCCTCCACGACCGCCGTCTTGCCCACGCCCGCCTCACCGATCAGCACCGGGTTGTTCTTGGTGCGGCGCGACAGCACCTCGACGGTCTGCTCGATCTCGTCGCCGCGCCCGACGACCGGGTCCAGCCGACCACCGCGCGCGGCGGCGGTCAGGTCCTGGCCGTACCGGTCCAGCGTCGGGGTGGGCGAGTCCGCTTGCTCGGCGGCCGGGCCGGCCTGGGGCGGCCGTCCGTCGGCGGTCATCGAGTCCGGCGTGAAGCGGGAGCGAGCGAGCAGCCGGCCCGCGGCGGACTCCTCGTTGGTCGCCAGCGCGAGCAGCAGGTGCTCCGGGCCGATGTAGGTCGACCCCAGCGAGCGGGAGATCTGGTGCGCGTCGAGCAGGGCGCGCTTGGCCGAGGGGGTCAGCGACGGCGGGCGGGGGTCCGTGCCGTCACCGCGCGGCAACCGCTCGTCGAGCGTCCGCGCGATCGCGTCCGGGTCGGCGCCGGCGCGGGTGATCCACTGCCGGGTCGTCTCGCTGCGCGCGCAGGCCAGGAGGATGTGGGTGGCGTCGAGGTCGGTGTCACCGCGTCCCGAGCGCTGCACGGCCTCCTGCGCCGCGTGGGCCATGATCTCCCTGGCACCGGCGCTCATCAGCCGGGTCAGGTCGATCCGGTGCACCGGTCCGCGGGGATCGCCGGGACCGAAGAAGCCGGTCATCAGTCACCTCTCGGTTGGGATTCGCCGCTGGTCGGCGTTCCCGCCGCTGCGGTGGGCGAAACCCACGCGGTGGAGCTCAGCCGCCGTCGGCCGCCGGTACGTGCGAGGCCGCGCCGACGCCGTCCGCGGCGAGCACGTCGGAGGCGACGTCGCGGCAGACCGCCCAGCCGAACTCGGCGTCGCGCTCGGCCGGGTAGGTCGTGAGCACCGCGAGTGCGCGGCCCTCCCAGGCCAGCACGCAGTTGACGTTCCAGTAGCCGGCACCGTGGCGGGTCCAGCCGTTCTTCTCGGCGACGGCGCCGGGGAGCATGCCGTGGATCCCGGACCGGCCGTCGGGCGTGATCGAGGCCAGGTCGGTGAGCAGCTCGGACCCGCCGGGCCATTCCTCGGCGCGGTCCCGGACGCAGGCAAGGATCGTCGCCGCGTCCACCGCGGTGATCTGGGTGTAGGACCACCATCCCGGACGTGACGTCGTCACCGAGACCCCGCACTCGGTGGCCAGCCGGTCGATCGTCGCCTGCCCGCCACCGCGCCGGTAGAGGCGTTCCGCCGCGGAGTCGCTGCTGGCGCGGACGGCGGCGGAGATGTCGGCCCGTTCGGTCGCGGTGAGCGGGCGCTGCGCCTGCGCCGCGGCGCGCAGGGTGTCCGCGGCGAGCCACGCCTTGATCGTCGACTCGGCCTCGGTGCGGGTGGTGTCGGCGTCCGCGGAACCGGTCCAGCGACCGGTGTCGCTGTCCAGCAGTGCCCAGGAGAGCCGGAGGTCCTCCTCGTCCTCGCGGGCGACCGGGATCGTGCCCGGAGGCAGGGAGACGGCCTCTCGCGGGGCGATCCCGGCGGCGGCACCCGGTTCGATCATCGCCAGGAGCAGCTCCCTGGTCGTGCCGGGGAGCACCGACGCGGCCGGGTCCGGCGGTGGCGCCGGTGCGACGGCGACCGGGTCACCGGCCCCGGAGGTCGGTGGTGGGTCCGCGACCGCCGCGGCGACCGGTGGTCCCGGGAGACCCGTCGGCACCGGCGGGGCGGTCACGTCCCGCCCGAGCGGGTCGGGCCCGCGCGTCGGCATCCCGGCGCCGAGAGCGACGGGCGCGCAGACGACGGCGACCACGACGAAAGCTCCGGCCCAGCGGTACAGGCGTCGTCCGGGCACCGCTCCCCCGTCCCGGGGCCGGCGGGCGACCGACGTCGCGACGGGAACCGGCCCGGCCCGATCCTCACCGACGACGACCGGTCCGGGGCAGATGTCGTCGAACGTCACACCGGATTATCCGGATCGACCGCCGATTCCGGGCACCGCGTGACGAGCCGGGCACAACGCGTCCCGGTCGGATCCGGTCACGGACAGCCGGTGAGCGTCCCCACCGGGCTGACCTCGCCGCGGCGCAGCGCCCGGCGCAGCCGCCGGGCGAACGTCAGCTGTTTGCGGACCTGACGGACCGGCTCGATCTGGGTGGCCTCGTGGAGTCGACGGTGCAGCGGGCCCTGGTCGCCCCGCCGGTCGAGCAGCGACCAGGAGAACTCGACGGCGTCGACGCCGTCGAGCCGCTGCGGCACGGTCTCGAACCACCGCATGCTGCGCCGCGCCATCTCCTGCACCGGCGCCGTCGCGGTCCGGCGGCGCGCGTCGTAGGCGGCCAGCGCGGCCTCGACGTCGGCGGCCGGCTCGTACCCGCCTTCGGGGCCGTGCGCCGGGTAGAGCTCCTCGGCGAGCGCGATCGCGTCGGCCACCGCGAGCACGGTGCCGGACCCGATCGCGAAGTGGGTGGTGTGGGCGGCGTCGCCGGCGAGCACCACGTTCCCGGAGCGCCACGAGGTGTTGCGGACCTCCCGGAACTCCAGCCAGGGCGCGGCGCCGGCGCCGGGGGGCGCGATCAGCGACTCACCGTCGAGCGAGCGCTCGAAGATCCCCTCCAGCAGCCGCATCGCCGGCCCGGCCGGCATCGCGTCGAGTCCCAGTCCGCGCCAGGTCTGCGGGGTGCACTCGACGATGCAGGTGCTGAGGCAGTCCGCCGCCGGGTAGGCGTGGAACCAGATCCACCCGGCGTCGGTGCGGACGAAGGCGAAGGTGAAGGTACGGAACGGCTTCGAGGTGCCGAACCAGACGTAGCGGTTCGCGCCGTGGGCGACCCGGGTGCCGAAGTCGTCCTCGCGCGCGGTGCGGATCGCGCTGCCGATCCCGTCGGCGGCGACGACGACGTCCGCGTCCGCGGTGAGCGGGTCGGCCGCGAGATCGCCGTCGGCCGCGACGGTGGTGGAGAACCGCAGGTCGACACCGACCTGCCGGGCCCGTGCGGTCAGCACCTCCAGCAGCCGGGACCGTCCGATCGAGTACCCGTAGCGGCCGCCGAGGTGGACGGTCTCGTCCCCGACCTCGACCACCTGTTCACCCCAGACGTGCGCGGCGGCGCGGACGCCCTCGGCACCGACCGGGTCGGTCCGGTACAGCTCGTCCAGGATGTCCTCACCCAGAGTGACCGCGAAACCGGACGCCGTGCCCGGCGCCGCACGCTCGGCGACGACGACCTCGTCCCGGCCGCCGCTGCGCAGCCGGGTTAGGACGGCGGTGTAGAGGCCGGCCGGGCCGCCGCCCACGCACACGATCTTCACAGCACGTCCCTTCCGCGGGCCGTCGGGGAGCGGGCCCGCCGTCAGGGTAGGTCACAAACCGGACAACGGCGCCACAAGGGGTAACCGGTTCCGTTCCGGGCCGTGCCGGATCAGGTGGTCCGGGGCCTCGTCAGCCGGTCGCCCCCCGCTCGCCGCGCCGGGCGGCGCGCCGGACCCGGCGGGCGCTGGTCAGCGTGCGTCGGACCTGGCGGACCGGGCCGATCTGGGTCGCCCGGTGCAGCCGGTAGTGCAACCGGCCCATGTCACCGCGGCGGTCCAGCAGCGCCCAGGAGAACTCGACCGGGTCCTCGCCGCGGTCCAGCCGCTGCCCGGCGTGCTCGAACCACTGCATGTTGCGGCGGGCCATGTCCTGGACCGGGGCGAGCTGGGCGCGGCGCCGTGCGTCGTAGGCGGACAGGGCGGCGATCCGGTCCCGCGCGTGGGCCGGCCCGCCCGCCGTCCCGTAGAGGGCGTCGGCCAGCGCCACCCCGTCCTGGACGGCGAGCACGGTGCCCGAGCCGATACCGAAGTGGGTGGTGTGCGCGGCGTCGCCGGCGAGCACCAGGTCACCGTCGCGCCAGGTGCGGTTGCGGACCTCACGGAACCGCAGCCACGGCAGCTCGCCGGATGCACCGGCACCGCCGGCCGCGGGCGCGAGGAGCCGGTGCCCGTCGAGCGCGTCGGCGAAGATCGACTCGAGCAGGCGCAGCCCGTCCGGTGCCGGCGCGGAGTCCAGCCCGAGCCCGGCCCAGGTCTGCGGTGCGCACTCCACGATGCAGGTGCTGGCGCCGTCGGCCGACGGATAGGCGTAGAACCAGATCCAGCCGGCGTCGGTGCGTTCGAACGCGAAGGTGAACACGTCGACGCTGCGGTCGGTGCCCAGCCAGACGTAGCGGTTCTCCCCCGGCTCCACCGTGGTGCCGAAGTGCTCGGTGCGGGCGCTGCGCAGCCGGCTCCCGACGCCGTCGGCCGCCACCACGACGTCGGCGTCGATCTCGTCGCGGCTCCCGACGTTGCTGCCGAACCGCAGGTCCACGCCGAGCTGCTCGGCGCGCTCGGTCAGCAGCGCCAGCATGGTGACCCGGGCCATCGAGTAGCCGTACTTGCCGCCGAGGTGCACCGGTTTGAGGTGGCCGATGCGGACCATCTGGTCGCTCCACAGCCGCGAGGCCCGGCGCAGCGCGGGCGCGCCGGCGGGATCGTTGCGGAAGAAGTCGTCGAGCAGGTCCTCGCCGAAGGTGACGCCGAAGCCGTGCGTCCAGCCGCGCGCATTGCGCTCGTGGACGACCACCTCGTCGCGGCCCCCGGACCGCAGCCGGGCGAGAATCGCCAGGTAGAGGCCGGTGGGCCCCCCTCCGACGCACGCGATACGCAACCGAAGCCCCCTCGGTTCAGGCATTCACCCCAACGGAGTGGCACGGTAGCGCAGCGACGACGGGGCCCGATCGGGTGTGCGACCGGCGGGGAACCACCCCGGCCCTCGACGGCGACGGCTCGTCGTTAGCGTGGTCGCCGTGTTCGCTGCGAGCGCCGCCGGGAGCGGCACCGGCCGGATCACCGCGCGCCGTGCGGGCGCGCGGTGAGCGGGGGCGGAATGCTCGCCGGGCGGGTCCGGTCGGCGCGGCGCGAGATGGGCAACCCGCTCTACCGCAACGCCTACGCGCTCATGCTGAACACGGTCGTCAACTCCGGGTTCGGCCTGCTCTACTGGATCTTCGCGGCGCGCACCTACAGCCCCGAGGAGGTCGGGCGCGGCTCGGCGCTGGTCAACCTGATGATGTTGATCTCGGTGCTGACCACGCTGAACTTCGGCCAGGCGCTGATCCGGTTCCTGCCGACCGCGGGACACGACTCGGCCCGGCTGGTGCGGCTGGCCTACGCGGTCTCGGCCGGGCTCGGCACCGTCGCCGCCACCGGTGTGATGATCTACCTGCACCTGGCCCACTCCCCCGGCGACCCGCTGTGGGTCTCGCCGGGTTTCGCGCTCTGGTTCGTGGTCTCGACGGCCGCGTGGTCCATCTTCAACCTGCAGGACCAGGTCTTCACCGGTCTGCGCTCGGCGATGTGGGTGGCCCTGGAGAACGGCCTCTACGGTGTGGTGAAGCTGGTGCTGCTGGTCGTCGTGTCCTTCACCTCGGTGTCGGACGGGGTGTTCACCTCCTGGTCGGCGCCGGTGCTGGCGCTGCTGGTGCCGTTCACGCTGTTGATCGCGCGTCGGCTGCTCCCCCGGCACGCGGCGGCGTCGGCCGCGGAATCCGGCGCCGGGGCACCCGCGCCGGCGACGCTGCGGCGTTACATGGCGGGCGACTACGTCGGCCAGGTCTTCAACCAGGCGACGTCGTCGTTCCTGCCGGTCCTGATCATCCAGCTGCTCGGCCCGCAGCAGAGCGCCTACCTGCTGCCCGCCCAGACCGTGTTCGTCGCGATGAACATGCTGTCGGTGGCGATCACCTCGTCGCTGGTCGTCGAGGGCTCGCGGGACCCGGCGCGGGCGCATCTGCTGGCCCGCTCGATCCTGCGCCGGATCGCGGTCATCGTGCTCCCGGCGGCGCTGCTGGTGGCCCTGGCCGCCCCGTTGCTGCTGCTGCTCTACGGCCGCGAGTACTCCGAGAACGCCTCGCTGCTGCTGCAGCTGCTGATGCTGTCGATGGTCCCGCGGGTCGTGGTCACGCTGTGGATGACCCGCTCGCGGCTGGCGAACCGGACCGGTCCGCTGGCCGTGCAGCAGCTCGTGCACGCCGTGGTCGTGCTCGGCGGGACGCTGCTGCTGTCGCCGTCCCTGGGGCTCGACGCCGTCGGGTGGTCGTGGCTGGCGGCGGAGCTGCTGCTGGCGGTGTTCCTGGCGCCGGTCGTCGTACGGTGGCTGCGCGGGACCCGTCCGGTGCCGGTCCGCGCGGCGGCGGTGGACCCGGGGGCCGGCGCCGTCACCGAGGTCATCGGCCGGATCGAGGACAGCGGGACGAGCAGTGACGGCCGGGACGGCCCGCACGACCCTGACGGCCCTGACGACACGGCCCCGACCCGCCGGATCCCGCGCGTGCGGGAGTGAGGCGTCAGCCGCGGTCGATGAACCGCTCCGGGATCGGGGTCCCGTTGCGCCACAGGTTGCCCAGCGCCCGGTCGAACGCGCGGGGGCGCAGCCGGACCAGGCCGCCCCCCGGGTTGTGCGTGATCTCGCCGAAGTAGACGTGCCCGTCGACGTCGTAGAGGTCGATCCGGGCGAAGGTGAAGTCCTTGCCCAGCGCCCTGGCGATCTCGAGCATCCGCTCGTAGCCCGCCGGCTTCTCCGGCAGTGTCCGCGCCTGGGAGAACCGCCCGGAGATCCGGAACGGCACCCAGTCGGGATGCATCATGGTGGAGGTGTGGGCGACGAACCGGTCCTGGTCGACGACGACCATGGCGGGCTCGCCGTGGAAGACGAAGAACTTGTAGTCGTTCGGCGCCGTGGTCCCGTCGCCGATCATCTCCTCGACGACCACGCGGGGCGTCAGGCCCTCGTAGGGCCGCTCCCGCCAGCCGTGCCGGAAGAAGTCGGTGCGCAGCCAGCGCGCGGCCGTCGCCCGGATCCGGGCGTGGTCGGCGGCCGCCGGGTGCGGGACCAGGATCGTCATGTCGCAGCCGTGCGTCCCCTTCACCACGTAGGGCCGCTGCAGGCTCTGCAGGTCGAGGTCCTCGGCCCGCTCCACCACCTGGATCAGCGGGATGAGGTGCTCCGCGCCGATCCGGTCGGCTACGTGCGCGCGCACCCGGTACTTGTCCGCAGTGACGTGCACCAGTTCGGTCTGCTCACCGAGATTCTTCTTCGCCAGCAACTGCGCGTAGGTCTTCGGCTTCCGGAGCGTCGTGATCTCGCCCTGGAACAGGGCGTGGTGCATGATCGCGAATGCACGGTGCGGCAGGAATCGGAGCCGCCGGGACAGCATCACCCGAGCGTCGAACGACATTCTCCGGAGGATAGAGGAGCCCACCGGTCCCCCCGCCCCGGGCACGTCCCGTACGCAGGTGGTGACGCCGAGGCATCATCGAACGAGTACCCCTTCGAATCCGGAGCCGTTCCGGTTCGCAGACCATGATCACACTGTTGGAGCAACGGCCTTGTGGTGCAAGGCCAGCGATAACCCCTCCGGGCGAATGCCGGTGGGTGTGTGATGCGCCGCGCACACCCGGAAGGAGCCTTGCTAACGTGCCGTTCGTGCGGAACAACAACGTTCTGGTGACTGTGATCACCCCGGCCTACAACGTCGGTCCGTGGATCGCCGAGGCCATCGACTCGGTCCTCGCACAGACCGAGTCGCGCTTCGAGTACCTGGTCGTCGACGACGGCTCGACCGACGACACGGCCGAGATCGTCCGCGCGCGGGCGCAGGCCGACCCCCGGATCCGGCTGATCCAGGTCGAGAACGGCGGCTCCGGTGCCGCGCGCAACCGGGCGCTCGCCGAGAGCTCTGCGCCGTTCGTGGCGTTCCTCGACGGCGACGACCGCTGGCACCCCCAGTTCCTGCGGCACATGCTGGAGACGCTGCACACCGCCCCGCCCGGGGTGGGCATGGCCTACTGCCACAGCCGCGTGATGCTGGAGAGCGGGCAGGTGGTCGCGCTGCGCTGGCAGCCGGCGGGCAAGGTAGACGTGGACAAGCAGCTGGTCGAGAACAACCCGCCGCACAACGGGAGCTCGCTGCTGGTCCGGCGGGCCTGCTTCGACCAGGTCGGCGGGTTCGACTCGTCCCTGCCCTCGGCCGTCGACTTCGAGATGTGGCTGCGGATCGCGACCGGCTCGAACTACCCGCTGATGTGGGGCACCCGCCGCTACCTGCTCGACATGCGGCTGATGCGCACCGGATCGATCAGCTCGAACCGGCAGCGCCGCTTCGAGTGCCTGGACAAGGTGATCTCCGACTACGCGCCGCGCATGCGTCGGATGCACCCGGGGATGGCCTACATCCGGCCCGCGGTGTTCGCCTACCGGGACGGCCTGGACGACTTCGGGGACCGCTGGTCGCTGCTCGCCCGCGAGGCGGGCACCGCGGCGTTGGCCCGCGACCCGTGGGGCCGGTCGTTGCTGGCCTGGAACAGTGCCGGGCGGGAGCGCCGCGCCCAGCTGCGCAGCCTGCGCGACGGCGCCCGCCGCAGCGCCTACCGCGGGATGTCCGGCGCGCTGCGGACCGCCGGGAAGCTGAACGCCCTGCGCGGCTGAACGGTGCTGCGGGGCCGTCGGGCATGCTCGCGGCGTGGGCGAGCGAGCGACGGCGACACGGCCTGACCGGACCGAGCGGCGGGCTCGCGTCGGGGTCGGCCTGGTGTTCGCCACCAACGGCCTGGTCTATGCGAACCTGCTCCCCCGCTTTCCGCAGCTCAAGCACGATCTGGGACTGAGCAACGCCCAGCTCGGCCTGGCCGTGGCGGCGATGCCGTTCGGTGCGCTGCTCGCCGGGCTGACCGCCGGCGCGCTGATCGCGCGCTTCCGGTCGTCCCGGGTGGCATCGTTCGGGATGGCGGCCATCGCGCTCGGCGTCGTGCTGGTCGGCTTCGCCCCGGGCTGGGGCCTGTTCGCAGCCGCGATGTTCCTGGTCGGCGCGGCGGACGCGGTCGTGGACGTCGCGCAGAACGCGCACGGCCTGCGGGTGCAGCGCCGTTACGGCCGGTCGATCCTGAACTCCTTCCACGCCCTGTGGTCGGTCGGCGCCGTCGCCGGCGGGCTGATGGGCTCGGCGGCCGCCGGGATCGCGCTGCCGCTCCCGCTGCACCTGGGCCTGTCCTCGGCGCTGTCGGTGCTGATCGCGGTCGCGGTGTACCCGCTGCTGCTGTCCGGGCCCGAGGACGCCGAGCGTTCGGCGGAGCGCCCGGACACCGGCGAACCGGATCCGGCTCGGCGGCGCCCGTGGGCCGGGCTCGGGTTCCGCGCTGTGCTGTTGCTGCTGGCGTTCGGGTTGGTCGCGAACTCCGGCACGATCGTCGAGGACGCCGGCTCCACCTGGGCCGCCGTGTACCTGCAGGACCTGGGCGCCGGGGCGGCCGTCGCCGGGCTGGGCTTCGTCGCGCTGCAGGGCTGCCAGTTCGTGGGCAGGTTGCTCGGCGACCGGATGGTCGACCGGTTCAGTCAGCGCACGGTGACCCGGGCCGGCGGTGGCCTGGTGCTGGCCGGGATGGGGACGGCGCTCGCGTTCCCGACGGTGCCGGGCACAGTGGCCGGGTTCGGGATCGCCGGCTTCGGGGTGGCCACCCTGGTCCCGGCCGCGATGACCGCCGCCGACCGGATCCCCGGACTCGCGCCGGGGGCCGGGCTGACCGTGGTGACCTGGCTGATGCGGGTCGGTTTCCTGGTCTCCCCACCGGTGGTCGGGTTGATCGCGGACGCGGCCGACCTGCGGACCGGGCTACTCGTCGTCCCGCTGGCCGGCCTGGTCGTGCTGTTCCTCGCCGCGATCCTCCCCGGCCGCAGGGCCCCGGCCGGCTGAGCCGCGATCCGGTCCGCCAGGGCCAGGGGTTCCGCCGGTCAACGCTGCGTCTCGACACGAACCGATCGATCGTTTAGCGTCGGCCGCCATGTCGTCATCCGTCCCGTCGGCGTCGCCGGGACGAACCGTGGCACCCACGCTCCGGTCGTCCCGCAAGGTCGCCACCGCCAGCCTCATCGGCACCACCATCGAGTGGTACGACTTCTTCATCTTCGGCACCGCCGCGGCACTCGTGTTCGGCCAGGTGTTCTTCCCATCGGTGGATCCGCTGGCCGGAACGCTGGCCTCGTTCGGAGCGTTCGCCGTCGGCTTCATCGCCCGCCCGGTCGGCGGCGCCGTGTTCGCCCACTTCGGCGACAAGATCGGCCGCAAACCGATGCTGGTCTACTCGCTGCTGCTGATGGGGGCCGCGACCGTCGGCATGGGCCTGCTCCCCGGGTACGACTCGCTCGGCATCTGGGCGCCGATCCTGCTGGTCACCCTGCGGTTCCTGCAGGGATTCGGGGTCGGCGGGGAGTGGGGCGGCGCCGCGCTGATGGCGGTCGAGCACGCGCCGGAGCACCGGCGCGGGTTCTACGGCAGCTGGCCGCAGGTCGGGGTGCCGCTCGGGCTGGTCATGGGCACCGCCACGTTCGCGGTGCTGTCGGCGGTGCTCAGCGACGAGCAGTTCCTGTCCTGGGGCTGGCGGGTGCCGTTCCTGGCCAGCGTCGCGCTGATCGGTGTCGGCATGTGGATCCGGCTCGGCGTGCACGAGTCGCCGGTGTTCCAGCAGACGATGGACGCCAGGACCGCGAACCGGATGCCGGTGCTCGAGGCGCTGCGCACCTACCCGAAGCAGATCGCGCTGGCCGCGGGGTCGTTCCTGGCGACCAACTCAACGTTCTACGTCGGTTCGGTCTGGCTGGTCACCTACGCGACCCAGGAGCTCGCCTACGACCGGACGACGATCCTCACCGCGAACGCCTTCCTGTCGCTGTCCGACATCCCGATGATCCTCGCGTTCGGTCTGCTCTCGGACCGGCTCGGCCGCCGCCCCCTGTTCCTGGCCGGGATGGGCCTGCTCGCGCTGTTCGCGGTGCCCTACTTCTGGCTCGTCTCGACCGGCAGCGTGTGGTTGTTCGTCCTCGGTGGTCTCGTCGTGCAGGCCTGCCGCTCGGCGGTCTACGGGCCGCAGTCGGCGTTCTTCGCCGAGCAGTTCTCCACCCGGATGCGGTACTCGGGGGCGTCGCTGGCCTACCAGATCGCCTCGATCCTGGGCGGGATCGCACCGCTGCTGTGCACCGCGCTGGTCGCCTGGACCGGGTCGCTCTACGCGGTCGCCGGTTACGTCGCGTTCATCGCGCTCGTCTCCATGGGCTGCTCGTATCTGATGGCCGAGACCCTGCGCTCCGGCCTGCGCGACGACACCGGTGTCCCCGCCACCCGCGGCTGACGTCCGACCACGGACCACCCCGCGACCCGGGGGCGGGGGTGAGCAGCGCAACCCGGCCCCCGGGTTCTGCGGAGCGGGTCCCACCGTGTCCACTGGGACGATGACGACGTCGCTGCGCATCGCGCTGATCCCGGGTGACGGGATCGGCAAGGAGGTACTCCCGCCCGCCACCGCCGTGCTGGACGCCGTCGGCAGGCGGCACGGCCTGAGCTTCGACTACGACGACTTCGACTGGTCCTGCGAGCGCTACGCGCACACCGGCGCGATGATGCCCGAGGACGGTCTGGACCGGATCCGGCACCACGACGCGATCCTGCTCGGCGCCGTCGGCTGGCCCGGCGTGCCCGATCACGTGTCGCTGTGGGGGCTGCTCATCCCGATCCGCCGCGCCTTCTCCCAGTACGTGAACCTGCGTCCGATCACGGTGTTCGACGGAGTGCGCTCGCCACTGTCCGCGGCCCGCCCCGGGGACACCGAGGGCGGCGTCGACCTGGTGATCGTCCGGGAGAACTCGGAGGGGGAGTACTCCGAGATGGGCGGCCGGTTCGGACGCGGTACCGACGGCGAGTTCGCGGTGCAGGAGGCGGTGTTCACCCGCCGCGGGGTCGCCCGGATCGCCGACTTCGCGTTCGACCTCGCGTCGCGGCGGAAGAACCGCCTGGTGTCGGCGACGAAGTCGAACGGGATCGTGCACACCATGCCGTTCTGGGACGAGGTGGTGACCGAGCGGGCCGCCGGGTTCAGCGGCGTCGGGTGGCGTTCCGAGCACATCGACGCGCTCGCCGCGAAGCTGGTCCTCGACCCGTCGGCGTTCGACGTGGTGCTCGCCTCGAACCTGTTCGGGGACGTGCTGTCCGACCTGGCCGCGGCCGTCGCAGGGTCGATCGGGATCGCGCCGTCGGGGAACCTCGACCCGAGCCGGGAGCACCCGTCGATGTTCGAGCCGGTGCACGGTTCCGCCCCCGACATCGCGGGTCGCGGGGTCGCCAACCCGCTCGGCGCGATCTGGTCGGCCGGGCTGCTGCTCGACCACCTCGGGTACCCGGAGGCGGGTGCCGAGGTGCTCGCCGCGATCCGCTCCGCGCTGCTGGAGGTGCGCACCGGGGACCTGGGCGGGACCGCGGGCACCGACGAGATGACCGCCGCCGTGCTGAAGCGGATCGACGGGTGAGGGGCGCCGAGGCGCTGGTCGGCTCGCTGGTCGAGGGCGGGGTCGAGGTCTGCTTCATGAACCCGGGCACCTCCGAGATGCACTTCGTGCAGGCACTGGACGCGGTGCCGCGGATGCGCGGAGTGCTGGCCCTGTTCGAGGGCGTCGCCACCGGCGCCGCCGACGGGTACGCCCGGATCGCCGGGAAACCGGCCGGGGTGCTGCTGCACCTCGGCCCCGGGTTGGGCAACGGCCTCGCGAACCTGCACAACGCCCGCCGGGCCGGTACCCCGCTGCTGTGCGTGGTGGGCGCGCACGCCACCGACCACGTCCGGCGCGACGCGCCGCTGGAGTCCGACATCACCGCGGTCGCGCGGACCGTGTCGGGCTGGGTGCACACCTCCGGCGACGCCCGGGACGTGGCCGCCGACGCGATGCGCGCGCTCGCCGCCACCTCCGAGCGCGGCGGGCAGATCGCGACGCTGGTGCTGCCCGCGGACGTGTCCTGGTCCGACGGGGCGACGCCCGCTCCCCCGCTGCCCGCGTCGCTGCCGTATCCGCCCGATCCCGGGCGGGTCGCCGCCGCGGCGGCCGCGGTCCGAGCGCCCGGGGCGGTGCTGTTGCTCGGCGGGCCCGCGCTGACCGGGCGCGCGCTGGACGCGGCGGGCCGGATCGCCGCCGCGACCGGGACCCGGCTGCTGGTCGAGACGTTCCCGCGGTGCTGGGAGACCGGCGCCGGACGACCGCGGATCGACAAGCTCGGCTACTTCGCCGAGCAGGCGCTCGCCCAGCTCGCCGGTGCGTCGTCGCTGGTGCTGGCCGGTGCCCGCGCGCCCGTGTCGTTCTTCGGGTACCCGGGTGTGCCCGGTGACCTGGTGCCCGACGGCTGCCCGGTGGTCGGGCTCGCCGACACCGCGTCCGACGCGTGTGCCGCGCTGGAGGAACTGGCCGCGGCGGTGGCGCCGGGTGCCGTCGCGGCGGTGGCGCCCCGCGAGGCGGCGGAACCCCCGCCGGGACCGTTGGACGTCCGCTCGATGAGCGCGGCGATCGCGGCGGTGCTGCCCGACGACGCGATCGTCGTCGACGAGTCGCTGACCGCGGCGGCGGCGCTCGCCCCGGCACTGCAGACGGCGGCCCCGCACACCCAGCTGGCGCTGACCGGTGGGGCGATCGGTCAGGGCCCGCCGGCCGCGGTGGGCGCGGCGATCGCCGCGCCGGACCGGCCGGTGGTGGCGGTGCAGGCCGACGGCAGCGCGCTGTACACGTTCCAGGCGCTGTGGACCCAGGCCCGCGAGCAGCTCGACGTCACCACGGTTCTGATCAACAACTCGGCGTACGCGATCCTGCGGGTCGAGCTGACCCGGACCGGGGCGGGCGAGGCCGCCCGCTCGGGGCGGGCCGGGCGGATGCTCGACCTGTCCGACCCGACCCCGGACTTCGTCTCGCTGGCGACCGGCCTCGGTGTCCCCGCCCGGCGGGTGGAGACCACCGAGGCACTGCTCGACGCCCTGCGGTGGGCCCGGGACGAGCCCGGGCCGCACCTGATCGAGGCGATCGTGCCCGCCGTGGGCTGAGCCGCTACAGCGACAGCAGTCGGTCGAAGAACTCCCGGTAGCGGCCGAGGGCCTGACGCAGGTCCTCGGTGGACGCGTCGCTGCGGGAGAACTGCCGTTCCAGGTCCTCGCGCTGGACGCGGAAGAGGTTCTCCAGCTCGTCGAGGACCTCGCCGACCAGTTCGTTCGCCCCGTGCACGGCCCGGCGGGGCTCGTCGACGAACTCGCCCTTCAGGACGTTCCAGCGTTCCCGGTAACGGCCGGCCCGGTCCGGCGGGATCAGCGACGATCCGCCGGGGGCCGGATCGGGTGTCCCGGTCCCGGGCGCCGGGCCGGGTGTCCCCGGCTGCCCGCCGGGTCCGGCGGTGCCCGGGCCCGCCTCGGGGTGGGCCGGTCGCGGCACCACCGGCGCCCCGGGCGGGTCCGACGCGCCGCCCGGCGCGCGCGGGGGCGGAGCGACTCCCCCGGGGCCGGGTGGTGGTGGGCCGCCACCCGGCCCCGGGGTCCGTGGCCCCGGAGGCGGACCACCCACCGGTGGCGGTGCCGCCCCGGGCGGCGGCAGCGGCGGATCCTCGGCGTGCCGGCCGTGCGGCGCGGCGCCGGCGCGCGGGTCCGCACCGGGGCCTCGCGGGTCCACGCCGGCCGGTGGCGGCGGCTGCGCGGGACCATCGGCCGGGTAGCGGCCGGGCTCACCGGGCCGTGGCTCGCCGAGCGGGTCGGCAGGATCGAGCGGGTCGGCAAAACCGGGCGGGTCGGTCGGCCCGGTCGGCCCGGCGTCGCGCCGCGCGGTGACGGCGGCGTCGGCGCCGTCCCAGCCGGCATCGCGTTCGTCGTCGCTGCGGCCGACGATCCGTTCCTTGATCTCACCGGCCAGCCGGGCCGCGCGGCTCTCCGGCCGGTGTCCGGAACGGTCGCTCATGCGCTCGTCTCCCGTCGTGTGTGGTGTCCGGTCGGTCGCTGCTGCGGTGACCGTTGCGGTGGCTGAGGTGGCGGCCCGGCCGGGGCGGCGATGGTGGCCGGGCGGTCGCGGTCGTCACCGGTGTCGTCGAGCAGCGCGTCGACCAGGGCCCGGTAGCTGGTCACGGCATGGCGCAGGTCCTCGGTGCCGGCGCGGCCGGCGGCGTGCTCGCGGGAGATCCCGCGCGCCTCGCGGAAACGCTGGGTCAGCACCGGGTACGCGACCGAGAGGTCCTCGGCCTGCTGCTCGAAGTCCTCGACCGGGTAGCCGCGGGCGGACATCACCTCCGCGACCAGGCGGTCGGCCTCCCGGACCGCGGTCGCCGGATCGTCGACGAAGCCCTGCTGCACCTGGGTCCACCGGCCACGGTAGCCCGCCCGCTCCTGCGGTCCGAGGTCCCGCAGCCGCAGCGAGTGGTGGCGCCTGCGCCGCTGCGCCAGGTCCTTCTCGGCGTCGCGCGGGTCGTCGGCATCGCGCACCGCACGGTCGTACTCCGGCCCGAACTGTGCGCGCAGCGCCGCCGACCGGCGCCGGCGGGCCGCTGCCAGCACGACGACGGCGATCGCCAGCAGGACGATCACCACCACCGCCACGACGATGATCGGTGTGATGTCGGTCATAACGATCCGTACCCGTTCGTGCAGGGCGGAAACACATCCGGTCCGACCGTGATCACCCCAGGTGATCATCGACACCCGGTTGACCTGAACCGGGGTGCAGGTCGCAGGCTGGACGCGTGGTGGAGACCGTCCGAGGACGTGGGGCAGCGAACGAGCCGGGCGTGTGGTCCCAGGGCCGGGCCCCGACCACCGTCGGCATCCTGCTGCTGATCAGCCTGACCGCGTTCGAGGCGATGGGGGTCGGCACGGCGATGCCGGCCGTCATCGACGACCTCGGCGGGCTCGCGCTCTACGCCTGGCCGTTCGTCGCGTTCCTGGCCGCGGCCGTGTTCGGGACCGCGTTCGGCGGCCGCTGGTGCGACGCCCGTGGTCCGCGGGCGCCGCTCGTCCTCGCACCGATCGTGTTCGGGGCGGGCCTTCTGGTCGCCGGCTCGGCGACGACGGCCGCCGAGCTGCTCACCGGCCGGGTGCTGCAGGGCCTCGGGGCCGGGGTGCAGGGCGTCGCGGTGTACGTGCTGGTCGCGGCGGTCTACCCGAGCCGGCAGCGGCCCGCGGTGTTCGGGCTCATCTCCTCGGCGTGGGTGCTGCCCTCGCTGGCCGGGCCGCCGCTGGCGGCCCTCGTCACCGAGCGGTACTCCTGGCACTGGGTGTTCCTCGGGCTGCTCCCGGTCGTCGGGCTCGCACTGGTGCTGATCACGCCCGCGGTGCGTCGGCTGGGGCCGCCCGCGGAGCGCACGGCCGGGGGCGGCACCGGGTTGGTCGTCGCCGCGCTCGGGGCCGCGCTCGGGGTGGCCGGACTGAGCTGGGCACTGGAGAACCTCGACGCCCGCGGTGCGGTCGTGGGCGTGGTCGCGGTGCTGGTCCTGCTCCCGTCGCTGCGCCGGTTGCTGCCGGGCGGTGTGTTCACGGCGCGGCCGGGCATCGCGACGGTGGTCGCGGCCCGCGGCCTGGTGGCCGGGGCCTTCTTCACCGTCGTGTCGTTCCTGCCGCTGATCCTCACCGTGACGCACGGATGGTCGCTGACCGCAGCCGGTGTGCCGCTGATCGTCGCGTCCCTGGGGTGGTCGGGCGCCGCCGCCTGGCAGGCCCGCCGTCCCGACATGGACCGGTCGGTGATGCTGCGCGCAGGCTTCGCGACGATCGCGGTGGGCCAGCTCGGACTGTTGCCGGTCGCCGCGGGCTGGCTGCCCGGGTGGCTCTCGGTCGGCTTCTGGGGGCTGGCCGGGCTCGGGATGGGTGTCGCGTTCTCCGCGATCGCCTTCCTCACGCTGGCCCACTCCGCGGCGGCGGACGTGGGCTCGCACTCGTCGGCGGCACAGCTGCTCGACCAGCTGGCGACGGCGGCGTTCGTCGGGTTGGGCGGGGCGCTGGTGACGCTGTTCACCTCCCCGGCGGTCGCGATGCCGGTGCTGCTCGCGGTGGTGGCGGTGCTGGCGCTGACCGGTACGGCGACCGCGCCTCGCACCCGGCTGCCGGCGTCCTGACCGGCGACGCGCGGGGCGGCTGTGCACGGCCCCTCGGCCCGTACCGACCCGCACAGCACGGCGAGCGGGCGTCGACCGACCGGATGACCCTGTATCGCACCTACCGTTTGTCGGTAACGTCCCGGCCCTGCACGTCCAGGGGTGCGACCGAGCTCAACGAGGAGCAGGACATGACCGACATCACGACCCACCGGCCGGCAGGCCGGCTGGGGGACCCCGCTCTCAGCCTCGCGGACGACCCGCGCGCCGATCCCCGGATGGTCGCCGTGTTCAGCGCCCTCGGGATCGCCGGGCACGCCGACGACGCACCGATGGACCGCACCGCGGGGCGGGAGAACCTGCTCGGGTTCGTCGCCGCGGTCGAGGAGGGGTTCGAGGGCCTCTTCGCCGCGCTGGCCGGGTCGTGGGCGCCGGTGCCGGGGGTCGTGCGGGAGACCCGCGAGGCGGCACCCGGGGTCACCCTGCACGTGCACCGCCCGGACGGCGTCCAGGGGCCGCTGCCGGTGATCTACCAGATCCACGGTGGTGGGATGGTCATGCTGTGCGCGACCGGCCCGGTGTACGTGCACTGGCGGGACGAGCTGGCGGCGGCCGGGGCGGTCGTGGTCGGTGTCGAGTACCGCAACGGTGGCGGCCGGCTGGGCCCGCACCCGTTCCCGGCGGGCCTCGACGACTGCGCCACCGGACTGCGCTGGGTCCTCGACCATCTCGACGACATCGGTGGTACGCACGCCGTCGTCACCGGTGACTCCGGCGGGGCCAACCTCGCGCTCGCGGTGGCGATCAAGGCCCGCCGGGAGGGCTGGAGCGACCGGATCGCCGGTGTGCACGCGCACTGCCCGTACGTGCTCGGCACCTGGGACCAGGCCCCCGAGCACCTGCACTCGCTCCGGGAGAACGACCGGTACTGGCTCAACCGGGAGCTCTTCCCGCTGCTCGCCGAGGTCTACGACCCGGGATCCGTGCACGTCGACGAGCCGACCTGCTGGCCGGCCAGGGCGACGGCGGACGACCTGCGCGGCCTCCCGCCGCACCTGATCTCCTGTGCCGAGCTCGATCCGCTGCGCGACGAGGGCATCGCCTACCACCGCGCGCTGCTGGCGGCAGGCGTGCCGTCGGCCGGGAAGGTCGACCTGGGGCTCTGCCACGTCGGGCAGATCCTGTTCCGCGAGGCGATGCCCGAGGTGTACGCGGCGGCCGTCCGCGAGGTGGTCGGGTTCGCCGCGTCGGTCCGTCCCCGAGCCGGGAGCGGGGCGGGCACTCACCCACCGGCGGCCAGATAGTTGCGCCACCCCCCGTGACCGGTGATGTCGGTACCCCGTGCGTCTGCGGCGCAGCCGAACCCGACGACCCACCGCCCGTCCGACAGCTCGACCCGCCCGAGGTTCATCGGCGTCGGAAGGCCTGCGAGGAACGTCCCCAGGCCCGCGTGGGAGATGTCCCAGAGCTCACCGGCGATGGGGGCACCGTCCCCGGTACGGACGAGTCCCGGCTTGGCCGGTTCGGTCTCGAGAGCGACGAGCCGATAGGCGGCGGAGGTCGTGACCTCGGCCCGGAACCGGGCTCCGAGCGCCTGGAGCTGGTGGTTCAACGGCTGCCCGCGCAGGTGCGCACCGACGACCAGGACCGCGGTGGTGGCGTCGGTGAGGAGCGGACCGGGGTCGGACCGGGTGATGCGCTCGGCCACGTCCAGGGCGACGTGGTCGTGCATGCCGGGGGCGAGCACCACCACACCGAACGGGCCGCCGTCGGCCTCCCCGGCCGGGACGGCGACCGCCGGCAGGCCGATGAGGTTGGCGAAGTTCGTGTAGGTGCCCAGGCGCCGGTTCACCTCGACCGGTTCGGCGGCGATCCGGGCCAGGGTCGGGTGCTCGGTCGTCGTGGGCAGCAGCAGCGCCGAACAGGAGTCGAAGATCACCTCGGCGTGGCGCGCCGCCCGCGCGACACGTTCCAGGTCGGTGGCGAACGTGTGGGCACGATGCGCGGCGGCGGCCCGGACGATCGTCGAGACCACCGGGTCGGCGCCGGGTGGTGCCGTGTCCAGGAACGCCCCGACGGCCGCGTAGCGCTCGGCGACGAGTGCGCCGTCGTAGAGCAGGGAGGCGGCGTCGAGCAGGGGCGAGACGTCCACCTCGACGGTGTCGATCCCGCGGTCACCGAGACTGCGGACGGCCTCGGCGAACGCCAGCCGGAAGCCCTCGGTGAGTGCGGTCAGCTCCTCGGCCCGCGGGATCGCGACGACCGGACGCTCCGGCGCGGCGAGCCGGACGTCGGCGGGCCACGTGCGACTTCGCAGGTCGGTCGGGTCGAACGTGGTGAGCACGGCCATGGCCCGGCGCGCCGTGTCGAGGTCGGCGGCGAGCACGGTGACGCAGTCGTAGTCGGCGCAGGCCGGGACGACGCCGCTGCAGGGCACGAGCCCCGGTGTCGCCTTGATCCCGACGATGCCCTGGAACGCGGCGGGGACCCGGCCGGAGCCGGCGGTGTCGGTGCCGAGCGCGAGATCGACCAGCCCGAGCCCGACGGCCGCGGCCGACCCGGACGACGAACCGCCGGAGATCCGTTCCGGGTCCCATGCGCAGCGCACTGCTCCGTACGGGCTGCGCGTACCGACGAGGCCGGTGGCGAACTGGTCGAGGTTGGTCTTGCCCACGACGATCGCACCGGCGTCGCGCAGTTGCGTGACGGCACGCGCGTCCCCCCCGGGCCGGTACGAGTACTCGGGGCAGGCCGCCGTGGTGGGAAGCCCGACGACGTCGATGTTGTCCTTGACCCCGACGACCAGCCCCGCCAGCGGCAGGTCCTCGCCCGCATCGAGCCGGCGCTGCACCACCTCCGCGTCCGCGACGGCGTCGTGCTCCGACCGCAGCGTGATCCACACCTCCGGCCGGTCCGCGGCCCGGATCCGGCGGTAGGCCTCGCGCACGCGCTCGACCGGTGCGAGCGCGCGGTCGATCCCGGCCACGACGTACTTGTCGGTTCTCATGCAGCCCCCTCCGCGATGACGGCCATGCACTGGCCGGGCCCGACCTGGGCCCCGGGCGCGACGTGGACCGATCGCACGGTGCCGCTGACCGGGGCAGGCACGGACATCTCCAGCTTCATGGCCTCCAGGGTGATCAGCGGGTCACCTTCGGTGACCCGGTCACCGGCGGCAACGTGCAACCGCCAGACCCCGGCGGCCATGGGCGCCTCCACCGCGTGCGCGCCCGGCGGGACGTCGACGTCGGTGACCTCGGCGGGCTCGGGCACGGTGGAGCGGCCGAGCTCACCGGACGCCCGCCACGCCTCCCGTTCGGCCGCGAACGCCGTGCTCTGGCGACCCTCGAACTCGGCGATGGCCCCGGCGTGGCGGTCGAGGAAGGCCCGGTGCTCGGCGATCGAGAACTCGCCGTGCGTGATCTCGGGCCGGAACCGCCCGGCGGCGAACGCTGCACGCTGCTCGACGAGCTCGTCCGGGCTGACGGGGTACCACCGGATCCGGTCGAAGAACCGCAGCAGCCAGGGCTTCGCCTCCTCGAACGGTGGGCGCTGGCGGTAACCGGACCAGATCGGGACCGTCCGCCCGACGAGCTGGTAACCACCGGGTGAGTCCATGCCGTAGACGCACAGGTAGGTCCCGCCGATGCCGACCGTGTCGGCGGCGGTCCAGGTACGGGCCGGGTTGTACTTGGTCGTGACGAGCCGGTGCCGTGGGTCGACCGGGACCGCGAGCGGCGCCCCGAGGTAGACGTCTCCGAGCCCGAGGACGAGGTACTCGGCGTCGAACATGATCTTCTCGACATCGGCGGTGCTGTCGAGCCCGTTGATGCGGCGGATGAACTCGATGTTCGACGGCAGCCACGGCGCGTCGGGCCGGACCCCGGCGGTGTACCGCTCGACGGCGGTGGTCACGACCGGGTCGTCGAACGACATCGGCAGCCGGATGGTGCGGCTGGACACCACGAGGTCACCGGTGTCGGGAAGGCTCTGCTCGATCTCACCCAGCAGGTCGGTGACCCGGCCGACGGGCAGGACGTCCGGGTCGACGTGGACGTGCAGCGACCGGACACCCGGGGTCACGTCGACGAGGCCCCCGGGGGCGTGGTCGCGCAGCGCCGTCGCCAGCGCGTGGATCCGCATCCGCAGGCCGAGATCGAGCACCATGTCGCCGTACTCGACGAGCAGGTTGTCGTCACCGCCCCTGCGGTAGGTGACGGCCGGGGCACCCGCGTCGGCGGGGCGGCGGGCGAGGACACCGTCGTCACCATCGGTCCCGGTCCGCAGCAGCGCGGGCAGCCTGGAACGCGCCCGGGCGCCGTCGTCACGCCGCAGCCGGTCCGCGGTCACGGCGGGGACGGGCACGAACCGCACCGAGTCGCCCGGCCGGATCTGGCCGAGCTTCCACCGGTGACCGGCGACGACGGTCAGCGGGCAGGCGAAGCCGCCCAGGCTCGGGCCGTCCGGGCCGAGCAGGATCGGCGTGTCCCCGGAGACGTTGAGCGCGCCGACGCTGTAGGCGTTGTCGTGCAAGTTCGACGGGTGCAGGCCGGCCTCACCGCCGTCGCTGCGTGCCCACTCGGGGCTCGGCCCCGACAACCGGATCCCGGTGCGGTTCGCGTGGCTCTGCACGGTCCAGGCGGTCGTGTAGAACTGCGCCATGTCACCGGGCGTGAAGTACTCGGGCGCCGGTTGCGGGCCCTCGGTGACCGCGAGCTCCCATTCGTGGGTCAGCTCGGGCGTGATCTCGCCGCGAACCGGCGCGCCGACCGGCGCGGAGCCGGGAACGAGCACGTCACCGGCGGCGAGCGCGCGGCCGGTGTAGCCGCCGAACCCGCCCGTCGTGAACGTCGAGGCGCTGCCCAGGAACGGGGGGACCTCCAGGCCACCCGCCACCGCCAGATAGGTTCGCAGTCCGGTGTCCCGCGGGGCACCGATGTCGAGGGTCCCGCCGGCCGGGACGTCGAGGACCTCCCACATCGCGACCCGCACACCGTCCAGCGTGACGGGTGCCTCGGCGCCGGTGACGCAGACCCGGGCAGGGTGCACGAACCGCAGGGCGGGGCCGGTGAGGGTGGCCTCCAGGCCGGCGGCCCCTTCGGGGTTGCCGAGGCGGCGGTTCGCGATGCGGAACGACAGGTCGTCCATCGGTCCCGACGGGGGGATCCCGACGTCCCAGAGACCGGTGCGCCCCGGCAGGTCCTGGACGGTGGTCATGGTTCCGCCGCGGACGACCTCGATCCGTGGCCCGGTGGCGGGAAGCCCGGACAGCGTGGCGGTGGTGTGCCGGGCCTCCCGGACCACGGGCTCGGCGACGGCGCCGCGCAGCTGGTCCAGGTTCGTGACGACCCCGTCGATCGAGGACGTGGCGAGCGCGTCGCCGAGCGCGTCGAGCGCTGCGGACCGGTCGTCGCGGTGGACGATCAGCTTCGCCAGTAGCGGATCGTAGTGGTGGCCGACCGTCGTTCCGGTCTCCACCCAGCCGTCGACGCGGACATCGGTCGGCAGGTCCACCCGGGTGAGCAGGCCGGTCGAGGGCCGGTGGTCGGCGGCCGGGTCCTCGGCGTAGACACGGGCCTCGACGGCCACCCCGTGGACGGGCGGGCCGATCTCCGGGATGCCGTCCAGGACGTCGTCGTCGCCGCGGGCGAGCCGCAGCATCCAGGCGACGAGATCGACCCCGGTGACCGCCTCGGTGACCGGATGCTCGACCTGCAGCCGGGTGTTGACCTCGAGGAACGCCGCCTCCTGCCGGTCGACGTCGTACACGTACTCGACGGTGCCGGCCGACCGGTAGGCCACCGACCGGGCCAGCTCGCGGGCGGTTCCGGTCAGCGTCGCCTCGACGTCGGGGGGAAGCCCCGGTGCCGGAGCCTCCTCGATCACCTTCTGGTGCCGACGCTGCAGGCTGCAGTCGCGGGTGCCGAGGCTGACGACCCGTCCGGTGCCGTCGCCGAACAGCTGGACCTCGACGTGCCGGGCGCGGGTGACGTAGCGCTCGCAGAACACCCCGGCCGATCCGAAATGGGCGGTCGCGGTCCGGGCGACCGAGTCGAACGCCGCAGGTACCTCCGCAGCGGTCCGGCAGATCCGCATGCCGATCCCGCCACCGCCGCCGACCGCCTTGAAGATGACCGGGTAGCCGATCCGTTCGGCAGCCGCGACCGCCTCGCCGGCGGATCCGAGCAGGTCGGAACCGGGCATCAGCGGCACACCGACCGCTCGCGCGGCCCGCCGGGCGGCGTGCTTGTCGCCGAACGTGCGGAGCTGGTCGGGGGTCGGGCCGACGAAGACGAGCCCGGCCTGCGCGCAGGCGTCGGCGAACCCGGCGTTCTCCGACAGGAAGCCGTAACCGGGATGGATCGCCCCGGCCCCGGTGGACCTCGCCGCGTCCAGAACGGCGTCGACGCGGAGGTAGGACTCCGCTGCCGGGGCAGGGCCGATCCGGACCGCGGTGTCGGCGTCGAGGACGTGCAGCGAGTCGGAGTCGGCATCGGAGTGAACGGCGACGGTGCGCAGTCCGAGGTCACGTGCCGAACGGATGATGCGGCGGGCGATCTCACCACGGTTGGCGACGAGCAGGGTGTCGAACACGGTTCTCCCGTCAGGTGATCAGAGGTGGCAGCGCGCCGGACTGGTGGGCGGTCATCGCGACGAGCGCACGGGTCGCGCGCTCCATGACGATCTCCAGCGACGCGCCGATGTGTTCGTGCAGCAGGCGGTGGGCGGTCTCCAGCCGGCCGTCGAGGATCCGTTCGACGATCTCCACGTGCTCGTCGATGGAGGTCTCGATCCGGCCGGGGACGATGAAGTCGTACATGCGGATCCGGCGGATCCGGCTGTTCACGTCCACGAGGACGGTCACCAGCTCGGCGTTGCCCGACGCCGTGAGCAGCGCGGCGTGGTAGCGCTCGTCGGCCAGCACGAACTCGGGCGAGGGTGCGGGCGGGTCGTCGCGCAGGCCGTACCAGAACTGCAGTTCCTTCTCCAGCAGCGCCACGTCATGATCGACGCCGGGGTTCTCGATGCAGCGGGCGATCCCGCGCAGCTCGACCGCGATCCGGACCTCGTAGAGGTCGCGGACCCGGGACAGGCTCGGGACGACCACGGAGTATCCGTAGTCCTCGCGCTGCAGCAGACCGTCGGCCACGAGCCTGGTCATCGCGTCCCGGACCGGGGTACGGGACATCCCGTACCGCTTCGCGAGCTTGGGCTCGGTGAGCCGTTCGCCCGCGGGGACGTCACCGTTCAGGACGGCGTCCCGCAGGGCCGCGTAGACCTGCTCGCGCAGCGGAGCCGCCGGCTCGGCGGGGGGCATGGCAGCGTCGTTCTCATCCACCCGTCCATGATCTCGCTCAGATCGCCATCGCGGTCCGTACGTCGCGTGCAGCACCGGTCCCCCCCGTCCCTTCGGAGGCCACCCGCCCGGACGCGAGCACGTAGTAGCGGTCCGCGACGTCGAGGGCGAAACCGACGTGTTGCTCGGCCAGGAGCACGGCGAGACCGCCGCGCCGGGTCAGCTCGACGATCGTCCGCTCGATCTCGGTGACCACCGAGGGCTGGATGCCCTCGGTCGGTTCGTCCAGGACCAGCAGCCGCGGCCGGGTGATCAGGGCACGGGCGATGGCGAGCTGCTGGCGCTGGCCTCCGGACAGGAGACCGGCCTGACGACCCAACAGGTCCTTCAGGGCGGGGAACAGATCGAGCGCCTCGTCGGTCGCAGCCCGTCCGTCACGGCGGCCGTCGGCGACGACCTGCAGGTTCTCACCCGCCGTCAGCTGGCCGAACGACTGCTGCCCCTGGGGTACGTAGGCGAGGCCACGGGCGACCCGCCGGTTCGGCGGCAACCTCGTCACGTCCTCGCCGTCGAGCAGAATCCGGCCGCGCGCGGCCGGGAGCAGTCCCGCGGCGGCCGCGAGCAGGGTCGTCTTGCCCGCGCCGTTGTGGCCGAGCACGGAGGTCACTCCGTCGGCGGGGACCGTGAGGTCGATCCCGTGGACGACGGTCGTCCGGCCGTACGCCACGTCCACGTCCACGACGGCGAGCATGGCCTCCCCCATCAGGTCACGTCCTTCCCGAGCACGATGGCGGCCGCCTCGGCGGACCGGTGCCCCGGGCCGAGGTACACCTCCTGGACCCTCGGGTCCGCCTGGACCTCGGCGACGGTGCCTGCGGAGAGGACCTTCCCGGCGTGCAGGACGGTCACCGAGCGGGCGAAGGAGCGCATGAAGTCCATGTCGTGCTCGACGACGACCACCGTCCGGTCCCCGCTGATGCGCTGCAGCAGCCGGCCGGTCTGGGTCTTCTCCTGCGAGCTCATCCCGGCCACCGGCTCGTCGAGCATGAGCAGCCGGGCGTCCTGCACGAGCAGCATGCCGATCTCGAGCCACTGCTTCTGGCCGTGGGCGAGGATCCCGGCGGGTGCGTCCGCGAGACCGGTGAGGCCGATGGTGTCGAGCGCATCGGCCACCGCGGCCGGGGTGTCGCGTCGCCGTCGCAGCAGCGTCCGCACCGAGCGCCCGGCGCCGGCCGCGATGTCCAGGTTCTGCAGCACGGTGAGCTGTTCGAACACGGTCGCGGTCTGGAAGGTGCGGCCCACCCCGTGACGGGCGATCCGGTGCACCTTGCTCCCCAGCAGTTCGCGGTCGCCGAACCGGGCCGACCCGGTCGCCGGCACCAGCCCGGACACGGCGTCGATCAGGGTGGTCTTCCCGGCTCCGTTCGGCCCGATCAGGAACCGCAGGTCCCCGGCGTCGACGGTGAGGTCGACATGGTCCACGGCGACGAAGCCGTCGAAGCTGACGGTCAGCCCCTCGATGGTCAGGTCGTCGGTCATGTGCTTTTCCCTCCCTTGGTGGGGGCGAGCTCGGGTCCGGGTGCGGTGCCCCGGCGGCGCCGGATCGCGACCAGCGAGGCGACACCGCCCGGCAGGAAGGCGATGACCAGCATGAAGAGCAGCCCCTGGACGTAGGTCCACCCGGACGGGAACTGCTCGGACAGGGTCGTGCCGGCCCAGGCCACGGCGATCGCGCCGAGCACCGGCCCGGCGAGCGTGGTCCGCCCGCCGATCGCGACACCGATCAGGAACCCGATCGACGGGACCACACCGACGTCGTTCGGCGAGATGATCCCGACGATCGGGACGAACAACGCACCACCGACGGCCGCGGTCACCGCGGCGACGGCGAACGCGACGGTCTTCACGGTCGCCGGGTCGTAGCCGAGGAACCGCACCCGCTCCTCGGCGTCCCGGCAGGCGACGAGCAGCTCGCCGTACCGGCTCACCATGAGCTGGCGGATGATGACGAGCATCCCCAACAGGACTCCGGCGGCGAGGAAGTAGAGCATCAGCCGGTTCGCCGGGTCGCGCAGGGAGAACCCGAGGAAGCCGACGAAGTTGTTCAGTCCGGTCGAACCGCCGGTGGTCGCGGGATTACCGATCAACAGGATCGCGAACGCGGCGGCCAGCGCCTGGGAGAGGATCGCGAAGTAGGCGCCGCGGACCCGCCTGCGGAACGTCGCGAGCCCGAGCAGCGTCGCGAGCAGGGCGGGCAGCACGAGGATCGCTACGACCGTGACCGCAGGCGAACGGAACGGCTCCCACCACCACGGCGGTCCGTCGGAGCTGATCAAGGCCATGAAGTCCGGGGTCTCGCCCGGACCGGCGTCGGCGAGCTTCAGGTGCATCGCCATCAGGTAGGCGCCGATCCCGAAGAACACGCCCTGCCCGAGGGTCAGCATGCCCCCGCGCCCCCAGGCCAGTCCGATGCCGACCGCGACCATGGCGAAGCAGAGGTACTTGGCGAGCAGCCCGAGGCGGAAGTCGGACAGAACTGCCGGGGCCACGACGAACAGGACGACGGCGGCGGCCAGGAAGCCGAGGCCGACGGAGTAGCGGCTGCGCAGCATCCTGGTCGTGAATGTGGTCATGCGAGGCTCCTCGTGCGGAGGGAGAAGATCCCCTGCGGCCGGAACTGCAGGAACGCGACGACCAGCACCAGGACCAGGACCTTCGCGATCGACGCCGACGTCGAGTACTCGATCCAGGACTGGGCGACGCCGAGCGCGAAGGCGGCGATGATCGCCCCGCGGAGCTGGCCGAGACCGCCGACGATGACGACGAGGAAGGCGTCGACGACGTAGCTCGTCCCGAGGTTCGGGGAGATCGACCCCATGAGGGTCAGCGCGACACCGGCGACGCCGGCCAGGCCGGAGCCGATGAAGAAGGTCATCATGTCGATCCGGCGGGTGGAGATGCCGGAGGTCTCGGCGAGCTGCCGGTGCTGCACGGTGGCGCGGATCCGGCGGCCGAGCGACGTGTGGCGCAGCACCAGCAGCAGGGCCACGACGGCGGCCAGCGACAGGGCCAGGATCAGCAGCCGGGACCGGGGGAAGGAGAAGCCGAGGATCTCCACCGGCCCGGACAGCCATCCCGGGGCGGGGACGTCGACACCGGCCGTGCCGAAGACGTCGCGGGCCGCCTGCTGCAGGATGAGCGAGACCCCCCAGGTGACCAGCAGGGTGTCGAGCGGCCGGTGGTACATCCGGCGCAGCAGGGTGACCTCCAGTAGCACTCCGAGCAGGCCCCCGATCGCGAAGGCGAGTGGCAGCGACAGGAGCAGCGACACGCCCGCCGAGCCGAGCGTCTGCTGCACGACGAACGCCGTGTAGGCGCCGGCCATGATGAACTCGCCGTGCGCCATGTTGATGACGCCCATCTGGCCGAAGGTCAGGGTGAGCCCCAGCGCGGCGAGCAGCAGGATCGAGCCGACGGACAACCCGTTGAAGATCTGTGTGACGAGGATTTCCATGTGGATGCTCCCGACCTCCGGCGACCCGGCAACGGGTCGCCGGAGGTGCGATCTGCCAGGTGGCCGTCAGCCGGCCAGGCCGGTGGCCCAGGGGTAGGTCGTCAGGTACGGGTCCGGTTCGATCGGCGTGCCCGAGGACCACTCGGTGTAGATGAGCCCGTCCGGTGCGACCTTGCCGATCAGCGCGGTCTTGGCGAGGTGGTGGTTCTCGCCGTTGACGGTCACCGCCCCCTCGGGAGCCTCGAACGTGACGCCCCCGGCCGCGGCCCGGACGTCCGGCACCGCGAACGACTCGGCCTTCTCCACCATCGCCTTCCACAGGTACAGCGACGTGTAGGCGGCCTCCATCGGGTCGGAGGTGACCTTGTCCTGGCCGTACCTGGCCTTGAAGGCGGCGACGAACTCCTGGTTCTGCGGGGTGTCGAGGGTCTGGTAGTAGTTCCAGGCCACCGGTTGACCGACGATGTTGTCGACGCCGATCCCGCCGACCTCCTCCTCGGCGATCGACACGCTGAGCACCGGCATCGCCTCCGGGGTCAGGCCGAGGTTGCGGTACTCCTTGAAGAACGCGACGTTGGAGTCGCCGTTGAGGGTGTTGAAGACCGCGTCGGCACCGGCATCCCGGACCTTCGACGTGATCGTGGAGAAGTCGGTGTGACCGAGCGGGGCGTACTCCTCGCCCTTGATCTCCATCCCGTTGGCCTCGGCGTACGCCTTGATGATCTTGTTCGCGGTCTGCGGGAAGACGTAGTCGCTACCGACCAGGAACAGGCTCCTCGCACCCTGCTCCTTCAGGTAGTCCAGCGCCGGGATGATCTGCTGGTTGGTCGTCGCACCGGTGTAGAAGATGTTCTCCGACGACTCCAGCCCCTCGTACTGGACCGGGTAGAACAACAACGCGTCGTTGGACTCGAAGACCGGCAGCATCGCCTTGCGCGACGACGAGGTCCACCCCCCGAACACCGCCGCGACACAGTCCGACCGGATCAGCTTCTGGGCCTTCTCCGCGAACACGGTCGGCTCGGACGCCCCGTCCTCGGCGACGACCTCCAACTGTTTTCCGAGCACCCCTCCGCTCGCGTTGATCTCCTCGGCCGCCATCGCGAGGCTGTTGTAGACGGTGTTCTCACTGATCGCCATCGTGCCCGACCGCGAGTTCAGGAATCCGATCTTCACGGCGTCACCCGACGTATCCACGCAGGACGCCGCCGCCTGCCCGCCCGATCCGGTCTCGTCGACCCGGGCGCCGCATCCGGCGACCCCCAGGCCGACGGACAGCAGCGCCAACCCTGCCAGCACACGTCGCGCTCGCCTCATGCTTCTCACCACTGCGCCTCCGTCACGCGCACCGGCCGACCACCCGCCGGGGTCGTCGACTCTCCGTGATCCCGGGAGCCGATGTGCCCCCTGAGCTGCTGGATACACCCTTGGATCCGGCTTGCGAGACGCTAGGGACCTGTTGTTGCGCGGACGGCACGCGCGGCGTTTCCCCGACGTTGCGGCAGACCGCACGCGGGCGCGATCCGTGACATCCGACAGAAACATCGCGGCCGCGAGCCGCGGGGCACCCGGGATCGGGTCACTCCACCCGCACCGGATTCGCACAGGTCGAGGCCATGGTGCTCGTCGAGCCACAGCCGGCGTGCACCTTCACCGATACACCCGCGCCCGAGCGCGAGCGCGGACCCGGACCTGCCGACGGGCGGGAGCCCGACACCGCTACGGGGACGGGTGCCGGGGCTCCCCGCGGGGACCGCCCGGGCGGGCCGGGCGCGTGACCCTGGTCATGGACAGGTATCGGTGGGGCTGCACCCGGTGGTCGAACGAGATCGCCGACGGGCGCGACTGCGGCATTCCACCCACACAGCTGCAGCAGCTGGTCGCTGTCGCGCTGTCACGGCTGACGAGACCACCGGGTACAGCTCGACGAACGTGCACACCTCTCCACCGAGATCGGCGGACGGTGCTTCTGGTCGTGCGCACCCGCTCGGCGGAGCCGGACGCGGCCGCGCGACCCTCGCTCACGAGGGCCGGGAAGGTGCACGCCATGCGTCTCCCCTCCCGGCCGTGGTAGGTCAGGACGGCGCCGGAAACTCAGGACGACACCGCACAGCTCCCACGATCCTTGCGCACCGGACCGGACGCCGAGGGGCGGATGTCGTCGTCGAAGATCGCGGTGGGCAGGTAGAGCGAGCAGCAGGCGTTCGGGATGTCGACGACGCCGGACACCCGGCCCTCGATCGGCGCCGACCCGAGCAGCAGGTAGGCCTGCGGACCGGAGTAGCCGAACTTCTCCAGGTAGGTGACCGCGTTCAGGCAGGCGTTGCGGTAGGCGACCGTGGCGTCGTTGTAGAGGTTGGTGTCGGTGGTGTGGTCGACGCCGATCCCGATGAAGGTGACGAACTCCGAGTATCGGGGTTCGACGTTGCCGGGCATCAGGATCGGGTTGGTGGTGACGCCGTAGGTCGCCATCCCGCCCTTGATCAGGTCGACGTGGAAGTCGATGAACCCGCCCATCTCGATGGCGCCGCAGAACGTGATCTCACCGTCGCCCTGCGAGAAGTGCAGGTCACCGCCGGAGAACAGGGCGCCCGGCACGTGCACGGGATAGAAGACTCGGCTGCCCCGGGTGAAGTTCTTGATGTCGTGGTTGCCGCCGTTCTCCCGGGGCGGGACAGTGCGCGCACCGTCCCGGCCGATCGCGGCCAGCACGTCACCGGTGGCGGTGCCGCCGAGCACCTCCTCGTCCAGTGGGGGCAGGGCGAGCGCGGGGACCCGGTCGGGGTCGGTGGCGATCAGCGCGCGCTCGCGGGCGTTCCAGCGGGACAGCAGCTCCGGTGACGGCGCCGTCCCGAACAGGCCGGGGTGGGTGATGCCGGTGTAGGAGACACCGGGGACGTGCCGGGAGGTCGCCTTCTGGCCGGAGAAGTCCCAGATCGCCTTGTAGGCGTCGGGGAAGGTGTCGGTGAGGAAGCCGCCACCGTTCTGCTTCGAGAAGATCCCGGTGTAACCCCAGCCCTGACCGGGCGCCGGTCCGGTCTCCTGGGGCACCGGTCCGAGATCGAGGATGTCGACGACGAGCAGGTCGCCCGGCTCGGCGCCCTCGATCGCGATCGGTCCGGAGAGCATGTGTGCGCCGCGCAGGTCGACGTCGCGCACGTCGTTCGCGGAGTCGTTGTTGCCGATCTGCCCGTCGGTCCACTCGCGACACTCGACTCGGATCGAGGTGTCCGGGCGGACGGTGACGGCGGGCGGGATGTCGGGGTGCCAGCGGTTGTGGCCGGGCACGGCCTGCTCGCGCATGGACTTGGCCTGGTCGACGGTGAACACGACGTCGGGCACGGGGGCTCCTGGGGTTCGAGGGATGGTCAGGGGCGGGGCAGGCGGGCGTGCCGCGGGTCCCGGGTGACGGGCGTGGCGCGCCGGGAGCGCCCCGGGACCGACGAGACGACCTGTGGTGCGTCCGCGCTGGCGCCCGAGGCGTCCAGTGCGCGGCGCAGGCCGGGGTCGACACCGCGCAGGGCGGGCGCGCCGAAGACCCGCGGCGACGCCGACCCGCAGTCCGGACAGGAGATCGCCTGCGCGGCGGCCGACATCGGGCGGATCTGGTCGAACTCGCCGCAGCGGACGCAGCGATGCGTGTAGGTGGGCACGAGCACCTCCGAAGTACTGTCAGATGGAAATATGTCCATCGAAAGTAGAGGTGTCAAGCCAGCCGGGCGAGGACGTCGAAGGACAGACCGTCGGCGCGCGCCACGTAGACGGCCTGCCGCAGGTGCCCGTCGTGCAGCGAGACCGCACCCCGCGGACCGTCGAACCCGGTGTCCTCGGCGACCGCGAGCAGCTCGGCCGGCTCCACCGACCCCGCCCGGCCCGCCAGCCTGCCGAGCAGCGTGATCGCCTCGAAACAGGACTCGGCGAGCGCACCCGGCACCGGGCCGTGCACCCCGAACCGGGCCGCGTAGCGGGCCGAGAAGTCCAACGACGACGCCGTCGCCAGGGTCTCGAAGTACCCGGCCGCCGCGTACAGCTCGCGGGTGGCGTCGGCACCCGTCGCGAGCAGCATGTTCTCCTCCATCAGCGGGGAGAGCCGGACCCGGCTGCGGTCCATCCCGGCCGCGGCGAAGGCCCGGTTGAAGCGGACCGCGTCCGAGCCGACCAGGAACATCAGCACCCCCTGCGCACCGGAGCGCTGCATCCGGGTGATCATCGGACCGAAGTCGTCGGTGCCCAGCGGCACGAAGACCTCGTCGAGCACCCGGACGTCCGGGCTGCTCCGCGCGAAGCGGCGGACCGCCCGGGCCGATCCGCGCGGCCACACGTAGTCGTTGCCGACCAGGCACCAGGTCCGCACACCCAGCTCCGCAGCCATCCAACGCAGCGCGGGCAGCACCTGGTTCTCCGGTGTCTCACCGGTCAGAAACACCCCGGGGGTGGTCTCGCCACCCTCGTAGAGCGGGGCGTAGACGTAGGGCACGCGTCCGGCGACGGCCGGGGCGAGCGCCTGCCGGACCGCTGAGATGTGCCAGCCGCTGACGGCGTCCACCCGGCCGGCGTCGAGCAGCGCGCCGACCTCCGCGGCGACCTCGGCCGGCGCCCGGCCGCCGTCCACCGGGACCAGCCGGACCTCGCGACCGAGCACCCCGCCCTCGTCGTTCAGTTCGGCGGCGGCCAGGTCACCGCACGCCTCACAGGCAGGACCGAGGATCCCGGCGGGGCCGCTGCGGGGGACGACGAAGGCGACGTCGAGCACGGCGGGAGCCGTGGACACTGTCAGCACAGTCACCTCCCCATCGGTTGGAGATGACAGTGTTTACGATGACAGCGATCGCGTCACTACCCCGAACGCCCGGACCGGAGGATGCCCCGTGACCGCCGCCGAACCCCGCACCGGCGCCCCGGCCGCCGCGGCCGCGCTCGGCCGCGCCGCGTATCGGGTCGAGCGGCGGATCGAGGAGATCGTCCGGGCGCCGGACGGGCCGGGCCTCGACGGCTGGCGGGTGCTCGACCTGCTCGCCGACGGCGAGGGGCACCCCATGTCGGAGATCGCGGCGTACGCGATGGTCCCGGCCCCGACCCTGACGAAGATCGTCGACCGGCTGGTGGACCGGGGACTGGTGCACCGGCGCCCCGACGACGCCGACCGGCGGCGCGTGCTGGTCTTCGGCACCGACCGGGGGCGCGAGCTGCACGCGGCGCTGCGGCCGCGGATCGCCGGGGTCGAGCGCGAGATACTGGAGGCGCTGGGCGCCGACGCCGGCACGGTGCTCGCGGCGCTGGCCCGGCTGGACTGAGGACGAGACACCGAGGTGTCGACGCCCGGCGGCGCCGCGCCGGTTGCTCGTCGCAACCGACACGGCGCCGCCCCGGAGCTCGCGAACGAGCCGCGGGTCACTTCTTCTTCTTGCCCTTCTTGTCCTTCTTCTTGTCCTTCTTCTTCGCCATGGATGATCACCTCCGTTCCTCAGGTCGTAAACTGACGTTCACCTGAGTCAACGTAGCCTTGACCCAGGGCGCGGTCAAGGAGGTGTTGACGACATGCACGGTAAGTCGAGTCGTGCGGCGATCAGAGCCGCTCTGGAGGAGGTCGAGTCCGCCGACACCGTCCAGGCGCGGATCTCGGCGGGCCGGCGGCTGCGCCGGGCCGCCGAGCAGCTCGAGCTCGACCTCGTGCAGGAGGCCCGGGAGGCCGGCCTGCGGTGGAGCGACATCGGGGAGCTGTACGGGACCACCAAGCAGGGGGTCCAGCAGCGGTTCCGGCGCCGCGACAAGGAGACCCCCGCGCCGTAGCGGTGGGCTACTCGCCCTCCAGGTCGCCCTCCGACTCCAGGTAGGCCTGCCGGAGCGCGTCCAGCGTGGCGGGCTCCGGCGACTCCCACAGCCCCCGGTCCACGGCCTCCAGCAGCCGCTCGGCCATCCCGTGCAGCGCCCACGGGTTGGACTCGGTGAGGAACTTGCGGTTGTCCGGGTCGAGGACGTACTCGGCGGTCAGCGTCTCGTACTGCCAGTCGGCGATGACACCGGTGGTGGCGTCCCAGCCGAACAGGTAGTCGACCGTGGCCGCCATCTCGAACGCGCCCTTGTAGCCGTGCCTGCGCATCGCGGCGATCCACCGCGGGTTGACCACCCGGGCCCGGAACACCCGCGCCGTCTCCTCGTGCAGGGTGCGGGTACGCACCGACTCCGGCCGGGTCGAGTCACCGAGGTAGGCCTCCGGCGAGCTGCCGGTCAGCGCGCGGACGGTGGCGACCATGCCGCCGTGGTACTGGTAGTAGTCGTCGGAGTCGGCGATGTCGTGCTCGCGGGTGTCGATGTTCTTCGCCGCCACGGCGATCCGCCGGTAGGCGTTCTCCATGTCGTCCCGGGCGGGCACACCGTCGAGGCCGCGGCCGTAGGCGTAGCCGCCCCAGGTCGTGTACACCTCGGCCAGATCGGCGTCGCCCCGCCAGTCCCGCGAGTCGACCAGCTGCAGCAGACCGGCGCCGTAGGTGCCCGGTTTCGACCCGAAGATCCGGGTGCGGGCCCGGCGCTCGTCACCGTGCCGCTCGGCGTCGGCGAGCACGTGCGCGCGGACGTAGTTCTGCTCGGGTGTCTCCTCCAGCTCGGCGACGAGCTTCACCGCGTCGTCGAGCAGGGCGAGGACGTGCGGGAACGCGTCCCGGAAGAACCCGGAGATGCGCACCGTGACATCGACCCGGGGCCGGCCCAGCTCGGCGAGGTCGATCACCTCCAGATCGCGGACCCGTCGCGACGCGTCGTCCCACACCGGGCGGACACCGAGCAGCGCGAACACCTCGGCGACGTCGTCGCCGGAGGTCCGCATCGCGCTGGTCCCCCACACCGACAGGCCCACCGAACGCGGGTACTCGCCGTGGTCGGCGCGGTAGCGCTCGACCAGCGACTCGGCCATCGCCTGCCCGGTCTCCCAGGCCAGCTTCGACGGCACCGCCTTCGGGTCGACCGAGTAGAAGTTCCGCCCCGTGGGCAGCACGTTGACCAGGCCGCGCAGCGGCGACCCGGACGGTCCGGCCGGGATGAACCCGCCGTTCAGGGCGTGCAGCACCCGGTCCAGCTCGTGCGCGGTGGCGTCCAGCCGGGGTACCACCTCGACGGCGGCAAAGCGCAGCACCGCACGCACCGCGCCGTCGTCGACGCCGGGGAGTGCCGCCACCGCAGCGGGCCGGACGGCCGTACCGGCAGCACCGCCAGTACCCAGGTGCTCGGCGGCGACGTCGTCGACCGCTGCCGGATCCCAGTCCCGGGCCTCCATCCCGGCGACCAGGGCGCGGGCGACGGTCTCGACGGCGTCGGTGCGGGCACCGGTCTCGGAGCCGTCCTCGACGAGCCCGAGTGCCTGACGCAGACCGGGCACGGACTGCTCACCGCCCCACATCTGCCGGGCCCGGAGCATCGCCAGCACCAGGTCGATCCGCTGCTCGCCGGACGGTGCGAGGGCGAGCACGTGCAGACCGTCCCGGATCTGGACGTCCTTGATCTCGCACAGCCAGCCGTCGACGTGCATCAGCATGTCGTCGAAGACGTCCTCGTCCGGGCGCTCCTCCAGGCCCAGGTCGTGATGCATCTTCGCGGCCGTCATCAGTGTCCAGATCTGCTGGCGGATGGCGGGCAGCTTGGCCGGGTCGAGCGCGGAGATGTTGGCGTGCTCGTCGAGCAGCTGTTCCAGCCGGGCGATGTCGCCGTAGCTCTCGGCACGCGCCATCGGCGGGATGAGGTGGTCGACCAGGGTGGCGTGCGCCCGGCGCTTGGCCTGGGTGCCCTCCCCCGGGTCGTTCACCAGGAACGGGTAGACCATCGGCAGGTCGCCGAGCACGGCGTCGGTGCCGCACGAGGCCGACATGCCCAGGGTCTTGCCCGGCAGCCACTCCAGGTTGCCGTGCTTGCCGATGTGCACGATCGCGTGCGCGCCGAACCCGCCGTCGGACGCCGGGGCGGCCAGCCACCGGTACGCGGCCAGGTAGTGGTGCGAGGGCGGCAGATCCGGGTCGTGGTAGATCGCGACCGGCTTCTCGCCGAACCCGCGCGGTGGCTGGACCATCAGGGTCACGTTCCCGCTGCGCAGCGCGGCGACGACGATGTGGTCGTCGTGCACATACAGCTCGCCCGGCGGCTCGCCCCAGTGCTCGACGACGCCGTCGCGGAGGTCCTGCGGGAGCGTGTCGAACCAGCTGCGGTAGGTCGAGGCGGAGATCCGGATCGGGTTCCCGGCGAGCTTCTTCTCGGCGAGCCAGTCCGGGTCCTGCCCGCCGGCCTCGATCAGGGCGTGCATCAGGGCGTCGCCGTCACCGGCCTCGACGCCCGGGAAGTCCCCGGTGGTGTACCCGGCCTCGGCCATCGTGCGCAGCAGCGCGATCGTCGAGGCCGGGGTGTCCAGCCCGACCGCGTTCCCGATCCGGGCGTGCTTGGTCGGGTAGGCCGACAGCATCAGGACGATCTTCTTGTCCGCGTTCGGGATCCGGCCCAGGTTGGCGTGGTTCACCGCGATCCCGGCGACCCGGGCGGCGCGCTCGTGGTCCGGGACGTAGACCGACAGGCCGTCGTCGTCGGTCTCCTTGAACGAGAACGGCACCGTGATCAGCCGGCCGTCGAACTCGGGGACGGCGACCTGGGTGGCGACGTCGAGCGGGGACAGGCCGTCGTCGTTGGCCTCCCAGGTGGCACGGGAGGAGGTCAGGCACAGCCCCTGCAGGATCGGCACGTCGAGCGCGGCGAGCTCGGTGACGTCCCACTCCTCGTCCTCGCCGCCTGCCTGCGCGGACGCCGGCTTGGTGCCGCCCGCGGCGAGCACGGTGACCACCATCGCGTCGGCCCCGCGCAGCGTCTCCAGCAGGCCGGCCGGGGCCTGGCGCAGCGAGGCGCACCAGATCGGCAGCGGCGTCGCGCCCTTCGCCTCGATCGCGGCGCACAGCGCCTCGACGTAGGCGGTGTTCCCGGCCAGGAACTGCGCCCGGTAGAAGAGCACCGCCACGGTCGGCCCGGCGGCGGTGTCCGCCCCGGCGGCACGGTCCAGCACGCCCCACTCGGGCAACTCCACCGGCGGGTCGAAGCCCTCGCCGGTCAGCAACACCGTGTCGGACAGGAACGCGTGCAGCTGCCGCAGGTTCTCCGTGCCGCCCTGGGCCAGGTAGGTGTGCGCCTGCGCCGCGACACCGGCGGGCACGGTGGACAGCTCCATCATCTCCGCGTCCGGCGCCATCTCACCGCCCAGGCAGACCAGCGGCGTGGACCGGGCCCGCAGCAGATCCAGGCCCTCCTCGAAGTAGCGGTAGCCGCCGAGCACCCGGACGACGACGACGTCGGCCTCGTCGGCCATCGCCCCCAGCTCGTCGAGCAGCACCCGGTTCGGGTTCGCGAGGCGGTAGTCGGCCCCGCCGGCACGGGCGGAGAGCAGATCGGTGTCGGAGGTCGAGAGAAGCAGGATCACCGGGCGACCCCGGTCGTGGCGCGCGTCATCGACGGACCTTTCCTCGGGATCCTCGTCCCGTACGGAGGTGGCGCGGCGGGCAGGTCGAGTGTCTGGCTCTCCCCGGGTCCGGGGATCACAGTGGCGGGACCGCGCCGGACTCGCACCGGCTTCCTGCTCCCACCCGCCGTCTTCGGTTGTCCGATCACCTTCCGCAACGAGCTGCTCCCCCGTCAAGCGGCCGCGCACCGGCGTGGTGAGCGGCACGGGCGGGTGGTGGCCCGGCGCCCGTCGGGCACGACGCCGCCGACCCGTACCGTCCGCGTCGCCCGATCGTGACCCTGCGGACGGTTGGTGATCATTTCTACGGACAAGGGTGGGTGCCCCGACGTCCCGGAGGTCGCCGTGTTCCGCCCGTCCCGCCGTGCCCGCCTGCTCGGGGCAGGTGTCCTCACCCTGCTCCTGGTCACCGCCCCGGCGGCGACCGCGACGCCCGCACCCCGACCGGCGCCGGGGACCACCTTCGACATCATCTCCGACGTCCAGGGCGACCTGACCGACCTCGGACACGCGCTGGGTGACCTGGCGGCGGCGGGCGCCGCACCGGGTGGTCTCGGCCGGGCGCACGCCCTCGTCGTCAACGGCGATCTGGTGCCCTCCGGCACGGAGGTGGAGTACGCCGCCTACACCGCGGCGCTGGCGGGCGCACCGCGTCCGCCCCGGACGCTGTCGGCGATCGGCAACCACGAGTACTACACCGGGGAACCGGCCGAGGTGCTCACCGCGCGGTTCCTGCACCACACCGGGATGCCCGCGCCGTACCACCGGTCCGACGTGAACGGTGTTCCGGTGCTGTTCCTCGGCAGTCTCACCGCACCGGACGACACGGCGTACTCCCGGCTGGGCGCCGAACAGCTCGACTGGTTCGACCGGGAGCTGGACGCGGCGTCGGCACTGCCCGGCCCGGTGCTGGTGTTCTCCCACCATCCGCTGCTCGACACGGTCTCCGGCACCCGGGGGCCGGCCGGCGCGGAGAACTACTGCTGCCAGTACCCGCGCGACGAGCACGACCGGCTGCTGCAGATCATGGGCGACCACCCCGACGTCGTGTTCCTGACCGGGCACACCCACTACGACCTGGGCCGCGACGACTGGGCGGTGCGCCGCACCGTGCCCGGTGGCCACCCCGACGGGTTCACCGCCGTGAACACCGGGTCGTTGCAGACCGAGTGGTGGACCGACGAGAGCGGCACGGAGGTCAGCGCGCCGACCGGGGCGATGAACCAGGGCTTGCGGCTGCGGGTCACCGGCGGGCACGCGGTGATCGAGGCACGCGACTTCCGCACCGACGAGATCGTGAACCGGTTGGAGATCACCACCGCGCGTTGATGCGGGACGCGCCGTCATGCCGGCGCCGAGTAGACGTGGCCGGTCGGCGTGGTGGTCCGGACCCGGCCGTCCGGACCGCGGGCCACCCGCCAGCCCGGCTGCTCGCGCACCTGGTTGTGGAACTCGCACACCGCACGCCCGTTCTCCAGCACCGTCGCCCCGCCTTCGGCGGCCCTCCGGATGTGATCGAGATGGCGGACCGGCGCATCGCAGTACGGCTCGGTGCACCGGCCGCCCGACCGCGCCCGCACCCACCGGGCCAGCAACCCGGTGAACGCGCGCTGCCGCGAGTCACCCCCGACCACGACGCCCTCCGAGGTCAGCAACCGCCGCACCATCGCACGCCCTCCAGCGCAGGCCAGTAGCTCGAGCGGCACCGGGCCGTGCCCGGGGATCTCCGCCGGCAACGGCGACGCCGGATTCAGCAGCGCCTCCACCGGCACCACGACCTGCACCTCGACGTCGACATCCGTCGCGACCGCACGACCGGTCACCCGCTCGACCACCGTGTCGGCCATGACCTGCCCACGCGAACGCGTCAACGGCTCCGGGCCGACCGACACGTCCACGAATGCCCTGCTCAGCGCCGCCAGACATGCCACACCCTGCTCCACCGGCAGGTACGCGGTCAGATACGTCATCGCGTCCTGCGCCGGGCGCAGTGTCACCCGCCGCTGCGCACGAGCCGCGTCGACCCGCGCCCGGAACTTCTCCGGTGCCACCTCGGCCGCATACCGGCGGGCCAGATCACGCAACCGCCCCACACCCAGACACAGCAGGTCGTGCTCGGCGAGCCGAGCATCGACCGCCGCACGCTCCCCACGATCCAGATCCGTGCACGCAGCCACCACCGCGGCGACCTTCGCAGTGCTCAGCTCCCCGGCGACGAACAGCCCGCGGACATGGACGAGCCCCTCGTGCAGGTCGCGGGCCGTGACCACCCGGCGACGAGCCTCGGCCGGTGAGACCCGGCAGGCCAACCCGACCTGGGCCACCACCCCACGTTGCAGCCGATCCGGGTCGGTCCGCCCGGCGGCGACGGCGTTCTCGACGTGCAACCGGGCGAACGCCCGCACCCGCGTCGCCTGCAACGCGGCCAGCGAGTGCTGCAGGGCCTCCAGCTGCTGGACCTGGTCGATCAACTCGGCTTCGGAGGCTCCCGACGGATCCGCCTCCGCTGCCTGTTCAGCGGCCAGCTGGACCAGCGCCAGGTCGACCTGCGGGAACCGGGGATCACCGGCGGCGACGCCGGTGTGTGCACGTTCCTCCACCGTGAGCATGAGGTCGACCCTACTCGAACGCATGTTCGCTTCGCGAGGAAACGGTTGCGCTCGCAAACAGCGATAGGGGAAGGCCTGCCGGAGGTGCCACTCCAGCGGTCCGGGCGAACCCGGAACCCGACCGGGTGAGCGGCCGGTGCGTCACGCCGTCACGGGCGTCCTCGACCCCGACCCTGGACGCGGACGTGTCCGGCCGATCCCGAGGAGGCCCCGTGCCCGTGCGAGTGCCGTCGCCCGGCCGTCGCCGCCTCCTCGCCGGCGCCGCGCTGTTGCTCACCGCCGCCGTCGTCACGACCATGGCTGCCCCGGGCGCGGTCGCGGCATCACCACCGGTCACCGACCGGGCGTTCGTCGACGTCTCGGTGGCCACCGTGTGGACCTCCCCCACCAGCCCGCGCGAGATGGACCGCTCCGCCCTCGCCGCGCCCGCCGACCCGGCGGGCTGGCTCGGGTCGATGACCGCGGCCGACCGGCGCGAGCTGACCACGGCGTCGCGCACCCAGACCCAGGTCCTCTACGGAGCCCCCGTGCAGGTGCTGGAGCGCCGGGAGGGCTGGACGAGGGTCGCGGTGCCCGGCCAGCCCAGCGCCAAGGATCCCCGCGGCTACCCGGGGTGGATCCCGTCCGCCCAGCTCACCGCGGGTGTCGCGTTCGCGGGGCTCGCCGGGGCGCTCCCCGCGGGCACCGTCGACGGGGTCGCCACCACCTGGCTCTACGGCGACGAGACCCGCACCGACCGGTTGCGCGAGGTCAGTGCGGGCACCCGGCTCCCCGTCCTGGCCGGTGACCCCGGCGGTGTGCAGGTCTCGCTGCCCGACGGCGGCACCGCCTGGGCCGACGCATCGGACCTGCGGATCGGCGACGCCGAACCGGCGTCCGGGGAGGACCTCGTCGCCACCGCCCGGTTGTTCCTGGACCGGCCCTACCTGTGGGGCGGCCGCTCCGGGTTCGGGCCGGACTGCTCCGGGCTGACCGGGCTGGTGCACGAGCTGCACGGGATCACGATCGGCCGGGACGCCGCCGACCAGGCGAGGACCGGCCGGCCCGTCGCGAAGGACGGCCTGCGACCCGGCGACCTGCTGTTCTGGAACTCCCCCGCCACCCACGTCGCGATCTACGCCGGTGACGGGCAGATGATCGAGGCGTTCGACGCGTCCACGCCGGTGCGGGTCACCCCGGTCCGGTTCGACGCGACCTACTCCGGCGCCCGCAGACACCTGCCCGATCCGGCGTGACGCGGCCGCGACCGGCGTGTGACCGAGGCCGCCGGGCCGCGTGGGGCCCCGCACGCCCGGGTGTGCCTACAGTGACCGGCGTGCCGACGACCGCCCGCACCCGCGCCGACGCCTGCCCGGGCGTCGTGTCTCCGCACCTGGCGGCGGACGGTGCGCTGGCCAGGGTCCGGCTGCCCGGCGGCGTGATCACTGGGCCGGCGCTGCGCGCGGTCGCGGCGCTCGCCGAGTCCGCGGGCGACGGCTCGGTGCACCTGACCTCACGCGGGAACCTGCAGCTGCGCGGCCTGGACCCGGCCGACCCGCGACCGGTCCGCACGCTGCGTGCGGCCGGGCTGCTCCCCTCGACCACCCACGAGCGGGTCCGGAACGTCCTGGCGTCACCGCTGTCCGGGATCAGCGGCGGGCTCGCCGACGTGCGCGGCCTCGCCGCGGTGCTGGACCGCGGCCTCTGCGCCCGTCCGGGGCTCGCCCGCCTGTCCGGCCGGTTCCTGTTCGCCCTCGACGACGGCCGCGGCGACGTCGCCGCGGAGCGGCCCGACCTGTGCTGGCGGGCGACCGGGCGGGACGAGGGCGAGCTGTTCGTCGCCGGAGACCGCACCGGGCTGCGTCGCGCGCCGGCCGACGCCCCGGCCCTGCTGCTCGACGCCGCGCAGGCCTTCCTCGCCGTGTGCGGCGACGCCTGGCGCGCCGGCGACCTCGACGACGCCGCCGCCCGGATCGTCGCACTGCTCGGCGCCACCGACGGCCGGCCGTCGCGAGACAGCACTGCCGATCGGGCGTCGCGCGACGGTGCCGGTGCCGACCAGCACGCGACGCTCGCTGGCGAGCCTGCCGTCGGGGAGCTCGGTGGCGGCGCGGTGGGCGTCGCGCCGGAGCTCGGCGAGCTGTCCGGCGTGGCGCTGCGGGAGCTCGCCGGCACCGCACCGGAGCTGGTCGTGACGCCGTGGCGCACGCTGGTGCTGCCGGCGCCGGCGCCCGGGGCGCTCGGGCGGTTGCGCGCGGCCGGGCTCGTCGTCGATCCCGGGCACCCGGCGTTGCGGGTCAGTGCCTGCGCGGGCGCCCCGGGCTGCGCGAAGTCCCTCGCCGATGTCCGTGCCGACGCCCGGATGCTGATCCGGCACGGCGTCGGGCGGCCGGTGCACGTCGTGGGGTGCGCCCGGCGCTGCGGCGCACCGCACACCCCGCACGTCGACGCCGTCGCCACCGGCGCCGGCGACTACCAGATCGACGGCGCGCCCGGCGCGCTCACCGCACCATCGCCTGACCGACCGAGGAGCACCCGCTGAGCGGCCACGACTACATCACCGACGGCGCCGAGATCTACCGGCGCTCGTTCGCGACGATCCGCGCCGAGGCGGACCTCACCGGGCTCCCGCCCGGAATCGCCGACGTCGCCGTGCGGATGATCCACGCCTGCGGCCAGGTCGACCTGACCGCCGACATCACCGCCTCGGACGGCCTGGTCGACGCCGCGCGGCGGGCGCTGAAGGCCGGCGCCCCCATCCTGTGCGACGCGACGATGGTCGCCTCCGGGGTGACCGCGGCGCGGTTGCCCGCCGGGAACGAGGTGCTCTGCCTGCTGCGCGACCCGCGCGTCCCGGAGCTGGCGGCGCGGATCGGCAACACCCGCTCGGCGGCCGCGCTGGAGCTGCTCGCGGACCGGTTCGACGGTGCCGTGGTGGCCGTCGGCAACGCCCCGACGGCGCTGTTCCATCTGCTGGATCTGATCGACCGGGGCGCCGGACGCCCGGCCGCCGTGCTCGGGATCCCGGTCGGGTTCATCGGCGCGGCCGAGTCCAAGGCGGCGCTCGCCGCCCGCACCGACCTGGAGTACCTGGTGGTGCACGGTCGCCGCGGCGGCTCGGCGATCACCGCGGCCGCGCTCAACGCGCTGGCTCACGAGCAGGAGATCATCGCGTGACCGGCACCCTCTACGGCGTCGGCCTCGGGCCCGGCGATCCCGAGCTGACCACCATCAAGGCGGCGCGGCTGATCCGCGACGCCGACGTCATCGCCTACCACTCGGCCCGGCACGGCCGCTCCATCGCGCGCCGGATCGCCGAGCCGCACCTGTCCGGCACCGCCGTCGAGGAGGCGCTGGTCTACCCGGTCACCACCGAGACGACCGATCATCCGGGCGGGTACCAGGGCGCGATCGACGAGTTCTACGCCGAGGCCGCCGCCCGGCTGGCCGCGCACCTGGACGCGGGCCGCGACGTCGTGCTGCTCGCCGAGGGCGACCCGCTCTTCTACGGCTCCTACATGCACATGCACAAGCGCCTCGCCGGGCGCTACCGGACCGAGGTCGTGCCCGGTGTCACCTCGATCAGCGGGGCCGCCGCCGCACTGGGCCGCCCGCTGGTCGAACGGGACGAGGTGCTCACCGTGCTGCCGGGCACGCTGCCCCGCGAGGAGCTGGCGCGCCGGCTCGCCGACACCGACTCGGCCGCGGTGATGAAGCTGGGCCGGACCTTCGGCACGGTGCGCGACGCGCTGGCCGACGCCGGGAAGCTCGACCGCGCGTACTACGTGGAGCGGGCCACGATGGAGGGGCAACGCACCGGCGCGGTCGGCGAGGTGGACGCGGGCGGGGTGCCCTACTTCGCGATCGCGCTGCTCCCCGGCGACGTCGCCTCCTCGGTCCCCGACCAGGACAACGACGACCACCGGGTCGCCCTCGACCCGGCCGACCCCGCGTCGGTGCGCGGGCCGGGCGAGGTCGTCGTGGTCGGCACCGGCCCGGCCGGCCGGGACTGGCTGACCCCGCAGGTCGCGGCCGCGCTGTCGGTCGCCGACGACCTCGTCGGGTACGGGCCCTACCTGGACCGGGTGCCGGCCAACCCGCGCCAGACCCGGCACCCGTCGGACAACCGGGTCGAGGCGGAGCGGGCCGCGCACGCGCTGGACCTGGCGGCGTCCGGCAGGCGGGTGGCGGTCGTCTCCGCCGGGGACCCGGGGATCTTCGCCATGGCCGCCGCGGTGCTGGAGGTGGCGTCCGAGCCGAAGTACCGCGACGTGCCGGTCCGGGTGCTGCCCGGGCTGTCGGCGGCGCAGGCGGTGTCCGCGGCGATCGGCGCCCCGCTCGGGCACGACCACGCGATGATCTCGCTGTCGGACCGGCTCAAGCCGTGGGACGTCGTCGCCGCCCGGCTGCGCGCGGCGGCGTCGGCGGACCTGGCGATCGCGATCTACAACCCGCGGTCGAAGGCCCGGCCCTGGCAGATGGGCGCCGCCCGCGACGTGCTGCTGGAGCACCGCTCGCCGGACACCCCGGTGGTGCTGGGCCGCGACGTCGGCGGCTCCGGGCAGCGGATCACCGTGACCACCCTCGGCGAGCTGGACCCGGAGCTGGTGGACATGCGCACGCTGGTGATCGTCGGCTCGTCGACCACCCGGGTGGTCGAACGCGGCGACGGGCCGGTCGTCCTCACCCCCCGCCACTACGAGACCCCGACGACCACCGGTTGAGCCCGCTACCGTCACCCCGGAGGGGTGGGTGGGAGGACTCGGCATGACGACGACGGTGCACCGGCTGGGGCCCGACGACTGGCGGCTGGCCCGCGAGGCCCGCCTCGCGTCGGTCCGGGAGGGTTTCGGCGCGGACAGCGCGTTCCTGCGCGAGGAGGCAGGCCTGGAGGAGGCAGCCTGGCGCGACGTCCTCGCCCGGCACGTGCGGTTCGCCGCCCGGTCTGACGACGATCCGGTCGGGACGGCGTGCTGGCGCCCGACCGGCGACCGGGACGAGGGTCAGCTCTACGGGATGTGGGTGTGCGCGCGGGCCCGCGGCACCGGGCTCGCGGACACCCTGGTCGACGCCGTCGTCGCGGTCGCCCGCGAGCACGGCAGGCATCGCCTGTCACTGAAGGTGGAGCCGGGCAACGCACGGGCACTGGCGTTCTACCGGCGGATAGGTTTCCGGCAGGTCCCCGCCGGCGACGGCCCGGCCGCGCTGGTGGTGATGACCCGGGACCTCGGCCCGCGCTGAGCCGGGCGCGGCCGCCGACCCGCCGGTGGCTGATGCGACGACGCGGTGCGGCCGTCGGGCGCCGCTGTCCGGGGTCGACGTGATCGGCGAGCGGTTCGGCCCGTTCCGGCCGGGATGCGACGATCACCGGCGATGCACACCGAGGCTCTCGACACCCCGTTCCTCGTCGTCGACGCCTGCGTGCTGGAACGCAACCTGGCCGAGGGTGCGGAGCGGGCGCGGCGGCGCGGGCTGGCCTGGCGCCCGCACGCCAAGACGCACAAGAGCATCACCGTGGCCCGCCGTCAGCTCGCACACGGTGCCACCGGCCTGACCCTGGCGACCGTCGGCGAGGCCGAGGTGTTCGCCGCCGCCGGCATCGACGACCTGTTCCTCGCCTACCCGGTGTGGGCGGCGGGTGGTCGCGCGGACCGGTTGCGTGCGCTGGCCGGGCGGGTCCGACTGCGGATCGGCGTCGACTCGGCCGCGGGCGCCGACCGGCTGGCCGCCGCGTTGCGCGGCGCCCCCGCGCAGGTCCTGGTGGAGATCGACTCCGGACACCACCGCACCGGCGTCGCCCCCGGTGACGCGGGCGGTCTCGCCGCGGCCGCCCGGGCCGCCGGGCTGGAGGTGGCCGGGGTCTTCACCTTCCCCGGGCACGCCTACGCCCCCGGTGCGCGCACCGCCGTGGCCGCGGACGAGGTCGCGGCGCTGTCCGCGGCCGCGGCCGGCCTGGCCGCCGCCGGGATCGAGCCCCGGGTCCGCAGCGGTGGGTCCAGCCCGACCGAGGGCATCGCGCCGGATCTCCCCGGCCGGTGGGCACCGACCGAGACCCGGCCGGGGGTCTCGGTGTTCGGCGACGCCCAGCAGGTCGAGCTGGACGCCATCGGGTTCGACCGGTGCGCGCTGAGCGCGGTCGCGACGGTCGTGCACGCCCGCCCGGGTCACGCCGTGCTGGACGCCGGCAGCAAGACCCTCGGCGCCGACCGGGCACCCTGGGCCACCGGGTACGGGCGGCTGCCCGACCACCCCGAGGCCCGGGTCATCGCGCTGTCCGAGCACCACGCCACCGTCGCGTTCGGTGACGGGCCGGTCCCGGAGCCGGGCAGCCGGGTGCGGGTGGTGCCCAACCACGTGTGCTCGGCGGTGAACCTGGCCGACCATCTCGTCGTCGTCGAGGGCGGTGCGGCCGGGGACACGGTCGTCGACCGCTGGCCGGTCGACGCGCGCGGGGCGAACACCTGAGCGGCCGTGCTCGACGGGCGGTCACAGCAGCAGATCCAGGCCCTCCCGGACGGTGCCCGCCACCCGCACCCCGGCCGGCACCGCGGGCCGGTCCACCACGACGACGGCGATCCCCCGCTCCCGCGCCGCGACCAGCTTCGCGGCGGTCGCGTCCCCTCCCGAGTCCTTGGTCACCAGCACGTGCGGGCGCACCCGGTCCAGCAGTTCCCGTTCGGCGTCGAGGGTGAACGGGCCGCGGTCGAGCAGCAGCGTGTGGCATCGCGGCAGCGGTGGATCGGGCGGGTCGACGGCCCGGATCCAGCAGGTCGCGTCGATCCCGGCGAACGCGCCCAGGCCGCCGCGCCCGATGGTGAGCAGCACTCGGCCGTCCGCTGCGGGCAGCAGCCGGGGCAGCACGGCGGCGGCCCCGGCGACCGATCCGACCCGGTGCCAGCGGTCCCCCGGCGCCGGCGTCCAGCCCGGCCTGCGCACGACGACCAGTGGGACGCCGGTCCGCGCGCAAGCCGCGGCCGCGTTGGCGGTCATCACCGCGGCGAACGGGTGCGTCGCGTCCAGCACCGCGGAGACCCGCTCGGCGCGCAGGTACCGGGCCAGCCCCTCGGCGCCGCCGAAACCGCCTAGCCGTACCTCGCCCTCGGGCAGCCGGGGACTGCGCACCGCCCCGGCCAGCGAGGAGATCACCCGCACGCCGGCCCGGGCGGACAGCTCCGCCGCGGCCGCACGGCCCTCGGTGGTGCCGCCGAGGACGAGCACCGTGCGCGGACCGGTCACGGCGCCAGGCTAGTGCCCGGCCCGCTCACAGCGCCTCGAGCACCGGTTCGAACGCCAGCTCCGCGGCACCGATCAGCGCGCCGTCCCGGCCGAGCGGGGACGCCACGATCCGGGTCCCGCCGACGGCCCGGCTGACCAGGCTGCGCCGCTCGACGTCGGCGCGGACCCGGTCCACCACGACCGGGGGCAGCGCACCGAACAGGTCGCCCAGCACGACCAGTCCCGGGGCGAGCATGTTGACCACGGTGACCAGCCCGGTCCCCATCCAGCCCGCGAACCCGGCCAGCTGCTGTTCCGCGCGGGCGGGGTCCGCCGCCAGTGCGCGCAGCTCGGCGACCAGCACCCCGCGCGGCGTGCCCTCGGGCAGGCCGAGCGCCCGCCCCAGTGCGGGCTCGCCCACCTCGGTCTCCCAGCATCCGCTGGCGCCGCAGAAGCAGTCCCGGCCGTCCGGGCGGACGATCATGTGCCCGATCTCCCCGACGTAGCCGCCGGTGCCGCGCAGCGGGGTGCCCGCGGACACCACGCCACCGCCGACCCCGACGTCCCCGGCGAGGTAGACCATGTCGTCGGCGTCCCGGCCCGCGCCGCGCAGGTGCTCGGCCAGCGCCCCGGCCTCGGCGTCGTTGGCCACCTGCACCGGCTGCCCGAGCACCGCGGCCAGGCGCGCGCCGAGCTCGACGTCGCGCCAGCCCAGGTTCGGTGCCTCCCGGACCAGCCCGTCGGCCCGCCGGACGGCACCGGGGACCGACACCCCGACCGCCTGCTCGGTGACCGCCAGCTCGTCGCGCAGCAGCTCCGCCGACTCGGCGACGTGTGTGATCACCTCACCGGGCAGCCGGGTGGCCCGGTGGATGTTCCAGCTGTGCCTGCCGAGGATCTGCCCGCCGATCCCGACCATCGCCATCGCGACCTGGTCCACCCGGACGTCCACGCTGAGCACCACCGCGGCCTGCGGGTCGGGCACCACCAGCAACGAGGGTCGACCGGCACCGGAGCGCCGGGTCGGGATGGCCTCGGTGACGATCCCGGCGCCGGCGAGCCCGTCGACGACCGCCTTGATGGTGCTGCGGTTGAGGCCCAGCTCACCAGCCAGGGTGGCCCGGGTGCACGGGCCGTCGACGTGCAGCCGGCGCAGCAGGGCCGCGCGGTTGTGCCGGCGGGCGTCGTCCGGGCGGGTGCCGGAGGCCGGTCCGGGGGGCTGGGGGATCACCGTCCGGTGGCCGCCGCCCGCCGCCGCGACGCCGCGTCGACCCCGGCCGCCAGCAGCAGCACCAGTCCGGTCACCACGAACACCACGGCGGCAGGCTGCTTGAGCAGGCCCAGACCGTTCTGCACGGTGGCCAGCACGGTGCCGCCGATGACCGCGTTGCTGATCCGGCCGCGCCCGCCGAACAGCGAGGTGCCGCCGATCACCGCGGCACCGACCGCGAACAGCAGGGTGTTGCCCCCGCCCGCCGCCGGGTTCACCGAACCGATCTTGGACGAGTAGACGATCGCCCCGATCGCGGCGAACGCGGTGGAGATCACGAACACCGACGCCCGGATCCGGACGACGTCGATCCCGGCGCGCCGCGCGGCCTCCCGGTTGCCGCCGACGGCGTAGACGTGCCTGCCGAAGCGGGTCCGGTCCAGCACCCAGGTCCCGAGCACCAGCAGCACCAGCACGATCGGGACGACGTAGGGCACACCGGCGATCGCGACGACGCCCGGCGAGCGGTCCTGGACGAGTGCGACGGTGACCAGCCCACCCAGCACGACCACCGCCCCGATCTTGATCAGCACCAGCCCGGTGGGCCTGGCCACCAGCCCGCTCCGCAGCCGGGCCCGCTGGCGGACCAGCTGGACAGCGGCGTACCCGCCCGCCGTGACCACGAAGAGCCCCCAGGACGCGGGGACCGACAGATTACCGTTCGCCACCGCGTTGATCATCGGGTCGCGCAGGGCGAGGGTGCCGCCGTCGCCGATGAGCTGGAGGATCACCCCCTGCCAGGTGATGAACAGGGCCAGGGTGACGACGAAGGCGGGCATCCCGACCCGGGCGACGAGGAAGCCGGTCAGGCACCCGATGACCACGCCGACCCCGACCGCGAACGCCATCACCACCCACGGTCCGGTCGGGACGCCGATCACCAGCACCGCGGCGGTGGCCAGGCTGACGACGGTGCCTGCCCACACCCGGACCAGCGCGGCGAGCACCGCGGCGGCGACCATCACCAGCACGAGCAGCACGAACACGACGGTGCCGGTGGCGCCGAGCATGTTGCCGCCGGAGACCAGGTGCAGCGCCATCATCGCTGCGGCCAGGCCGGACGCGGTGCCGGCGGCCAGGTCGATCTCACCGGTCAGCAGCACGAAGACCAGGCCCATCGCGATGATCGTCGGGCCGGCTCCCTGCTGGAGCAGGTTGGCCAGGTTCAGCAGGCTGCCGAAGGTGCCGCCCTGGTCGAGCACGGTGAACAGGACGAACAAGGCGGCCAGCCCGAGCAGCGCGGGCAGTGAACCGAGGTCACCGCTGCGCAGCCCGCGGAGGTAGCCGGCGACCGCCTCCCGGGTGGTCTGCGCGGTGGTGTCGATGCCGAAGTCGGCCGCCCGGCTGCCCGGGTTGGCGCGCTGCGCGGCACTCGTGGGCGACGTGGCACCGTCGGTGGTGGTTCCGCTGGGTCGGGGGTCGGTCACGGTCGGTCCTCCCGGAACGGCACGGCGGGCAGCGGCGCGGGGGTCGGGGCCGGCATCAGACGGTGGCCGACTCGGGGCGGGCGAGGCCGAGCTCACCGGACCGGCCCGCGGTGATGAGCTGGACGACCTGGGCGTGGGTGAGGTCGCGGGTCGGCACCTGGGCCACCATCCGGCCCAGGTACAGGCAGGCGATGCGGTCGGAGACCTCGAAGACGTCCGCCATGTTGTGACTGATCAGCACGACGGCCAGACCCTGCTCGGCGAGCCGCCGGACCAGGTCCAGCACCTGCCGGGTCTGGGCGACGCCGAGCGCGGCCGTGGGCTCGTCGAGCAGCACCACCCGCGAGTCCCACAGCACCGCCTTGGCGATCGCCACGGTCTGCCGTTGCCCCCCGGACAGCGAGGCGACCGGGGTCCGGACCGAGGTCACCGTCCGCACCGAGAGCGCCGCGAGGGTGTCCCGCGCGGCCTGCTCCATCGATCCCTCGTCGAGCATCCAGGGCCGGCCGCGCTCCCGGCCGAGGAACATGTTGGCGACGACGTCGAGATTGTCGGCCAGCGCGAGGTCCTGGTAGACGACCTCGATGCCGAGCCGGGCGGCGTCGGCGGGCGCGGTGAGCGACACCGGCTCACCGGCGAACCGGATCTCGCCACCGTCGATCGGGTGGATCCCGGCGACGCACTTGACCAGCGTCGACTTCCCGGCGCCGTTGTCACCGACGAGCGCGGTGACCTCCCCGGCGCGGACGGTCAGATCGACGTCGTGCAGCACCCGCACGGCGCCGAAGCTCTTGTTCACCTGGTGCAGGGCCAGGATCGGTTCGGTCACGAGACCGCCCCTTCGCGGTCGGTGCCCGGGGGGGGGGGGGGGGCCCGCCCCCCCCCCCCCCCGGGGGGGCGCGGCCCGGGGCGGGGGGGGCGCCCCCCCCCCCCGGGACGGGGTGGTCAGCTGATGCCGAGCTCGCTGCACGCGTCGGCGGTCTCCGCGGTGCAGACCTCGGCCGCGGTGACGTAGCCGGCGTCGATCACCGTCTTCACGTTGTCCCGGGTGATCAGCTCCGGGGTGAGCAGTACCGACGGCACGTCCCGGTCGCCCTGCGGGTCGCGGACCGTGTCGGTGGCGATGGCGTCCGCGGCGGCGGTGTCACCGTTCGCGAGGGCGGCGGCCAGCTGCGCGGCGGCCTCCGCCTCCTGCTCGATCGGCTTGAACACCGTCATGTACTGGTCGCCGCGCAGGATCGCGGCGAGCCCGTCGGCGGTGGCGTCCTGCCCGGTGACCGGCACCGTCCCGTTGAGCCCGTACTTGGCGAGCACGGTGATCACGGCCCCGGCGAGACCGTCGTTGGCGGCGACGACGCCGTCCACCCGGCCGCCGTTGGCGGTGAGCAGCTGCTCGAAGGTGGTGCCGCCGACCTGGTTGTCCCACCGCTCGATGGCCTGGCTGCCGGCCAGGACCAGCGACCCGTCGTCGTAGAGCGGCTTCAGCACCGTCTGCTGACCGTTGTAGAACAGGGTCGCGTTGTTGTCGGTCGGCGCGCCCTCGATCTCGATGACCTGGGCGCCGGGCTTGTCGCCGATCCCCTGGACCAGGCCCTCACCCTGCAGGGCGCCGACCCGCTCGTTGTCGAACGAGACGTAGTAGTCGCTGGTGCCGCCGAGGTTCAACCGGTCGTAGTCGATCACCGGGATGCCCTGTGCCTGCGCCTTCGCGGCGACCGTGTTGCCGCCGTCGCTGCTGATCGAGGCGATGACCAGCACCCGCACCCCGCTGGAGATCATCCCGTCGGCGAGGGTGGAGAACTTCTGCTCGTCACCCTGGGCGTTCTGGATGTCCGGGTCGAGCCCCTCGGCCCGCATCGCCCGGTCCAGCATCGGCTTGTCGAAGCCTTCCCACCGGGCCGAGCTGTCGGTCTCGGGAAGGATCACGCCGACCTTGATGCCGCCCTCCCCGCCCGCCGCCGCGCCGTCGCCGCCGTCGCCCGCGCTGTTCTGACCGCAGGCGCTCAGCGTGAGCATCAGGCCGAGGCCCGCCGCCGTCACCGCCCGCCGTAGCCGGGATCTGCGTCCCGTCCCCTGCATCCCCATCGGACTTTCCCTCCACGACGCTGTGGTGACCTGGAACTCGATCAGGTGAATGTTGTGAGCGCCAACGTATTGGTCGATACAGGGTGACCGACAGCATACTGAATCGAGAAAGTCTGGCCGTTGAGTCACAATCAGATAACGACGGGGTGCATTTGTTGCCCGGCGGGCGGCTCGGTCAGGAGCGCAGGACGTCCAGCAGTTCGGCCTCGACGGCGGCGATCCCGGGATCGGTGAGCATCGACCGGGTGCGCGGGCGGGGCAGGTCCACCGGCACCACCCGCCGGACACCGGCCGGCCGTGGCGAGAGCGCCACGACCCGGTCGGAGAGGAACGCCGCCTCCCGCACGTCGTGCGTGATCAGCAGCGTCGTCCAGCCGTAGCGCTCGCGCATCGACTCCAGCCACTCCTGCATCGCGGTGCGGGTGAGCGCGTCCAGTGCACCGAACGGCTCGTCGAGCAGCAGCACCTCACGCCCGCCGACGACCGTGCGCAGCAGCGCCGCCCGCTGCCGCATCCCGCCGGACAGCTCGCCCGGCCGGGCCTGCTCGAACCCACCCAGGCCGAACGGCTCGAACAGCGCCCGGGCCCGCTCCCGTGCCTCGCGGCGCGAGACCCCGGCCACCTCCAGGCCGAGGGTGGTGTTGTCGAGCACGCTCCGCCACGGGAACAGCAGGTCCTGCTGCGGCATGTAGCCGAACGGCGCCCCGCGCACCGGTTCGCCGTCGACCTGGATCGTCCCGCTCACCGTCGCGCCGTCGAGTATCCCGGTCAGCGCACCGAACAGGGTCGACTTGCCGCAGCCGGACGGGCCGACGAGCGACACGAACTCCCCCGTGCCGACCTCCAGCGAGACCGAGTCCAGCACCGGGCGGTCGCCGTAGGCCACCGAGAGGCCGCGCACCGAGACCTTCATCGGTGGTCCTCCCTGTACCACGGCGTGACCAGGCGCTGCACCAGGTAGGTCGCGCCGAACAGAGCCACCGACAGGGCCGCCGTGACGCCGACCGCGGCCAGTACCAGGTCGGTGCGGAACTGGTTGCGCTGCAGCTGCATGAAGATCCCCAGGCCGGCCCGGGCGCCGACGAACTCGGCGAAGATCGCGCCGGTGACGGCGTAGGTGACCGCGATCCGCAGCGAGGTGAAGAACGACGGCATCGCCCCCGGCAGCCGGACGAGGCGGAACCGCTGCCAGCGGCTCGCGCCCATGCTCCGCAGCAGCGCCGTCGCCGACCGGTCGGTCGCCGCGAACCCCTCGATCAGGCCGACCGCCACCGGGAAGAACGTCACCAGCGCGATGACCAGCACCTTCGGCAGCAGCCCGAACCCGAACCAGATGATCAGCAGCGGCGCGATCGCGATCACCGGCAGGGTCTGCGAGGCGACCAGCAGCGGGGTCAGCGCGCGGCGCAGCCACGGCGAGAAGTCCACCGCGACCGCCGCCGCCCAGGCCACGGCCAGCGACACCGCGAACCCGATCGCGGTCACCTGCAACGTGGGCACCGTGTTCGCCCACAGCTCCGCACGGAAGGCCCAGCCCTGCTCCACCACCCGCAGCGGTGAGGGCAGCACCTGCGGAGCGACACCGGTCACCGTCACCGCCACCTGCCAGGTCACCAGCAGCCCCAGCACCAGCGACAGCGACGGGGCGAGCCGGCGGATCACGGCGTCAGGAGGTCGTTGGTGAACCACGTGGAGAAGTCCGGCTTCTCGCGCACCGGCCGGCCGTCGGGACCGGCCACCGTGCCGGTGTCGTAGAGGAACCCGGAGAACCCGCTCCACCGGTCGAGGGTCTGGTGACCGACACGCCCCTGCTCGTCGAGCAGGAACCGCTCGGCGAGCATCACCGCGCCGCGGTCGACGAGCTCGTCGGAGGTGAAGGCACCCGGGTTCGCCTCCTTCAGCATCTGCGCCGCGGCCGCCGGGTCCGCAGCGGCGAACCGGTAACCGCGCTGCACCGCGCCGACGAACGCGCGGGCCCGCTCCGGGTCCTGCCCCAGCAGCGTGGAGTTGCCGATGAGCAGCACGTTGTAGGCGTCCGGGAAGCCGTAGTCGGTGTAGCGGAACGTCCTCAGCGGCTCGTTCCGCAGCTCGGCCTCGATACCCTCGACGTTCACGAACGGTTCGGTGAAGTCGGCCCGGCCCGCGTAGAGCGCCTCGTAGGCGGCGGTGTTCAGCACCTCGGTGGTGAACTCCCCGACGCCACCGTCGGCCCGGATCACCGTCTGCATCTTGGGGATCTCACCCGGCCCGCCGAACCCGGCGTACACCATCCCGTCGAGGTCACGTGGCGAGCGGATGTCGTCGCGGTCCGCGCGCACCGCGATCTCGGTGGCCCAGTGCTGCAGGATCGCCATCACCGAGGTGATGTCGGCCCCGGCGGCCTTCGAGTAGGTGAACGAGTCCTGGAAGCTGATCCCGAAGTCCGCGGCGCCGGAACCGACCAGGGTGTCCGGCGACGTCGAGTTCCACGGCAGGAACTCCACCTCCAGTCCCGCCTCGGCGAAGTACCCGGCCTGCTGGGCGACGAAGAGCCCGATGTGGTTGGTGTTCGGCGTCCAGTCCAGCGCGACCCGCACCGGCCCGCCCCCGGAGCCACCACCTCCGGAGCAGCCGGTGAGCACGAGCAGCAGCAACGCCCCGAACAGGGACAGGACACGAGCACGCACGACGGCGGCCTCCCTACGCCGGTGTCAACCGGATCAGGTTCGAACGGTCGGCGGCCGGTCCTGCCGCCCTCTCAGCCTCGGTGCGCGGGCTCCCGCGGTACCTCAGGACGATAACCCAGCGGCGCCGGCGTCCGGCATCGTCACCCGGTCGATATCCTCGGTCCCCACCGGCGGCACACGGAAGGACGAGATGGCGGCCTCGCTCTGGACCCCAGACGCCCCCGGGCGGCCCGCGCCCGATCCCGGCCCTGCACTCGTCCAGGTGGCACTGCGGGCCGGGGCCACGTCCGTCGCGCACGTCGACGTCGCCGCGATGCTGTCCGGTCTGTGTGTCGCGCTGGTCCCGGCCGCCGGGGTCGCCGGGGCGGTGCTGGTGCTGCACGAACCGGCCGACGCCCGCGATCCGGAGCGGCGCCGCGTGTTCGGCTCGGACACCGCGGCCACCCGGATCGGTCAGCTGCAGGACCGCTCCGGTGCCGGCCCCGCGATCTCCACCGCACACGACGGCCGGGTGTGTCTCACCCCTGATCTCACCCGGTCCGATCCACCCGGCCTCGCCGCGGTGGCTGCCGGTTGCGGGCTGGTCCGGGCCCTGACCGTCCCGGTGGTCGTGGGCGGGCGCACCGCGGGTGCGCTGCAGCTGCTGGGCCGCCGGGACTGCGGGGCCCCGCTCGGTGAGCGGCTCGCCGCAGCTCTGCAGGTGGTGACGGCGGCGCTGGCCGCCCGGATCCGCGACGTCCGCGAGCTGACCCGGCTGGAGCAGCTCACCGCCGCCGGCGCGGCGACCGACCCGCCGTTCATGCCACCGGCCCGGCAGGCTCCGGCGGGCAGGCTCCCGGCCCCGCAGCTCCCGGCCGGGTCCCGCGGACGCGCCGAGCCGCCGGCGGGCCCGCCGCAACCCGGGACCCGGCGTCCGGCGACGCCCTCGGCCCCGGCGGGCGGTCCCGCCGAGCCCGGCCCGTCCCACAGCGGGCGGTCGCCGGACCGGACGACGCTGATACCGGCCGCCCGCCGCTCGGACGGGCCGCCCGTGAGCCCCCGGGTCCCGGCCCAGCGACGGGCCCGGCACCGGCGCAGGGACGTCTGAACCTCGGCCTCCGGCGGCTCAGGGCTCAGAAGGGGCCCGGTCGCTACCGGCACCGGTCCGCAGCGACTGCAGCTGGACATGCTCCTGCAGGTAGGCCGACACCCGCTGCCTGCTGACCCCGAACAGCCGGCCGATCCCGGCGATCGTCTCGCCCTCGGCGTGCAGCGCGACCGCCTCCTCACGACGAAAGCGTCCGCCGATCGCACCAAGCCCGTCCAACGCACGGGTGATGGACTCTACGATCAACGGACGATCCTCCCGCGGTACGATCTCCCTCCAGCCGAGCCCTCGGGCACGCAGTTCCTGGAGTTCGCGCACCCGTCGGCGGGCGGATTGCAGGTCGGCGACGGAGGCGTCGATCTGCGCGCCCAGCGCAGCCAGCGCCCTGTCCGCGTCGTCGGCCCCGGCCCTGTCCGTGTCGTCCCCCGCCGTCGTCACACGGGTGAGGGTACGGGCCGGTGCGGCCCGCCAGGAGCCACGGCGTACCGTGAGTCTCCGCAAGGGGGGTTGCTCACTCGAACGGGTCAATCCGTTCAGGTGGGTGCCAACAGTGCCAAGTTCGGAAACGGGAGAATCGGTATGGCGCGGTACGACGTCGTCATCGTCGGCGGTGGCTCGGCGGGTGCCGTGCTCGCCCATCGCCTGAGCGAGGACCCCGCGCGCACGGTGCTCGTGCTCGAGGCCGGGCAGCCCGACCACCGCTGGGACCCGGTCATCCGGATGCCCGCCGCGCTGGCGCACGCGTGGGGCAACCCGCGCTACGACTGGTGCTACACCTCCGAGCCCGAGCCCGGCCTGGCCGGTCGCCGGGTCGCCGTCCCCCGGGGGAAGGTGCTCGGCGGCAGCAGCAGCATCAACGGGATGGTCTACCAGCGCGGGAACCCCGGCGACTACGACCGGTGGGCCACCGGTCCGGGGCTGCAGGAGTGGAGCTCCGCGCACTGCCTGCCCTACTACAGGCGGCTGGAGCGCAGGCTCTCCGAGCACCGGATCGCGCTCGACGCCGACGGGGCGGGCCCGCAGATCCTGGAGCGCGCCCCCGCCTCCGGCCCGCTGAACGACGCCTTCCTGATCGCCGCGGGCCAGGCCGGGCACGCCGTCGTCGACAACGTCAACGGGCCGCGCCAGGAAGGGTTCTCCCGGACCGAGCGGACCATCTTCCGCGGCCGCCGCTACTCCGCGACCGACGCCTACCTGCACCCGGTCTCGGCGTCCCGGCCGAACCTGCAGGTCCGGACCGGGGTGACCGTCCACCAGCTGCGGTTCGACCACACCGGGAGCCGGGTGATCGGCGTCCGGTACCGGGCCGCCGACGGCACCTTCCGCGACGTCGACGCCGGGGACACGATCCTCGCCGCCGGCGCGATCGCCAGCCCGCAGTTGCTGCAGGTGTCCGGGATCGGCGACCCGGAGCACCTCGCCTCCATCGGGATCGGTTCCGGCGACGTCCGCGCGGCACTGCCCGGGGTCGGGGCGAACCTGCAGGACCATCTCGCGATCCACCTGCAGCACGCCTGCGTCCGGCCGGTGTCGCTGGCCACCCACCGCCGGGTGCACAAGCTTCCCGGTGCGGCGGCGCGCTGGCTCGTCTCGGGCACCGGCATCGGTGCCAGCAACCACTTCGAGATCGGTGGTTTCGCCTCCACCTCGCTGGCCAGCGGCATCCCGGACGTCATGATCCTCTTCGCGCCGGTCGCGATGCGCTTCGCGCCCGACGTCCGGCCCGCCGGGCACGGCTACGAGATGCACGTGAGCGTGATGACCTCGGACGCCCGCGGGACCGTGCGCGCCACCTCCCGCGACATCGGCGTGCCGCCCGGCATCCGGCTCAACTACCTCAGCAGCGAGCGGGACCGCCGGCGCTGGGTGGAGGCGATCCAGATCGGGCGGACGCTGCTCGACCAACCGGCCTTCGCCGGGCTGGACGGGGGCGAGACCTTCCCCGGCCCGAGCGTCCGCACCCCGGAGCAGGTGCTCGACTGGGTCGGCCGACGCGCCCAGAACGGCCTGCACCCGACCAGCACCTGCCGGATGGGCACCGACGCGGGCTCGGTCGTCGATCCCGCCACGATGCGTGTGCACGGCGTCGACGGGCTGCGGGTGGTCGACGCCTCGGTGTTCCCGGACGTTCCGAACTCCAACACCTACGCGCCGGTCCTGATGGTCGCCGAGCGGGCCGCGGACCTCATCCTCGGCAACACGCCCCTGCCCCCCGACCCGCGCCCGGCCCGGCCGGCCTCGCGGACCGACGGCGACCAGGTCCTGACCGGTCGGCTCGTGGAGGCCTGAGCCGCACACGCGAACGGGGCGGGGACCGGTGACCCGGTCCCCGCCCCGTTCGGTCGGGTGTGTGGGACGTGACGAGCACGCCCGCGGCAATCACTCCCCGCCCTGCACCTCCACACCGGACTCACGCAGCTTCTCGGCGTGGGCACGGCCGTGGTGGTTGCAGAAGAGGAGCTCCCCACCGGAGGGAAGGATCGCGCGCACCTTCGCCGCCGCACCGCAACGGTCACAGCGGTCGGCGAGGGTCAGTTCTGGCCGGGTCAGCGTTTCGGGCTGCATGGCGGTCTCCCTCCGTCGCGGCGGTGGGCCTCGGGCGGCCCTCCGCCGTATCACTGTGACGACCGCACCAGGCGGGTCGCCCACACTAAAGCAGACGCTCGAAGCCCCTGCACGTGTTCCCGGGGCGAGTCGCGACGCCCATCACGTCCGGACCGTCTCCGGATCGGTGGGTGACGCCGCGATGTACCCGCGGTGACCGATTGCGTATGAAGTTGACTGCCTGTGAATCATGCGGGGCCGGGAGCCACCCGTGCAAGCGGCGGTCGGTAAACAGGGTGTATCCGGGGTTACCGTGCCCCGGTGAGTGCACGACCGTTCGCCGAGCGCGTACCCGCTCCGCTGCTGTTCCTCGCGGGCGGCACGTCGATGTACGTCGGCGCGGCGCTCGCCGTCGGCCTGTTCGACCGGCTCGCGCCGTCCGCGGTCGCCGAGCTGCGGCTGATCGGGGCCGCGCTGGTCCTGCTGGCCTGGCGGCGCCCCGGGCGCGGCGCGTGGCGCGGCGTCCGGCTCGTCCGCGCCGGGTTGTTCGGCCTGGCCACGGCGCTGATGAACGTCGCCTACTACGAGGCGATCGCCCGGCTCCCGCTGGGCACCGTGGTAGCCATCGAGTTCACCGGGCCGGTCCTCGTCGCGGCGCTGGCATCGCGCCGCCTGCGCGACTTCGGTGCCGTCGGGCTGGCCGCCGCCGGGGTACTGCTGATCGCCGACGTCCGGTGGTCCGGCAGCCCGTCCGGGGTGCTGTGGGCGCTCGCCGCTGCCGCCATGTGGGCGGCCTACATCCTGCTCGGCAAACGGGTCGCCCGGGCCGGGACCGGGATCGACGACCTCGCGACCGGCTTCGCCGTCGCCGCGGTCGTCCTGCTGCCGCTGCTCCTGGTCGGGAGCGACGGATCGTTCGGTGTGGCGAACCTCGCACCGCTGGTCGACCCGGGTGTCCTCGCCCTGACCGTCGGGCTGGGGGTGCTGTCCTCGGTCGTCCCCTACGTCCTCGACCAGATCGTGCTCCGCCGGGTCGGCCAGGCCCGCTTCGCGGTGCTGCTGGCCCTGCTGCCCGCCACCGCGACCGGGATCGGGGTGGTCATGCTCGGACAGCTGCCGGGCGTGCCGGAGGCCGCGGGGATCCTGCTGGTCGTCCTGGCCGTCGCGGTGCGGTCCCGGGACGGCGACGAGCCGGTACCCGGCCCGGTCGGCACGGGCGGAGGCGTTCCCGGCCGACCGTCCTGAGACCAGGGCACTCCGGCTCGCCCCGGTGCCCGCCGGATCGAGCCACGCCATCGGGGCATGCCAGCACGCTCAGCGAGACCGTCCCGGATGTCCTCCGCACATGGGAACCTCGTCCGGGTTCAGCGGCCGGGGGGTTCCACTGCGCCGAGGGTCACGCTGCGTAGCGCCCCGCACCGTCCGTCGACGGCCTTGGTCGGGGTCGTAGGAGGGATCCGGCAGCTGACGTGGATCCCGTCGTCGTCGCGGCGCCGGTGCAGGGTCCGTCCGGGAGTGGCCGGTCCATCGAGCCCGGCTGGTGGGCCGGGGTCGATCCGGTGTCGATCACCCAGGTCAGAGCGGTCTGCCGCGCCCGGCGACCGGGGTCGGCCTAGGCGATGACCTGCCGGCCGGCCCACCAGGTGTGGTCCCGCCGGGGCGGTGACGTGCCACCGAGATCTTCCGTTCCTGTCCGCGTGCAGCGACCAGGGCACCGCCGTCGCCCCGGTCCACGTGGCTCGGGCGCCGGTGTCGACCTCGAACCGGCGGCGCGGCCCGGACGGGCCGCCCGGGACATCGGGCTGGAGCGCGATGCGCTGTCACGCCCCGATACAGCGGACCTTGATCCGCTGTATCGGGGCCGGCGCGAGGTACCCGGACGGCCCGGAGGACGTGCCACGCTGCCCCTCACCGGAGCTCCGACATCGCTGCCGGACCACGCCACCACGCCTGAGGCCGCCCTCCGGCCCGCGACCACCTACAAGATCGTCTGATGAGCGGAGCAGTTGGTCTACAGACCAACGGATTCCGCGCAATCCTAAGATCCGGACCAATGCCGTCCACGGTCATTTGGACTCTACTGGTCCCTGCTGGACGCCGACTACGGCAATGGCCGGTGCAGGTCACAGCAACTGCGACTCGATGCTCAACGGAGAGGACGAGATGACATCAGATGCGTATACGCATGCAGCAGCCTTCGACAGGATCGAGAAAGATCTCGTCGATCGCGCGGAGGCTTTACGGCCGGTCCTCCGTGAGCGTCAAGCTGAAACCGAGAGCCAGTCACAGTACTCGGAAGAAGTTCACGAGCTGTTTGTCGACGCGGGCTTCTACCGAATGCTGGTCCCGCGGCGATTCGGCGGCCTCGAGGTCGGCGTGGACACCTTCATGCAGGTGGTCACCGCACTGGCGAGGGGGTGCGCTTCGACCGGATGGGCACTCTGCCTGGGCGCCTCTCATGCCCTCCAGGTGGGGACCCTGTTCGACGAGGCGACGCAGCGTGAGATCTTCGGCGACGGACTCTTCATCTGCCCCACCACCGTCGCCCCGCAAGGAAAGATGGTCCGGGACACGACAGGTGAATGGATCATCAACGGCACGTTCAACTACTGTTCGGGCTCGGCCTATGCAACTCACTACATGGGCCATGCCATCGAGGAAGCTGACGGGCCCAACCCTCCCGAGATTCATCTGTTCGTGGCACCCCGGAAGATCTGGACCAGGCTCGACGACTGGCGCGACACCCTCGGCCTGAAAGGGAGCTCCTCGAACAGCATCAAGATCGAGAACGGTCGTGTTGCTTCGAACTGGGTGCTTCCGAATACCTGGTTCACGACGGTCGACGTCAGTTCCGGTACCGTCGGAGAGCAGGTTCACAGCAATCCGATGTATGCTGGGCCGCCGCTGTCGTTCGCCCTCCTGGAGATTGCTTCACTAGCCCTTGGCATCGTTCAGGGCGCGCGCGATGAGTATCGCGAGCTGATGGAGAGCAAGATGACACCGGCCCCTCCGCTCGTTCCTCGCACGCAGGACCCGACTTATCAACGTTGGTACGGGACGGCAACCGCGGCAGTGGACTCGGCAGAAGCAATAACCCGGCACGCGTCCAGCCTTTGGATGCAGTACTGCCGGGCAGGCAACTTCACCCACCGGAAGGATGTCGAGATAATCGGCATGGCGACCGAGGCGATCGAGCTCTGCTGGAATGCACTGCATCAAGTACTCCTGCGCACAGCCGGTTCGAGCGTCCTTCGATCTGGCTCACGCCTGGAACGCGCCTGGCGCGACATGTCGATGGTGAGAAGCCACAACGGAGTCGTCGCCTACAGCGAGCGCTCCCGGATCGAACTCGGGCAGTACCCGTAAAGCCACCACAGAAGTCTTGACAATTACACGAAGGGAAAGATGATGAGTACGACGCCCGACGCCAGGACCGTAGCACAGAGCTATTTCGACGCATTGGAGGCCGGCGACTTCGAAGCAGCCATTTCCTGCCTGTCGGAGGACATTGTGCTCACCGAGGCAGAAAGCCTGCCCTACGGTGGCATCCACCATGGCCGGGAGAAGTTCAAGGACGCACTCGGCCAGGCGGCCAAGTTGGGAGGTTCAAAGATGACCTTGGAGCACCTGCTGGTCGACGGAGAACGCGTCGCGGCTCTCGTTCGGCTTGAGGCGCCGTCCGGCTCGGACAGCCCCCCTACGTATCTCGTCGACTGGCAGCTCATCCGGGACGGGAAGATCGTCGAACTGACCCCGTTCTATTACGACACGGCCTCGATCCTGGCCGGTAAGGGAACGCCGCCTCTCCGCTGACCGACCGACCCGACGGCGCTGTCCACCAGGTCCCAGCGCGGCGGATCGAGCCGAATCCGCGTGACTCCCGCGGGAAGGAAGTGCCTCCCTCGGCCGACCGGAACAATCGTTCCGGGGTCCATGTGGGCCTCGGCCGAGGAGGCACTGCTCCCTGCCACGCCAGATCCTGCTGCCCCGAGTCCCTCGATCCGAATGTGCTCGGCACGGACCGTTGGCTTCACCGCCGATCCTGGTGTGCAGGATGCTCTGCTCCCCTACCAGTCCGGCATGTTATCGTCGAGCGACGTGACGGTTCCCACTGGGGTGAGGTGTCACTTGCGCCATTGGACGCAGCAACTGACCGGGGCGCGAGCGCCACAATCAGTTGCGGAATGGCTGACGGACGACGCGGCACGCGTACGTAGCGTTCTCGGATGCGGTGCTCTGACCTGGGCGGTTGAGGTCGGAGAGGACGTTGCCGCCTGCGTCGCCAAGCGAATTCCGGTGCTCGCCACCGACGCGAGCTTCATGGCTTCCGTGAGACGGGCCACTACGTCGACCCCGCTCCGGATCCTCATGCTTCTCGCTGAAATCGATGGATGCGAGGAATCGCTGGCCAGTACGGAGCTGAGTGACATCGCGCGGGAGTTCGCTCGACGTGGGTTGAAGCTCGACGATCTGCTCAAGGCGATTCGGGTGGGGTACGCGGTGCTGGCCGCGGCGTTCCTCGACGCAGCAGACACTCTCCTGCCGCCGGCGCAGAGCGCGGCTGAGCTCCGGCGAATCTCTGTCATGCTGTTCGAGATGAACGACGACTTCACCGCCGAGGCGGTGGCATCGTTCTTGCGGGAGCAGAGCGCTTGGATCGCCGGAATCTCCGCCGCTCGCCTTGAGGTCGTCAACCAGATCCTCGACAATGCCGAAGTCAGTCGTGCACACGCGGAGGATGTCCTCGGGTATCCGCTCGACGGCCCGCACGTGGCAGTTGTCGCGTGGGGTTCACCCAACTCCCGGCGAGATTTGAGACCGGTCGTGAACGCTGTGTTGCAGCATCGGGGCGCTCAATCGGCGTCCCTCGTACTTCCGGTGGGCCTCCGGACAGTGTGGGCGTGGGGCACAGCCAATGCGCCACAACGACGAGACCTACCAAGCTTCGAGGACGTCCACGTCGTCGTGGGCCAAACGAGTATCGGTGTCGACGGTTTCAGGCAGAGTCACCGGGAAGCAAAATCGGTGGAGCGGTTGATCCGGCTACGTCCGACTTCCTCCCCTCGGACAGTGGCGCACGCCGACGTGGCACTCGAGGTGTTATTGATGGCTGAGCCAGAATCGGCGCGCACGTTTGCCGAAAGGATCCTCGGAGAACTTGCAGGCGGCGGGGAGAGAATGAGAGTACTTCGCTCCACCCTCGGTCACTACCTGGATCTGGACCACAGCCTGTCGAAGGTCGCAGCAGTCGAGCAAGTCTCCAAGAACACGGTGACCTACCGGATCAACAAGGCGTTGAGACTATGCGGGTACGACGGGGCGACCAGCACCGATCTGCGTGCCGCGCTCAGGATCCACAACTGGCTCAGTGATCCCGCAGCAGATGGAGATCGTGCCGGCAGCGCGGAAGTTCAGCGACGAGATGTGTGAGCGCGAGAATCGGATGGCCCGCCCGGGAAACCCGCGTGGGGTGAGAGCCAGCTCGACTCGGTAGTGAGCCCGGCCGGGCGCAGGGTGGTGAGCGCACGTTCACGCGACGCGGCCACAATCTGCCAGCGGTGACCGGAGCGGACCCGGGAGCGGTCCTCGCCGAAGGAATTGTCACGACTCCGTGCAGCCGGTTCTCGAACTCCTGGCGCCCGCAGGTCGATCCGGCGAGCAGGGCCGGGTCTACCTCCGACGCGCTTCGGCGCGTCGGGCAATGCGGAGCCGATCCCGAGCAGGTCGAGCGCGCGGCCGGCGTCGTAGGTGTGCTCGGCCATCACGACCGCCCGGCCACGTCCGGCCGCATCGACGTGCTGGGCGAGCAACGGCGCCGGAGCCGGGTGTCGTGGCCGCGGACGAGACCTACGGTCGCCACGTCCGGACGCGCAGTGAGACGTCCGGTTTCAGCGCCAGGAACGCAGGGTCGCGATCCGCTCCTCGAGCTGCTCGATGGTCGCCATCGCCACCGGCGGCCCGCCGCAGTGCGCCCGCAGCTCGCTGTGGATCTTCCCGTGCGGCTTGCGGGTCTTGTGGTTGTGCAGCGCGACCAGGGTGTTGAGCTCCTTGCGCAGGGTCTGCAACCGTTCCCGGACGCTCTGCCCGCGCTGTGCCTGCGGGGGCGGCGGCGGCTCGGTCGCCGGGGTCGCCCGGGCCTGCGCACCGGTCCGCGGCGAGCCCTTCTTGATCCACTCCGCCTGCCGCTGGGACAGCAGCGTCCGCACCTGGTCGGGTTCGAGCAGCCCGGGCAGGCCGAGGTAGTCCTCCTCGTCGGCGGAGTAGGTGGCGCCCTCGTAGATCAGCTGGTCCAGCTCGGCGTCCGCACCCAGCGAGGTGAACGCCTTGTCGTCGTCGGGTTCGTCGCGCTGCTTGTTCGCCTCGTTCAGCTCGGCGTCGTTCCAGATCTCCTCCGGACGCTGCGGCTTGCCCAGGACGTGATCGCGCTGTGCCTCCAGCTCGCTGGCCAGCCCGAGCAGCACCGGAACGCTCGGGACGAACACCGAGGCCGTCTCCCCCGGCCGCCGCGACCGCACGAAGCGGCCGATGGCCTGGGCGAAGAACAGCGGTGTCGACGCCGAGGTCGCGTAGACCCCGACCGCCAGGCGCGGCACGTCGACCCCCTCGGACACCATCCGGACGGCGACCATCCAGCGTTCCTGCGAGCGGGCGAACTCGGCGATCCGGTCGGAGGCACCCGCCTCGTCGGACAGCACCACCGCGGGCTGGTCACCGGTGATCCGCCGCAGCAGCCCGGCGTAGGCGCGGGCCGCGGCCTGGTCCGAGGCGATCACCAGGCCACCGGCGTCGGGCATCCCGCCGTCACGGTGGCTCTGCAACCGCCGGTCGGCGGCGGCGAGCACCGCCGGCATCCAGTCGCCCGCCGGGTCCAGCGCCGTCCGCCACGCCATCGCGGTCTGCTCGCGGGTCAGCGGCTCGCCGAGCCGGGCGGAGATCTCCTCGCCCGCGCTCGTCCGCCAGTTCGAGGTGCCCGAGTACGCGAGGAACACGACCGGCCGGACGACGTTGTCGGCGAGTGCCTCGGCGTAGCCGTACTGGTGGTCGGCCCGGCTGCGGGGTGCACCGTCGGAGTCCGGCACGTACTCCACGAACGGGATCGGGTTGTCGTCGGAACGGAACGGGGTACCGGTCAGCGCGAGCCGGCGGGTCGCGGGTTCGAACGCCTCGTAGACGGCGTCGCCCCAGCTGCGGGCGTCGCCGGCGTGGTGGATCTCGTCGAGGATCACCAGCATCCGGCGGTTCTCGGTGCGGTTGCGGTGCAGCATCGGGTGCGCGGCGACGCCGGCGTAGGTGACGGCGATGCCGTGATAGTCCCGCGACGTACCGCCCGCGGAGTTGCGGAACTCCGGGTCGATCGCGATGCCCGCGGCGACCGCGGCCTCCGCCCACTGGTACTTCAGGTGCTCGGTCGGGGTGACCACCGTCACCGCGTCGATCACCCGGTCGCGCAGCAGCTCTGAGGCGACCCGCAACGCGAACGTCGTCTTGCCCGCACCCGGCGTCGCCACCGCCAGGAAGTCCTGCGGTGAGGTGGCGAGGTAACGGGCGAGTGCGCTGCGCTGCCACGCCCGCAGCGGGCGGGTCTCCGGCGACACGAGCTGGGTCTCCGACACACGTCTCCCCTGGTCCGTGGGTCGTTCCCGGGCGGGAACCTGCGATGCCCCACAGGGTTTCTCGGTCGGCGGCGACCCGGCCGCGGGGCGCCGATCAGGGTAGCCCGGCACCTCCCCGCCGATCCCGGGTGGGCGCTCCGGCCCGGTCGGTCCAGGTCAGCGGTGACGCGGGCCCCGGGCGGTCAGCACGAATGCCGGAGGCACGTTCGAGAGCACCGCCCGTCCACGCTCGACGTGGGCGAAGACGTCACCGATCTGGCGCCGCAGCCGTCGCGCGGGCGGCAGCTGGCTGGTGAAGGCGTAGCCGAACTGGGTGAACGTCCCGTCCGGTCCGAGGGTCGCCGCGATCATCTCGGGCAACGTCCGGCCGGATGCGGGGTAGGCTGCCCAGGGCAGCCCGGAGACCACGACGTCCACCCGGTCGAGCCCGCGCTCGGCGAGCAGCTCCGGCAGGCTCCACGCGTCGGCGACGGCGACGTCGAGACCGGGGTGCCGCCGCGCCACGTGCTCCGCCAACCGCGGGTTCAGCTCGACGGCCAGGTGATGCCCACGGCCGCCGAGGCGCTCGACGATGACGTCGGTGCAGGCGCCGGTCCCGGGACCCAGCTCGACGACGACCGGGTCCCCGGTCGCCGGCACCGGAGCGGTCGCCTCCCGGGACAGCGACCGGGAGCTCGGGATCAGCGACGCGGTGTGCAGCGGGTCGCGGAGGAACTCCCGCAGGAAGGTGACGCCGGACGCGGTGACGGTCATCGGACTCCACGGAACAGGTGTTCGGACGGGACGGGGTCACCATGCCGGGACCGGGTGACCGGGTGACGGCCACGGGGTGAACGCGCCGCGGCCGGTCCGGGTGAGGATGATGGTGACCGATGAACACGAGCGACCGGGACGGGCAGCCCGGTGGGAACACGCCGGGGAACGGACCGCTGGCGCTGCCCGCTGCCGGACTGCGACTGGCGGCGGCGCTGACCGCGCGGCCGACGCTGCTGTTGCGCCGCGGTGGCGGCTGGATGGTCGAGCTGGGGCGGGTGGGGCTCGGCCTGTCCGACCGCACGCCACCGGCGGGGTCACCGGCCGACCCGATCGGTCAGCGGGTCGCCCAGCTCCGGTCGGTCACGGCCGAGGCGGTGTCCGGGCTGCTCCACGACGCCGCCGCCGAGGGGTCGCCACTGCCCGTCGAGGACGCCGCGCGCCTGCGGACGCTGCTGCTCGGGCCGGTCGCCGGCCCCGCCCCGGAGGGCGACCCCGGGACGGAGCCCGACACCGGGGGCGACGGTTTGGCCGCAGCACCGCCCGGGACGGCACCGGACACCGACCCCCAGGACGGGCTCGGAGCCCGCGACCGGGTCTTCACCGAGCCAGGTCCGGGTGACCCCGGCGTCCCGTTCGACACCGGGGCCCGGGACACCCGCGGCGGCCCGGTCGCCGGACGCGATGTCGCCGCCACCCCCGGTGCGGTCGTCCTGCGGACACCGATGTTCGAGCTCCTGCAGTACCTCCCGGTCACCGAGCGGGTGCACGACGCGCCGGTGCTCGTCGTCCCGCCGCTGATCCACCGGTACTGGCTGGCCGACCTCGCCCCCGGCTTCTCACTGGTCGAGCACCTGGTCGGGCGCGGCCTGCAGGTGTTCGCCCTCTCCTGGCGGCCCGCCGGGCCCGCGGACGCGGGCCGCGACCTCGACGCGCACGCCGCCGCCGTGCTCGACGCGCTGGAGGCGTGCACCCGGATCGCGCGCGCGCCGCGGGTCTCGATGCTCGGCGTCCGCACGGGCGGGCTGCTGGCCGCGGCGGTACAGGCCCACCAGGCCGCGATCGGGCTGGACGACCGGGTCGCCGGGGTCGGTTACCTGGCCACCGTGCTCGATCAGTCGGACGCACTGCCCGGGTTCCGGCCGGATCGCGACGTCTCCCGGGCCGCGGCGGAGCGCGCCGCCCGCGACGGTGTGCTGGACGGCCCCTCGGCCGTCGCCGCGTGGGCGTGGCGGCGCGGGCCGGACCGGGTGCTGCCGTGGGCGGTCCCGGACCGCACCGGCAGGGTCGTGCCCCACGGGCGCGCCGCGCGGGCGATGCGGGCCTGGACCGTCGACCTGCTCCCGCTGCCCGCAGCCCTGCACCGTGACCTCGCTGCCCTGGCCGATGCCGCGGTCGACGCGGGTGACGCAGGCGGTGTCCGGGTGCTGGGCACCCCGGTGCGCCCCGCCGAGCTGCGCCGGGACGGCTACCTGGTCGCCGCCGCCGACGACCCGGTCCAGCCGTGGACCGGTGGCTACCGCACCGCCCGGATGCTGGGGGGTTCCTGCCGCCTCGTGCTCGCACCCGGTGACCAGGCGGGTGTGCTGATCGCTCCGGCCCTGGCCGGCACGTCGTACCGGGTGGCGGACTGCGGGGCGGGCGACGGCGACCCGCAGGCCTGGCTGGCGGCTGCGGCGCGGGTCGAGGGGTCGTGGTGGGACGATCTCGTGGGTTGGCTCACCGAGCGGTCCGGAACGCTGCGCGACGCGCCGCCCGAGCTGGGTGGGCGCAGGCTGCGGCCGCTGTTCCCGGCGCCGGGGACCTACCTGACGGGTGATTCTCACACCGTCGGCGCCCCGGCACGGGCTTACGCTCGCCCCTGATGTCCGGATCAGCTCCCCACCCCGCGCCGCTCGAGGAACACGACGTCGTCGTCGGTGGCCGCTCGTTGCGCGTCGTCCGCCGTCCCGCGTCGGGGCCGGGGTTCCGGCGCACGCCGCTGCTGCTGTGCAACGGGATCGGGGCCGCGACCGACGTTCTCGACCCGTTGGTCGCCGCGCTGCCGGCGGATCTGGACGTCATCCGGTTCGATCCGCCGGGGATCGGTGGTTCACCGGCGCCCCGGATGCCCTACCACCTGTCGTGGATGGCGCACCGGGTCGGTCAGGTGCTGACGAAGCTGGGGGTCGGCGAGGCCGACGTGCTCGGCTTCTCCTGGGGCGGCATGCTCGCCCAGCAGCTCGCGATCAGCCGCCGTCGGCGGGTCCGCAAGCTCATACTGGTCGCGACCGGTCCCGGCGCCCTGATGGTGCCCGCGTCGCCCCGGGTGATGGCGGTGCTGACCTCGCCGAAGCGGCACCAGGACCCGTCCTACGTCGACGCCGTCGCCGCGCGGATCTACGGCGGGTCGCTGCGCGACCACCCGGAGCGGGCCGCGGAGGCCCTCGGCTCGGGCTCCCGGCGGGGCCCCCTGCGCGGGTACTACTACCAGCTGCTCGCGCTGTCCGGCTGGACCAGCCTGCCGTTGCTGCCCGCGATCACCGCGGACACCCTGATCATCGCCGGTGACGACGACCCCATCGTGCCGCGCGGCAACGCGACGATGCTCCACCGGGGGATCCGCCGGTCCCGGGTGCACCGCTATCCCGGCGGACACCTGGAGATGCTGCTGGACCCGGAGCCGTTCGCCGCGGAGATCGACCGCTTCCTGTCGTCCTGACCGCGCGGACCGAGCGCGACGACGGCCAGGCCGAGCAGCAGGAAGCCGATCCCGAGCTGGACGACGGTGAGAACCAGCCCGGTGGGGCCCAGCACCCGCTCGTCGAGGAGGTAGTAGGGCGCGCCGTCCAGCACCAGCTGCACGAACGCCAGGTGTGCGGCCGGGTAGGCCAGCCACAGCAACGGCTGCCACCGGCCCGGCCCGGGTCCGGCCCGGCCCGGGTCCGGCCCGGCCGGTGAGCAGCCAGTCGGCAAGCGCCAGCGCGGGGACGACCAGGTGCAGCAGCACGTTCGCCGGGGTGAACCCCGTCGTCCGGTCGACCAGGAACACCAGCCAGACCAGGCCGGCACCGAGCAGGTAGAGCACGACGGCCCCGCGCAGGCCCGGCCGGTCGTCCAGCCTGCGGGTCCGCAGGGTCGCCCCGTAGAACACGGCGGCGAGCACGTTGGCCTGGTAGGTGAAGGTCGTGAACCGCCAGGCCACGCCCGAGCGGGAGGTCAGCTCGACGGCGACCACCGCGGCCACGACACACAGGACGATCGCGGCCCGCAGCAGCACCGCGAGCGCCGGACGCCCAGCTCGTCTCACTCCCGTACAACTCCCGGCGCCGGCCGCCGGGTTCCCGAGGGACGGTCGTCGTCACGCACCGCCGACGGCCTGCTTCCCGGCCGCGGTCGAGCCCTCGCCGGCCGAGCCGGGCCGGTCCGGTTCGTGCTGGTCGGTCGTGTCCCGGCCCAGGATGCCCTCCTGGGCCGCGACGAGCGTCGGCACCGTGATCTGCCCGCCCACGTTGGTGGCGGTCCGCATCATGTCCAGGATCGGGTCGATGCCGATGATCACGGCGATCCCGGCAGCGATCACCTCGGGCGGCATCCCGACGGCGGCCAGGGTCAGCGTCAGCATCGTGAACCAGCCGGTCGTCCCGGCGGTCGCGAGCGCACCGAACACCGCGACGACGACGATCACCAGGTACTGCCAGGCGACCAGCTGGATGCCGGACAGGTGCGCGATGAAGATCGTGGCCAGCGCCGGGTAGACGGCGGCGCAGCCGTCCATCTTCGTCGTCGTGGCGAGCGGCACCGCGAAACCGGCGTAGTTCCGTTCGACACCCAGGTCGATGGCGGCCTGCCGGGACAGCGGCAGCGACGCACCGGACGAGCGCGACACGAACGCGAACTGCAGCACCGGCCAGGTGATCGAGAAGAAGCGGCGCGGGCCGATCCCCGCGACCACCTTCAGCAGCAGCGGGTACACCCCGAACAGCACCAGCGCGCAGCCCAGGTACACGGCCGCGACGAGCCCGATCAGCGAGCTGAACACATCGCTGCCGTAGCTGGCGAAGGCGTTCCCCAGCAGCCCCACGACACCGATCGGGGCGAGCACGATGATCCATCCGATGATCGTCAGGACGATCTCGAACGCGGACCGGCTGAACGCGACGAACGGCTCGGCGCGGTCCCCCAGCGCGTAGGCGGCGGCTCCGATCAGCAACGCGGACACGACGACCTGCAGCACCTCGTTCCCGGCGAACGCGGCGACCGGGTTGTCCGGTACCAGCCCGGACAGCAGCGCCTGCCAGGAGCCGGGGGTGCGTTCGCCGACGGCCTCGACGTCCGCCGGGTCGGCGGTCAGCGTGATGCCCTCACCCGGCCGCCCGATCAGCCCGATCGCGAGCCCGATCAGAACCGCGACGAGCGAGGTACCGGCGAACCAGGCGACGGTCCGGCCGCCGAGCCGGGCCGCGGCACGCCCACCACCGAGATCACGCAGGCTGACGATGCCCACGACGATCGCCAGGAACACCAGCGGCACGACGGTGAACTGCAGCAGCCCGGTGAACAGGCCGCCGAGGGTGTCCAGTCCGGAGGCCAGCCACTCCTGGCCGGTGACCCGGGCGACGAGCCCGAGCAGTGCACCGAGCAGCAGCCCGGTGAGGGTGAGCACGGCGAAGACGCGCGGCCTGCGCCAGGCGCGCGCGGCGCGGACGACGAGTGACACGGGGGTTCCTTCCGGTACGGCTGTGCGGGTGATCGCTGCGCTCGTCAGCGGCGACAACCACTCGTCGGCCGGCGGCACAGGTCGATCACCCGGCGCCACACCAGGAACACACCACTCCCCCGCACGTGGGACGCCAACGCAAGGGGCGCCCGGAAACTTCCCGGATGCGCCGGTGACTACCGTACGTGTTCGACCCCTGATCGGAATCACGTTGCGCTGGGACACCCGGGGCATTGGTCACCGACTACGGCCACGGCCCCCGTCGGGCGGTGATACTCGCGAGCCGACCGCATGACATCGCGGTCGCGGAGTATGCCCCGATCCACGCCGCTGCTACCATTCGGTAAACCACTTCGCAGTGCGGGCCGACCCGTTCCGGGAGAAGCAATGGCGAAAATAGAAGCGGTTGCCTTGGTGGATGATCTCGACGGCGGTCGCGCCGACGAGACGATCCAGTTCACGATCGGCGGGCGGACCTATGAGATCGACCTGAGCAAAGCCAACGCCACGCGCCTGCGGGAGGCGTTCGCACCCTACATCGTCGCAGGTCGCTGCCGCGACACGACGGACTCGGGAGCGGCACCGCACATGCCGGCGCCACGGTCGCCGATGACTGCCGAGCGGCGGCGGAATAACACCGCGGTACGCGTCTGGGCGCGCCGTCACGGATACTCGGTCGGGGATCGCGGACGTATCCCCGCCACTGTTCTCGGCGCCTACGAGAGGGATGCCGGGCGCACCGCGGGCCCACCGGCCGTACGGGCCACGTCCCCGCATTTCCAGGAGGCCGGCTGACCCGTGCGCATACCTGGGGAACCCACTGTGCGCGGGCCATTAATCACAATTCAGCTGACTTTCCTCGACGGCGGTCGCGAAACCGTGTGCGGCGGCCCGCGGGCGCATGTTCACCCGCACGGGCGGGCCGTACCGGCGCGTGCAGCCGGGCCGGGGCGGGACCGCGACGCATCATGGGCGGGCCCGAACCGACGTGAGGAGCCCCGTGCCCGGCCCCACCCGCCGCACCGTCCTCACCGCCGTCGCCGGGACCGCGCTGAGCGGGCTCCTGCCGCAGCTGCCCGCACCGCAGCGGCGGACCACCGACCCGTTCACCCTCGGCCTCGCCTCCGGCGATCCCGCGCCGGACGGTGTGGTGCTCTGGACCCGGCTCGCCCCGCGCCCCGGTGCCGAGGACGGGCTGGGCGGGATGGCCGGGCGACCCGCCGTCGTCGACTGGGAGATCGCTGAGGACGAGCGCTTCACCCGCGTGGTCGGTCGCGGCAGCGAGACCGCGGTGCCGGAGCTCGCCTACAGCGTCCACGCCGAGCCCACCGGGTTGCGGGCCGGCCGCGAGTACTTCTACCGGTTCCGCTCCGACGGGCACCTCTCCCCCGTCGCCCGGACCCGCACCGCCCCGACCGCCGGCGCCGCGGTGCCCGCACTGACGGTGGCCGCGGCGTCCTGCGCGAAGTTCGGCGCCGGGCACTTCACCGCCTACCGGGCCCTCGCTGCCGACGAGCCCGATCTCGTCCTGCACCTGGGCGACTACATCTACGAGACCGACGAGGGCGAGGTCCGCGACCCCGGTGGGCCGGAGCCGACCGACCTGGCCGGCTACCGACGCACGCACGCCCACCAGAAGACCGACGAGGACCTGCAGGCCGCGCACGCCGTGGGCCCCTGGCTCGTGGTGTGGGACGACCACGAGCTGGTCAACAACTGGGCGGGCGGTGACCGCGGACGCGACCCGGACCGGCGGCGTGCCGCGTTCCAGGCGTACTACGAGCACATGCCGCTGCGCCGGGCCTCGGTCCCGCGCGGGCTGGACCTGCAGCTCTACCGGCGGGTGCACTGGGGGTCGCTGGCGAGCTTCCACATGCTCGACACCCGCCAGTACCGCGGTGGCGACTCGATCACCGGTGCCGAGCAGGAGCGTTGGCTGCTCGACGGGTTCCGCAGCTCCACCGCCGGCTGGGACGTGCTGGGCCAGCAGGTCTTCTTCGCTCAGCGCAGCGGCGGGCGCAAGTCCGGGGACAGCTGGGCGGCGTACCCGCGGTCCTGGGAACGGATCGTCCGTGGCTGGACCGACGCCGGTGTCCGGAACGCGGTGGTACTGACCGGTGACGAACACGTCCACCACGCCAACGAGATCCTGACCGGCGACGGCGCCCGCCCGGTCGGCGTCGAGCTGGTGACCACCTCGGTGACCTCCGGTGGCGACGGCAGCGGGGACGGCAGCGACGCCGGCGGTGGCGAGAACCCGCACATCCGCTACCGGGAGGACCGGCGCGGCTACCTGCTGACCCGGTTCGAGCCGACCGCGCTGCGCGCCGAGTTCCGCGTGGTGGAGCGGGTCAGCAGCCCCGGCGCGGCTGAGGTCAGCCGATCGCGACCCGCGGTACCGCGAGATCGGCGGGCAGGGCGTCCAGCACGGCGGCGGCGATCCGCTCCCGGTACTCCTCCGCCGAACCGAGCAGTGCCGCATCGGCGACCGCCCGCTTGTAGTACAGGTGCGCCGGATGCTCCCAGGTGAACCCGATACCGCCGTGCAGCTGCACGGCGTCCGCGGCGACCCGGTAGGCGACCTCCGAGCAGGTGGCCTGCGCGATCGCCACGGCCAGGTCCGGGTCGTCGAGCTCCGGATCGCTGACCGCCCACGCGGCGTGCAGGGCCGCGGTGCGCGCCTGCTCGACACCGACCAGCATGTCCGCGAGGCGGTGCTTGACCGCCTGGAACGATCCGATCGGCCGGCCGAACTGCCACCGCTGGCCCGCGTACGCGACGGTCCGTTCGAGCAGCCGCGCCGCGATGCCGACCTGCTCGGCGGCGAGCAGCGCCCCCGCCGTGCGGAACGACCGGCGCAGCGCCCGGTCGGCGTCGTCGCCGGTGGCGAGCACGGTGCCCGCGGCGCCGTCCAGCTCGACCCGGGCGATCCGCCGGGTCGGGTCCAGCGAGCCCCGGCCGACCACGGTGACGCCGGCCGAACCGGGTTCGACGAGAGCCAGCACCGGGCCCTCCGGCCCGTCCGCGACGACCAGCAGGACGTCGGCGGCGGCCGCGTCCGGCACGTGCCCGGCCACGCCGGACAGGACGCCGCCCTCGGCACTGACCGCGGCCGCCGTCGCGCCGTCGTAGGGCGCGAACAGGCCTGCCACCAGGGCCGCGGTGCGGGTGCCCGCGGCGAGCTCGGGGAGCAGCGCGTCCCGCGGGCCGGAGGCCGGTGCGGCGACCAACGCCGGGACCGCCAGCCCGACCGTGCCCAGCAGCGGCCCGGTGACCAGCGCCGCTCCCAGCTCCTCGGCGGCGACCGCCTGGTCGACGACGGTGCCGCCGGCCCCGCCGAGATCCTCGGGGACGGCGAGCGCCAGCGCACCCAGCTCGGTGCCGAGCCGGGCCCACAGCGCCCGGTCGAACCCGTCGTCGGAGTCCATCAGCCTGCGTACGGTCGCCTCGTCGTGCGTCCGCTCGCAGAACCGGCGCAGCGCGGTGCGCAGCTCCTGCTGCTCGGAGGTCACGGTGAACTCCGCATCAGCCACGGGGCACCTCCTTCCACGGGCGGTCCGAGTCGGACCGCGGCTCTCCGGGCAGGCCCAGCACCCGCTCGCCGAGGATGTTCCGCATGACCTCCGACGTTCCGCCCTCGATGGTGTTCGCCCGCGAGCGGAGGAACCGTTGCTGCAGGGTGGAACCGGGATCGGCGTGCACGCGGCCGCCGGTGGCGTCGTCGCCGCGGCGGAGGTCGTAGCCGTCGTAGAGCAGGGCGTCCGGGCCGAGCAGGTCCATGCAGAACTCGTAGACGTCCTGGTTCAGTTCGGCGCCGACCAGCTTGGACACCGAGCCCTCCGGGCCGGGCTGGCCCGCGGTGGCGGTCCGCCGGGCCCGGGCGAGGGTGAGGCGGTGGGTCTCGGCGCGGGTCCAGAGCCGGGCGAGCCGGTCGCGCAGCACCGCGGTCTGCCGGTCCGGGTGCGCCCGCCACAGACCGAGCGCCTCGCCGATCGGGCCGCTGCCCCGGCGCCCGGTGACCCCGCCGATCGCGCTCCGCTCGTTCATCAGGGTGGTGATCGCGACCCGCCAACCGGCACCGACGTCGCCGAGCCGGTACGTGTCGGGGACCCGGGCGTCGTGCAGGTAGACCTCGTTGAACTCGGCCTGTCCGGTCATCTGGCGCAAGGGGCGGACCTCCACCCCCGGCTGGTCCATGTCGATCACGAAGTAGGTCAGGCCGCGATGCTTGGCCACGTCGGGGTCGGTGCGGGCGACCAGCATGCCCCACCGGGCGACGTGCGCCAGCGTCGTCCACACCTTCTGCCCGTTGACCACCCAGTCCTCACCATCGGGGACGGCGCTGGTGGCGAGCCCGGCGACGTCGGACCCGGCGCCCGGCTCGCTGAACAGCTGGCACCAGATCTCCTCGCCGGTGGCGATCGGGCGCAGCCAGCGGGCGACCAGTTCACGGTCGGAGCCGTACTCGACGACCGTGGGCGCGCCCATCCCGTAGCCGATCGGGTTGACCGCGAACATCTGATCGCCGCCCGCGTCGGTGACGACGGCGTCGACCACCGCCTGCAGACCGCGGGCGAGCCCCAGCCCGCCCAGGCCCACCGGGTGGTGCACCCAGGCCAGCCCGGCGTCGTAGAGCGCGCCGAACAGTTCCGTGCGCGGGACGGTGCGCGGATCGTGCCTGCGGACCACCTCCCGGGTGGCTTCCTCGACCTCGTCGGCTGTGACAGGCGGGCTCATCGCACCTCCGGGAACGGGTTCCTCGCGGGTCGCTCCCGAACGTAGCCGAGATCCGGGCGTCCTTCGTTCCGACGACCGGTGGTAACGCCGGCTGGCCCGTCCGCGACATGCCGTTCGTCCGAGCGGTGGTGTCCCACCACTGCCCCACCACGGTCGACGGAGCCCGACATGATGCCCCTGCACCGCCCGCACCCCGCGGTCCTCGACGACCGGGGGCTCCCGACCTGGGTGGTCCTGCTGATCACCACGCTGCTGGCGCTGGCGGTCGGGTCGCTGCTGGTACTGCCGTTCACCGGGATCGGCTGAGCGGGGGTAGACACTGGGGGTGATGGTTCCCCCGCTGCCCGACCTCCCGGTCACCGCCGTCCTCGACGACGTGCGACGGGCGCTGCACGAGCACGGCTCCTGCGTGCTCGTCGCCCCGCCCGGCACCGGCAAGACCACCCTGGTCCCGCTCGCCCTGGCCGGGCTCCGGGACGGTGCCGCCCCGGCCGGGAAGGTGCTCGTCGCCGAGCCGCGCCGGGTCGCCGCCAGGGCCGCGGCCGCCCGGATGTCGGCGCTGCTGGGCAGCCCGGTCGGCGGGACCGTCGGCTACCGGGTCCGCGGTGACTCCCGCACCGGGCCGGACACCCGGATCGAGGTGGTCACCTCCGGGCTGCTGCTGCGCCGGCTGACCGCCGATCCGGAGCTGGCCGGGGTGTCCACCGTGATGCTCGACGAGGTGCACGAGCGCCATCTCGACGCGGATCTGCTGCTCACCCTGCTGCTCGACGCCCGGGACGGGCTGCGCCCCGACCTGCGGCTGCTCGCCACCTCCGCGACCCTCGACGCCTCCCGACCGGCCGCGCTGCTCGGCGGTGCCGACGGACCGGCGCCGGTGCTGGAGGTCGCCGCCCGGACCCACGACGTCGCGCTCACCCACGTGCCGCCGGCCCGCGGCGAGCGGATCGAGGCGACCGTCGCGCGGACCGCGGTGCGGGCGCTCGAACACGGCAGCGTGCTCGCGTTCCTGCCGGGCGTCGCCGAGATCGGCCGGGTCGCCGCCGCGCTGCGCGGACGTGATCTCGGTGCTGACGTGCTGCCGCTGCACGGCAGGCTGCCCGCCGCCGAGCAGGACACCGCGCTGCGGGAGGGGTCACGGCCGCGGATCGTGCTGTCGACCGCCGTCGCCGAGTCCAGCCTGACCGTGCCCGGGGTGCGGGCCGTCGTCGACTCCGGGCTGACCCGGGTCCCGCACGTCGACCATCGGCGCGGGCTGTCCGGGCTGGTCACCCGGCGGGTGTCCCGGGCGGTCGCCACCCAGAGGGCCGGGCGGGCCGGACGCGAGGCACCCGGCGTGGCCTACCGGTGCTGGCCCGAGGGCGAGGGCCTCGCCGACGCCCCGGAACCCGAGATCCGCACCGCCGACCTGACCGGCCTCGCGCTGGACCTCGCCGTCTGGGGTACCCCGGACGGCAGCGGCCTGCGCTGGTGGGACGAGCCGCCGCCCGGTCCGCTGGCCGCCGGGCGCGCGGTGCTGAGCGCCCTGGGCGCGCTCGACGCCGCGGGGTCGGTCACCGCCCGCGGTCACCGGATCGCCGCGCTCGGGCTGCATCCGCGGTTGGCCAGGGCGCTGCTCGACGGCGCGGGCGCGGGGGATCCCCGCGCCGTCGCGGGGATCGTCGCGGTGCTCGACGACGACACCCTCGCCGGCCCCGCCGACGACCTCACCGCCGCGCTGATCCGGCTGAGCTCCGGGGAGGCTCCGGGAACGCGGCGCTGGCGCGGGGAACGGGACCGGCTGGCCCGGACGCTGCGGCGCACCGCCCCCGGCCGTGCCACACGCGCGGGCCGGGTCACCGGTTCCGAGCTCGCCGCGCTGGTCACCGGGCTCGCGCACCCGGAACGTCTCGCCCGGCGGCGGGACACCGGATCGGGGGTGTACCTGATGGCGGGCGGGACCGCCGTCGAGGTCCCGCCGGGGCCGCTGCGCGACGCCGAGTGGCTCGCCGTCGCCGTCGCCGACCGGCGCCCCGGTGAGGCGCACGGGCGGGTCCGGCTGGCCGCCGCCGCCGACCGGGAGACCGCCGAGCGGGCCGGCGCGGCACTGCTCACCTCCGGCTCCGAGGTCGGGTGGGAGGGCGGAGACGTGCGCGCCCGCTCGGTGCACCGGCTCGGCGCGATCGTGCTCACCGAGTCCCCCGATCCGCGTCCCGCACCCGACGCCGTCCGCGCCGCCCTGATCGCCGGGTTGCGCGCCGAGGGCACCGGGCTGCTGCGCTGGACGGCCTCGGCGTCGGCGCTGCGGGAGCGGCTCGGGTTCCTGCACCGGGTGCTCGGCGGCCCGTGGCCGGACGTGAGCGAGCAGGCGCTGCTCGACTCGGCGCAGGACCCGGCCGGCTGGCTCGCCGGACCGCTGGCCACGGCGCGCCGACGCGCGGACCTGGCCCGGATCGACGCCGGGCAGGCGCTGCGGGGGTACGCCGCGGCCCACCTCGGCGGGCTCGCCGGGCGGATCGACGAACTCGCCCCGGAACGCCTCGCGGTGCCGTCCGGGTCGCGGATCGCACTCGACTACTCGGGGGACGCCCCCGCGCTGCCGGTGAAGGTGCAGGAGGTGTTCGGCTGGACCGCGTCGCCGGCCGTCGCCGGGGGGCGGGTGCCCGTCGTGCTGCACCTGCTGTCCCCGGCCGGGCGGCCGGCGGCGGTGACGGCGGACCTGCCCTCGTTCTGGGAGACCGGTTATCCACGGGTACGGGCCGAGCTGCGCGGCCGCTACCCGAAGCACGCCTGGCCGGAGGACCCGCGTACCGCCGTCCCGGTACGCGGCTCCGGCCGGCGGCGGTGAGTCCGGCGGTGAGTCACGCGATCCGCTCGGCGAACACGACGACGTTGTCGCTGTAGCTGTCCGCTGCCCGGTCGAACACACCGCCGCAGGTGATCAGGCGCAGCCCGGCATGATCGAGATCGCCGTACACCTCGGCCGTCGGGAACTCCTCCTTCGGGTACTGGCCGGTCCGGGTCACCGCGAACACCACGGTGCCGCCGTCGGCCCGGTCGACCCGGATCTCGTCACCGGGCTCCAGGGTCGCGAGGTCGGCGAACGCGCCCGGGAGGCCCTTCCAGTCGACGTGTGCGGCGAACACGGCGGGCCCCAGCTCGCCCGGTGTTGGCGCCCCGGTGAACCAGCCGACCGTGCCCGCGGAGTCGGGCACCTCCATCGCCCCGTCCGGGTGCAGGCCCAGCGGTACCGGCTCGGTGTCCAGGCCGAGCCGGTCCACCTGCAGCCGCACGGGCTCGGCGCGCAGCAGTGTGCCCGGGCCGTCCGGCAGCAGCGTCGATCCGGCGGGTGCACGGGCGGCGGTCGCGGACCCTGCCGTCACAGACCCTGCCGTCACGGACCCGGCCGTCACGGACCCGGCGGACGTGGGAACGGCGGGCGGTGCCGCGGCCGGGGTGGCGAGCGCGAGCAGCGCGGCCGCCGCGAGCGCCGGGACGGCGGCCCGCAGCGCCCGCCGTGCGACCGCCGGGCGACGCCGGGGGCGCACCGCGGCCCGCCGCCCGGCCGGGCCGCGCACCGGCCGGGTGGTGAGCGGCGCAGCGGTCACGGCCTGCGCACGCTCAGCCGCGGCGGGCGACGACCATCCGGCGGGCGGCGAGCGCACCGACCCCGCCGGCGGCCAGCGCGCCGAGCGCCATCGGGAGCACGTCGGCTGCGCCGCCGCCGGCCTCCACGCCGCCGACCGGCGTCGCGGTGACCTGGGTGGCGGCCTCACCGGTGGTGGTCGACGCCGCACCGTAGTCGTAGCTCTCGCACGCCACGCCGTCGTTGTCGGCGTCGAGCCGATCCGGGTCGCCGGGCAACAGCGCGGCCTGCGCGTCCGCCTGGGAGGCGAAGTCGGCGCAGTCGCGATCCTGGGCGAACGCGGCTCCGGCGAGCGGCACGGTGGCCGCTACCGCGAGCAGCGCAGCGGCAGGGAGGGTACGAAGACGCATCGGGGTGGTCCTTCCGGGGGAACGTGACGATCGGGTTGGGGAGCCCATGTTTCTGTCGAGTGTCATGTGCCTTGTGTTACACCCGATCGTGCGCCGGCTTGATCCCTACGATGCGCGAGGCGGAGGCTGAGGCGGTGCAACCGACCGCCGAGCTCCCCACCCCCGACGACGTCCGCGCCGCCGCACGGATCCTGCACGGGACGGCCCACCGCACCCCCGTGCTGACCTCCCGGCTGACCGACGCCGAGCTCGGCGCCACCGTGCTCGTCAAGGCGGAGAACCTGCAGCGCACCGGGAGTTTCAAGTTCCGGGGGGCCTTCCACACGCTGGCCCGGCTCGACGACGCCCGGCGCCGGGCCGGGGTGGTCACCTTCTCCTCCGGCAACCACGCGCAGGCGCTCGCGCTCGCCGCGCGGCTGCTGGAGGTGCCGGCGACGATCGTCATGCCGCACGACGCACCCACCTCGAAGGTCGCCGCCACCCGCAGCTACGGCGCCCGGATCGTGCGCTACGACCGCTACGGCGAGGACCGGGCCGCGATCGCGGCCGAGCTCGCCGCCCGCGACGGGCTCACCCTGGTGCCGCCCTACGACCATCCGCACGTGATCGCCGGTCAGGGCACCGCGGTGCTGGAACTGCTGGAGGACCACGGCCCGCTGGACGCGCTGTTCGTCTGCCTGGGTGGCGGCGGGCTGCTCTCCGGCTCACTGCTCGCGGTCCGGGCCCTGTCACCGGGCTGCGCCGTGTTCGGGGTCGAGCCCGAGGCGGGTGACGACGGCAGGCAGTCACTGCGGGCGGGCCGGATCGTCACCATCGCCGCGCCGCGCACGCTCGCCGACGGCGCCGCCACCACGCACCTGGGGGACCACACGTTCCCGATCATCGCCGAGCACGTCGAGGACGTGCTGACCGTCCCGGACGACGCGCTGGTGGCGACGATGGCGCTGTTCGCGTCCCGCTACAAGGTCGTCGTCGAGCCGACCGGGGCGCTGGCGTTCAGCGGCATGCGATCGGCACTCGCCGCCGACCCGGAGCGGTTCAGCGGGAAGCGGATCGGGGTGACGGTGTCCGGCGGGAACGTCGACCTGGACCGGTTCGCGGCCCTGCTCGGCCAGCTCTGACACCCCGCCGCCCCCCGACGGCGACCCGGTGCGACGGCCCCGGTCCGTCGAACGCCCGGGACCGGACCCGGGATCACGTGCCGGGTGGCACCGTTCAGACGGCCGGCGCCGCGGCGGTGGAGCGGCGCCGGTGGTGCAGCCCGGCGGCGAGCGCGGCGAACACGAGCAGCACCCCGGCCGTCACCCATCCGGCGTTCGGACCGGGGCCGTCGGCTCCCTCGCCCGGTCCGGAGCCGGCGGCGACGAGCGCCGGGATCAGGTTCCAGACGGTGTGGAAGGCGCACGCCACCCACAGCCCGCCGCGGCCGAGCGCGAGGAAGCCCAGCAGCAGTCCGAGCGCGGCGGTGCTCACCACGTAGGCGGCGGTGACCCCCGGGTTCAGGCTGTGACACAGGCCGAAGACCACAGCGGTGAACAGGACCGCCCCGTAGGTGCCGAGATCGCGGCGAACGGCCTGCAGCAGGTAACCACGGAACAGGATCTCCTCGGTGGAGGCCTGCACCGCGACGGCCACCAGCAACACCGGCACGGCGAGGCCGCCGGGCAGGAGCGGACCGGCCTCGTCGCCGGCACCGGCCGGTGCGGGGGCGAGTACCGAGACCAGCACCTGCATCACGAAGAACAGGACGACCGCCGCCAGCACACCGGTGAGCACGCCGACCGCCGGGCGCGGCACCCGGAAGCCGAGATCGGCGAGGCCGCGCCCCTCGCGGAACCGCAGCCACAGCCACAGCACGATCAGCGGTGGCAGGAACGCGACCAGGTTCCCGATCGCCTGCGCCTGCCAGCCGCTGTCCTCGAACCGGGTCAGCCGTGAGACGCCGACCCAGAGATACGCGCCGGCGAACACGAGGGCGACGATCCCGGCGGTGGGCAGCGCCACCCGCCGGACCCGGGCACCGGCCGTGCTTCCCGCAGTGGAGTGAGCCATGCGCGGAAACCTAGAGCGCAACCCCAGTTCGTTGTTGCCCGACAACGGTTTCGCACCCGGACGGGTGGACCGGGCACGGCCATCGGGGGCGCATCGACCGACCATGCGTTCGAACTTCACCCTTGGGCCTGGCACAGCCGAGCTGTCGACGAGGGAAGCGGGGGACGCACGTGGACGAGGACCTGACCACCGGGGCCGACACGCAGGTGACCGGTGACGAGGCGCCCAGGCGCAGGCGCGGACGCCCGAAGGGCTCGTCGACCGCCCGCACGACCCGGGTGGTGACGATGACGCTGACGGTCAGCGGTTCCGCCGACGGTGAGTGGCAGGCCGAGCTGAAGCACGGCACCAGCTGGGTCGCCCGCGGCCTGACGGTGAGCGCGTCGGCGGTCTCGGCAGCGGCCGCCGCACTGCACGCCGACCTCGCCGGGCCGGTCACCGAGGTCATCGAGAGCGCGAAGGCCGCCCGGGCGGCACGGGTCGCCGAGCTGGAGGCCGAACTGGAACAGGCCCGCAAGGCGCTCGCCGAGCTGGAGGCGTGACCGGTCAGCCCAGCAGCGGCCCGAGCGATCCGGCATGCTCCCGGAGCAGCGCGACCAGCTCGGGATCCGGGTCCGCGACCCGGGCGGACGGCCCGGACAGCGCCAGCCCGGCGACCAGGCGGCCGTCCGCCGGTGAGCGCACCGCGGCGGCGAGACATCCCCGGTCCGGACGCAGCTCACCGGTCTGGCGGGCCAGGCCGTGCTCGGCGACCTCGTCGAGGACCGCGGACAGCCGGTCCGGGTCGGTCACCGTGTGATCGGTGACCGGCCGCAGCTCCCGCACCAGCGCCCGCCAGTCCGGCTGGTCGGCCAGCAGCAGCCTGCCCAGCGCCGAGGCCTGCGGCAGCCGTGCCAGCAGGTCCGGGTCGCTCGGCGGGTGGTCCGGATCGGGATCGAGCAGGTGCAACCGGCCGCCGTCGAACACCGCCAGGTGCACCCCCCACCGGACCCGGCTGCGGAGGTGGTCCACCACCCCCCGGGCCGCCGTCGGCAGCCGGGGCACGGCCACCGGGGCCAGCCGTGCCGCACGCCGGCCGAGTGCGAACCCGCGCAGGTCGGGCAGCCGCACCAGGTACTCCTCACCGACCAGCAGGTTCAGCACCCGGTAGGTCGTCGCCGGCGGGAGCCGCAGCGCCGCGGAGATCTCCTTCGCGGTCACCCCCGGCCCGGCGGCGACGACCTCCTCCAGCACGGCCAGTGCGGTCCGCACCGCGCGTGGCTGGCGGCCGCTCAGCGGGGGCGGGCTGCTCACCGGGCACGATGCCAGACGTCGGAGGCGACCGTCTCGTCGTAGACCCCGAGTGCCGCGACGACGCCCCGGCGGCGCGCCACCACGAACCAGCCGCAGCCCGCCAGCACGACGGCCAGGACCAGACCGGACGTCGGTGCCGCCACGACGAACGCCACCAGCGCCGCGAACAGTGCCGGCACCGCGAACGCGGCCGTCGCCACCGCGGCCGGGGTGAGCTCCCCGATCCGGCGCAGGAACAGCGGCGCCGCCAGGCACACCAGCAGGTAGCTGACGAGGAACCCGACGGTCGCCGCACCGAGCAGCGCGACCAGCAACCCGCCGGCCGGGACGCCGGCCGCCAGCGGTACCGCCACCGCGGCCGCGGCCACCGGGACGGCGATCAGCACCGCCACGTGCGGCGTGCGGAACCGCCGGTGGGTACGCCCCAGGACCGCGGGAACCGCGCCGTCGCGGGCGAGCGAGAACAGCACCCGGGACAACGCGGTCGCGGTCGCGACCGCACACGCCAGGAACGACAGCACCAGTGCCGCGTGCAGCACCGGTGGGATCCACCACCATCCCCGGGTGGTCGCCAGCACCTGGACGGGCTGCACCTGGCCCGCGAGGCCCCCGGGCACCGCCGCGAACCCGGTCGTCTGCACCGCCGCGGCGAAGACGTAGAGAACGCCGGTGACCGCCGCCGTCGCGAAGACCGCCCGCGGCACGGTGCGGAACGGGCGCCGGGTCTCCGCCCCCAACGACGTCGCCACCTCGAACCCGATGAACGCGGCCAGCGCCGGCACCACCCCCGCGACCAGGCCCGCCGCTCCCGTGTCCGGAAGCGGCCCGGCGCCCGGCCCCGGCAGCGGCCCCCCGGCCAGCAACACGGCGAACACACCGACCAGCACCCCGACCGCGACCGCCTCCACCAGCAGCACCACCCGCGCGGCCGGACGGACACCGCGGACCACCAGCGCCGTCACCACCGACCCGCACAGCACCGCCGTCACCGTGGCGACCCAGGGCGCCCCGGCGGGCAGCGCGCCGAGCAGCGGCCGCAGGTACAGCACGGCGCCGGCCAGTGCCGCCGCGCAGAGCAGCAGGTACCCGAGCACTGCGGCGACACCCCCCGCGAACGCGGCACCCGATCCGAGCCCCTGGGCGGTCAGCGGGTAGAGCCCGCCCGGTGCCGCCATCCGGGTGGTGAACCGCCCGATGGAGGCAGCGACCAGCAGGGCGATCAGGGTCGCGGCGACGAAGGACCACACCGTCGCGGGTCCGGCCAGCCCGGCGACGATGACCGGGGTCGCGGCCATGGCCGCCGAGGGTGCGCAGCCGGCGATCGACTGCGCCACGACGTCGGCCGGACCGAGGCTGCGGCGCTCCAGGCCGTGTACGGGTGAGCGGTCGCGCAGTGTCGCCACTCGGGCACCCCCTCCTCGGCCGCTCGCCCCGCGCGATCGTCCCGCACCGACCCTAACCTCCGGTCACGTGGCCGTGACCAGCGCCGATGCTCCGAACGAGAAAACCGGTGCGGCGGTTCCCACACGACGGGAACGGATGGCAGGGTGATTCGCACCACTCGGGAGTCGCGGTTGTGCCGGTCGGTCCGACGCGTGACCGTCCGGTCCGTCCGTACCCGCGCCGGGCCGCCCGACGACGTCGCGGCCCCGGCACCGTCGACCGACACGAGGAGCGCCGATGACCGCCGTCCAGGAGCCGCGGGCCACCACCGGGCATCCGCTGGGGATGACCACGGAGGCCGAGGTCACCGCCGTCCGGGAGGTGCTCGACGCGGCCGGTCTGCTCACCGAGCACGTCCGGTACGCCTTCTTCGCCCCGGAGGAGCCGCCGAAGGACCAGGTGCTCTCCGGCGCCCCGGCCGACCGCCGGTTCCGGGTGGTGCTGCTGGAGCTGTCCACCGGCCGTTCCTGGGACACCGTCGTGTCGGTGACCACACGCGAGGTGGTGTCCTCGCGCGAGCTGGAACCCGCCCGCGAGGGCCAGCCACCGATCATCGACTCGGAGTTCGAGTTCATCGAGGACGTCCTGAACGCCTCCCCCGACTGGCTGGCCGCACTGGACAAGCGCGGCATCGACCCGTCGTCGGTGCGGGCGGTGCCGCTGTCGGCAGGGGTCTACGACTACCCCGAGGAGACCGGCCGCCGGTTGGCGCGCGCGTTCGGGTTCCGCCAGGACCACGAGGCCGACCACGCCTGGGCGCACCCGGTCGACGGGCTGGTCGCCTACGTGGACCTGACCGCGCGCACGGTCGACCGGGTCATCGACACCGGCGTGGTGCCGGTGCCGGCGACCAGCGGGAACTTCGACGACCCGGCGGTGCAGGGCCCACCGCTGGACTCGCTGCGCCCGATCGAGATCACCCAGCCCGAGGGACGCTCGTTCACCGTCGAGGACGGTCGGGTCCGCTGGGGCAAGTGGGACCTGCGGGTCGGGTTCAACGAGCGCGAGGGCCTGACCCTGCACCAGATCGCGTTCGACGACCGGCCGGTCTGCTACCGCGCCTCGGTCGCCGAGATGGTGGTGCCCTACGCCGACCCCGCACCGGTCCGGTTCTGGCAGAACTACTTCGACTGCGGCGAGTACATGTTCGCCCGCTACGCCGACTCCCTGCAGCTGGGTTGCGACTGCCTCGGCGACATCCACTACCTCGACGCCACCATCGCCGACGACCTGGGCAACCCCAAGACGATCCGCAACGCGATCTGCATGCACGAGGAGGACCACGGCGTCCTCTGGAAGCACACCGACATCTTCACCGGCTCGCGCGAGGTGCGCCGTCAGCGCCGCCTGGTGATCTCGTTCTTCACCCCGATCGGCAACTACGACTACGGCTTCTACTGGTACCTCTACCTCGACGGCACGATCGAGCTGGAGTGCAAGGCGACCGGGATCGTGTTCACCTCCGCCACGCCGGGGCAGTACGCCACCGAGATCGCACCCGGTCTGGGCGCCCCCTACCACCAGCACCTGTTCTCCGCTCGCCTCGACATGACCGTCGACGGCGTCGCGAACGCGGTCGAGGAGGTCGAGGCGGTGCGCGTCCCGATCGGTGACGCCAACCCCTACGGCAACGCCTTCGGCCGCTCGGCGACCCGGCTGACCCGCGAGTCGCAGGCCTGCCGCGACGCCTCACCGGGCACCGGCCGGGTCTGGCACGTGATCAACACCGAGAAGACCAACGCCCTGGGCCAACCCGTCGGCTACGTGCTGCACCCGCTCGGACAACCGACCCTGCTGGCCGACGAGGCGTCGTCGATCCACGCACGGGCCACGTTCGCCGCCAAGGCGCTCTGGGTGACCCGCTACGACCCGGCGCAGCGGTACTCCGCAGGCGACTTCGTCAACCAGAACCCGGGCGGAGCAGGCCTGCCCGCCTACATCACGGCCGACCGCGAACTCGACGGCCAGGACGTCGTGCTGTGGCACACCTTCGGCCTCACCCACTTCCCACGCCCGGAGGACTGGCCGGTGATGCCGGTCGACTACACCGGGTTCACCCTGAAGCCGGCCGGCTTCTTCGACCGCAACCCCGCACTCGACATCCCACCCGCGGAATCGAAGGGCTGCCACTGAGCGGCCCCCGGCCGGACACCGGCGGGGGCGCGGGAGGGCACCGCGCCCCGGCCCGGCCGGTCCGGGCAACGTCACGAACCGCAGGCCTGCCGGGACCCGGCAACGAGGAGGTCGTCGGGCGCCGCTCGTGGTAGGCCTGCCTGTGGGGGGTCCGGCACATCGCCGTACACCCGTCGTACGAGGAGTGGACGATGAGCGTGACCCGGGTGTGGCTGACCGAGCGGAGCCACCAGGAGCTGCGTGCCGAGCTGCACGCGTTGCTGCAGCAGCGGGAGGCGGTGGCCCCGGTCGACGGCCGCGAGCACGACGGCCCCGACGGGCCCGGTGCCGAGGAGCGCGACCGCGAGCAGCGCATCCGGCGGCTCCAGGAGCTGTTGCGCGATCCGGTGGTCGGCGACCGCCCGCCCGACGACGGCGTCGCCGAGCCCGGGATGGCCGTCACCGTGCGCTACGACGACGGGGAGACCGAGACGTTCCTGCTCTCGCACGACGAGAACCGGGTCCGCCCGGACGGGACCATGATCTGCTCGCCGGACTCCCCGCTGGGCCGCGCCCTGCACGGGGCCCACCAGGGTGACGTCGTCCGCTACCAGTTGCCCGACGGCGGGTGGGCGGAGTGCACGCTGCTGCGTGCCGTGCCCTTCGAGCACTGAACCGACCCGGGCGTGTACGGGACGGAACGGGGCGAGGTCCGCAACGGCGCCCGATGTCCGGACGCGCCGGTCTCCGAGGCCTGGCTGCGCCGGGTCGCCGAGGAGGCCGGGCGCGGGGCGGGCGGTGTCCCGCCCGAGCTGCTCGGTGGCTTCCTGCGGGTGCTGGCCGATGCAGCGGCGTCGGGCCGGTTGCCCTCGGACTCCGAGCTGGACGCGGTCCGGCGCAACGGCGGCCGGGCGGCCGAGCTGGGTGTGAGCGCGGGCAACGCGGTGCAGCTCTACCTCTCGGCCGCCTGGCGGCTGTGGCGGGAGCTCCCGGCGGACGCGCAGTTCCGGGACGCCGGGGCGACGGCCGACGCGGCCGAGGCCGTCATGCGGGCGGTGGATCTGGCCGTGGCCGGTCTGGCCGACGGCTACACCACGGCCCGGCGGGACCTGGTGCGCAACGAGGAGACCCTGCGTCGTGAGCTGATCGAGGACCTGCTGCGCGGTGACGGTGACGCCGGCGGGCTGGTCGCGCGGGCCGAGCCGTTCGGGATGGACCTCGGCCGGCCGCACCAGGTCGCACTGGCCGCACCGGACGGCCGCCCGGGTCGGGTGGACGCCGTACCGGCCGCCCTGGAACGTGCCGTCGTGCGCGGGGTCGGGGACCGGGACGTGCTGGTCGCCACGAAGGACGGCCGGATCGTCGTGATCGCCCCGGCGGGCACCGGCGGGAGCGGGCTCGGCGGCCTGCTGCACGGCGAGCTGACCCGCGCCGGACGCGGCCCCGGCTGGCGGGTGGCGGTGGGCCGCGCGCACCCCGGTTCCTACGGGATCGCCCGCTCCTACGAGGAGGCCAGGGAGGCGCTGACGACCGCGGGCCGGCTCTCGCTCCCGGCTCCGGTGCTGCGGGCCGAGGACATGCTGGTCTACCGGGTGCTGCTGCGGGACCAGCCGGCGATCACCGACCTGGTGCAGACCGTCGTCGTACCGCTGGCCAGGGCCCGCGGCGGCGCGGCACCGCTGCTGGACACCCTGGAGGCCTTCTTCGCCACCGGCTGCGTGGTGGCCGGGACCGCGCGCCGGTTGCACCTGTCGGTCCGCGCCGTCTCCTACCGGCTGGAGCGGATCGCGGAGCTGACCGGCCACGACCCGGCAGACCCTGCGCAACGCTTCACGCTGCACGCCGCCGTGCTCGGTGCCCGGCTGCTCGGCTGGCCGGACCGTGACCTGCCGCCCGGTGATGCGGGCTGAACCCGGGCCGGGCACTAGGCTCGGATCCGGTCCGATCGCCGATCAACAGGAGGATCCGTGGCACTCGCCGCAGGAGACACCGTCCCCGACGTCCAGCTCATGACCCCGACCGCCGACGGCCCGAAGCCGGTGCAGAGCGCCGACGTCCTGGGCAGCGGCACCGTCGTGCTGTTCGGCGTGCCGGGGGCCTTCACCCCGTCCTGCTCCGACACCCACCTGCCCGGTTTCGTGCTGCGGGCCGACGAGCTGAAGCAGAAGGGCGTCGACACCGTCGCCTGTACCTCGACCAACGACGCGTTCGTGCTCGGCGCCTGGGCGCAGGCCCGCAACGTCGGTGACGCCGTGCTGATGCTCGCCGACGGCAACGCCGAGTTCGCCGCCGCCGCAGGCCTGGAGATGGACGGTTCGAAGTTCGGGCTGGGCACCCGGTCGAAGCGCTACGCCGCGATCATCAAGGACGGTGTGGTGCAATGGCTCGGCGTCGAGGACGTGCCGTCCTCGGTCGACGTGTCCGGCGTCGAGTCGGTGCTCAAGCAGCTCTGACCCCACCCGTTCCGCGGCACGCGGGCCTAGACTGGCCCGCGTGCCGAAGGTGATCGGGGGTTCGCTCGCCTCGCATCGTGAGCAGGTGCGCGAGCGCGTGTTCGCCGCGCTGCGCGAGCAGCTCTACGGACGCGGGTTCGAGTCGGTGACGCTCTCCGGGGTCGCCGCCGCCGCCGGTGTCGGCCGATCGGCCCTCTACAACCATTTCCCGGATCGCCAGGCCCTGCTCGTCGCGTTCGTGGAGGCCGAGGCCGCCCGCTACGTCACCGATCTGGACTCCGCGCTCGCCGGCGCCGGCTCCCCCGCCGACCGGCTCGCCGTGTTCGCCCGGATGCAACTGCGCCGGCTCGCCGAGTTCCACCTGCCCCCCGGCCAGGCGCTCGCCGGTGCGTTGGACCCGCAGGCCTACCGCCGGATCGCCGCGCACGCCGACCCGATCGGCGACCGGCTGACCGCGATCCTCACCGACGGTGCGCTGGACGGCTCGATGTCCGGTGACGATCCGGCCGTGCTGGCCGGGCTGGTCACGGCCGCGCTGTCCAGCCGGAAGATCGTCGAGGTACCCGCCGGCGAGCTGGACGAGACCGTCGAGACGGCGGTGCGTGCGGTGCTGCGGATGGTCACGCCCTCGACGGCCCGACCCGACTGAGGCTAGCCTTACCCGGGTCGAGGCTCTACCATCGTGATCTGACACGGTGTCAGATCCCGGCGCCGTGACGCTCCGCTGCACGGGAGGGCCTGATGAGCGCCACGACCCCGATCTCCGGCACACCGGTCGACACCTCGCTCTCCGCCGAGCTGCGCCGGGCCACCTACGAGGTGCACGAGCAGGCACATCGGTCCACCTACATGGCCGCGCTGCTGGACGGCGCGCTCCCGCTCGACGGCTACACCCTGCTCGCGGAGCAGTACGTCGCGATCTACACCGCGCTGGAGGCGGCCTCCGACGCGATGGCCGACCACCCGGTGGCCGGCCGCTTCGTCATCGACGAGCTGCGCCGGCTGCCCGCGCTGCACGAGGACCTGGACGCGCTCGGCAGCGGCGTCCCGCGGATCCTGCCGGCCACCACCCGCTACGTGGAGCGGCTGCACACCGCCGCGACCGACCCGGAGCGGTTCGTCGCCCACCACTACATCCGCTACCTGGGCGACCTGTCCGGCGGCCAGGTGATCGGAAAGCTGTTGCAGCGCACCTACGGCCTGTCCGGTGGGGGCGTCCGGTTCTACGACTTCACCGCGCTCGGCGCGCCGCCGCGGTTCCGGGCCCGCTACCGCGAGCTGCTCGACTCGACCGGTTGGGACTCCGCGGCCCGCTCCCGGGTGACCGCCGAGGCGGTGCTCGGTTTCGAGCTGAACATCGCGGTCCTCTCCGAGATGGCCGACGAGGTCGGGCTGGATCAGCCGCTCGCGTCGTGACTCCTAGAATGGGGTCGTGAGCAGCGGTGTCGACGTTTCCGCCGGTCCGGGCGGCACCGGTATCGATCCCGGCGAGCTCGCGACCGCGCTGAAGGTCCTCGCCCAGGTCGACGAGCTGCCGCCGGAACACCCGGACGCGGTCCGGGTGCGCCGGGCGACCGCCGGGATCTGGAAGTCGGTGCGGCTGCGCCGGCGCGCCGAGAAGCGCGAGCGGGAACGGGCCTCCGACGCCGCCGTCACCGCGGCCACCGCGACCGGTGCCGAGGGCCGGACCGACGACGAGACGGCCGGCATCCCGCTGGTCTCCTCGGTCCGCGGGGCGACCGCGGGCGTCCTGCACCGGGCCCGCGGCTGCTACACCTGCAAGACCCGGTTCACCGTCGTCGACGCCTTCTACCACCAGCTCTGCCCGGACTGTGCGGCCGCGCACCACACCCACCGGGAGGCCCGCACCGACCTGACCGGACGCCGCGCGCTGCTCACCGGCGGCCGCGCCAAGATCGGCATGTACATCGCGCTGCGGCTGCTCCGCGACGGAGCGCACCTCACGATCACCACCCGGTTCCCGCGCGACGCGGCGCGCCGGTTCGCCGCGCTCGCCGACAGCCCGGAGTGGCTGCACCGGCTCCGGGTGGTCGGGGTGGACCTGCGCGATCCCGGACAGGTCGTCGCGCTGGCCGACGAGGTCGCCGCCGCCGGGCCGCTGGACATCCTCGTCAACAACGCGGCGCAGACGGTGCGCCGCTCCCCCGGTTCCTACGCCGCGATCGAGGCCGCCGAGTCCGAGCCGCTGCCCGCCGGTGAGCTGCCGGAGATCCTGTCGTTCACCAGCGCGGCGCGCGAGCACCCGGCGCTGCTCGCCGGGGCGCTTCCCGGTGCGGACCTGGCCGCGCTGGCCGTCACCGCCCGCTCGGCGTCGCCGGAACGGATCGCGGCCGGCACCGCGGTGGACGCGGGCGGGCTGCTGCCCGACACCGCCGCCGTGAACAGCTGGGTGGACCACGTGCAGCACGTCGACCCGGTCGAGCTGCTCGAGGTTCAGCTGTGCAACCAGACGGCCCCGTTCATCCTCGTCTCCCGGCTGCGCCCGGCGATGGCCGCGGCCGGGCCGCACCGCAAGTACGTGGTGAACGTGTCCGCGATGGAGGGCGTGTTCGGCCGCGGCTACAAGGGACCGGGACATCCGCACACGAACATGGCGAAGGCCGCGCTGAACATGCTGACCCGGACCAGCGCCGAGGAGATGTTCACCACCGACCGGATCCTGATGACGTCGGTGGACACCGGGTGGATCACCGACGAGCGCCCGCACCCGATGCGGATGCGGCTGGCCGAGGAGGGCTTCCACGCACCCCTGGACCTGTCCGACGGCGCCGCCCGCGTCTACCACCCGATCGTCGCCGGTGAGCGCGGCGAGGACCTCTACGGCGTGTTCCTGAAGGACTACGGCGTGTCCCGCTGGTGAGAGCCCGCGCGTTCGCTGTCGGTCCTCGCCGATAACGTGCCGGGCGTGCTGGAGCTGCATCGGTCCGAACGCGCGGACACCCTCGTCGAGGCGCTGGCCGGGCTGCTCGCCGATCCCGCACCCGGCGGTGCCGCCGACCCGTTCGCCCCGGAGATCGTCGCGGTGCCCGAGCGCGGTGTGGAGCGGTGGCTGGCACAGCGGCTCTCGCACCGGCTCGGCGCCGGCGGCGGCAGCGGCGGGGTGTGCGCCAACGTGCGGTTCCCGTCGCCCGCGGTCCTGCTCGGCGAGGTCGTCTCCCGGGTCACCGGCACCGATCCGGAGGCCGACCCGTGGGCACCGGGGCGCGCGGTGTGGCCGCTGCTGGAGCTGATCGACGGTGCGGTCGTCTCGGGGGCCTCCGGCGACGGCCGGTTCACCGGTCTCGCCGCGCACCTGGAGCAGGGCGGGCACGGTCGTCGTTACGCCCTGGCCAGGGCCCTCGTCGGGCTGTTCGGCTCCTATGCCACGCACCGCCCCGCGCTGCTGCACTCCTGGGCGCTCGGCGACGACGCGGTGCCGCCCGACCTGGCCTGGCAGCCCGAGCTGTGGCGGCGGCTGCGGGCCGCGCTGGCCGTGCCCGGCCCGGCGGAGCGCCTCGCCGAGGCCGTCACCGCGCTGCGCGACGGAGCCGATCCCGGTGAGCCGGCGGCGCGGATCTCGCTGTTCGGGCCGACCCGGCTGGCCGCCGAGCACCTCGCCGTGCTGGAGGCGCTGGCCGTGCACCGCGACGTGCACCTGTGGCTTCCGCACCCCTCCCCCGTGATGTGGGAGGCGGTGCGGACCGCCCGCCCCGCCGATCCGCCCGCCCGCACCGCCGACGGCAGCGCGGCGCTGGTCCGCAACCCGCTGCTGCGCTCGCTGGGCCGCGACGTGCGCGAACTGGCGCTGCGGTTGCCCGCGGCCGGACCGGGCGTCGTCGACACCCACCACCCCGCGGCCGGGCCGGCCGGCGCACCGAGCCTGCTGCACCAGCTGCAGGCCGCCCTGCGCGACGATGCACCGCCGCCCCGACCCGCCGACCGCCCGCCGCTCGACCCCGCCGACCGCAGTGTCGTCCTGCACTCCTGTCACGGCCCGGACCGGCAGGTCGAGGTGCTCCGGGAGGTGCTGCTCGGGCTGCTGGCCGCCGATCCGGAGCTCGAACCGCGCGACATCATCGTGATGTGCCCGGACATCGAGGTCTTCGCACCGCTGATCACCGCCTCGTTCGGGCTGGCCCCCGAGCCCGGCACCGACGGCGCGGACGCAGGCCCGTCGCGCGACGAGCTGCATCCCGGGCACCTGCTGCGGGTGCGGCTGGCCGACCGCGCGCTGCGCCAGGCCAATCCGCTGCTGGGCACGGTGGCCACCCTGCTGGAGCTCGCCGGGTCCCGGCTCACCGCGTCCCAGGTGCTGGACCTGATCGCCTCCGGCCCGGTCCGCCGCCGGTTCCGGCTCGACGACGACGCGCTGGAGCGGATCTCCGAGCTGGTCACCGCGGCCGGGGTGCGCTGGGGGCTCGACGCCGCGCACCGCGCCCCCTACCGGCTCGACGGGGTGGAGCAGAACACCTGGCGGGCCGGGCTGGACCGGCTGCTGGTCGGCGTCGCGATGGCCGAGACACCCGGTGCACCGGTCTGGCTGGGCAGTGCGCTGCCGCTCGACGAGGTCGACTCCTCCGACGTCGACCTGGTCGGCCGGTTGGCCGAGATCGTCGACCGGCTGGCCACCACCCTCGCCGCGTTGCACGGTCCGCAGCCGCTGTCGGCCTGGGTCGGCGCGCTCACCGACGGCCTGGCCGCCCTCACCGACACCGCCCCGGCCGACGCCTGGCAGGCCGGGCAGGCCCGCGCGGAGCTGGCCGACGTGCTGGCCTCGGCGGGCCCGCAGGCCGAGCGCGTCGACCTCGACCTGCCCGACGTCCGTGGTCTGCTCTCCGAGCGGCTGCGCGGCAGGCCGAGCCGGGCGAACTTCCGCACCGGCACGCTCACCGTCGCCACCCTGGTGCCGATGCGCGCCGTCCCGCACAAGGTGGTCTGCCTGCTCGGTTGTGACGACGGGGTGTTCCCCCGGGCCGGCGCCCCCGACGGTGACGACGTGCTCGCCCGCGACCCGGTGGTCGGCGAGCGCGACCCGCGCGGTGAGGACCGCCAGCTGCTGCTCGACGCGATCTGCTCGGCCACCTCGCACCTGGTGGTGGTCAGCTCGGGGGCCGACGAGCGGACCGGCGCGGACCGACCGCCCTCGGTGCCGGTGGGCGAGCTGTGCGACGCGATCGACGCCTGCGTACAGGTCCCGGGAGTCCGGGCCTCGCAGGCGCTGCGGGCCCGGCACCCGCTGCAACCGTTCGACCGGCGGAACTTCCGGCCCGGTGAACTGCTCGCCGACGGCCCGTTCAGCTTCGACCGGGCCGCGCTCGCCGGTGCCGAGGTGGCCGCGGGCCCGCGCACGGTGACGCCGCTGTTCGGGCCGGCACCGCTGCCCGACCCGGAGGTCACCGAGGACCCGGTGCAGCTCGACGACCTGGTCGCGTTCGTCGAGCACCCGGTGCGGGCCTTCCTGCGGCAGCGGGTACGCGTGCTCCCGCCGCAGGAGAACGCCGAACCCGACGACGCGCTGCCGGTCGAGCTCGACGGCCTGGGCACGTGGCGGATCGGCGACCGGTTGCTCGCCGACCGGCTCGCCGGCGCGCCCCCGCAGGCCGTCGCCCGGGCCGAGACGCTGCGCGGCGACCTGCCGCCGGGCGGGATCGGTCGCCGGGTGCTGACCGACGTCGGCGGGCGGGTGGAACCGCTGGTCGCACTCGCCGCGGCGGTCCGCACCGGGGAGGCCACCTCCCAGGACCTGGTGGCCGAGCTCGACGGGGTCGCGGTGGCCGGCACCGTCCCCGGGGTGCACGGCGACGTCGTCGTGCGGGTGGAGTACTCGCGGCTCAAGGCCAAGCAGCGGCTGCGGGCCTGGGTCCAGCTGCTGGCGCTGACCGCCGCACACCCGGGCCGGCGCTGGTCGGCGGTGACGATCGGGCGAGGCAGCGGCGGGCCGGCCCGCTCCACCCTCGGGCCGGTCGACCCGGCGCTGGCCCGCCGGGTACTCGGCGACCTGGTCGCGCTGCGCCGGGAGGGTCTGCGCGAGCCGCTCCCGCTGCCGACCGATGCGGCCGCCGTCTACGCCCGCAACCGGTCCCGCGGGGTGGTGCCGGCGAACGCGCTGGCCGCAGCCGACGCCGAGTGGTCCCGTTTCGAACGGGACGACGCCGCACACGTCTTCGTCCGCGGTGCCGGTGCCCCGCTGCTGCTGCGCGACGAACCCGGCGACGGCGCCGAACCGACCCGGTTCGGCGCGCTCGCCACCCGGCTGTGGGGCCCGCTGCTCGACCACGAGAGGCAGGACGCGCCGTGACCGCCGTGCTGGGGGCCCCGACCTTCTCCGTCGACGGGCCGCTGCCCGAGGGCACCGTCGTGCTGGAAGCCAGCGCCGGAACCGGGAAGACCTACACGATCGCCGCGCTCGCCACCCGCTACGTGGCCGAGGGGGTCGCCGGGCTGGACCGGTTGATGCTGGTCACCTTCGGCCGTGACGCCACCCAGGAGCTGCGGGAACGGGTCCGGGAGCGGCTGGTCGGCACCGAGCGGGCGCTCGCCGCGGTGCTCGACGGCGAGCCCGTGCCGGGAGGGGACCCGGTGCTCACCCTGCTCGCCGCGGGTGAGCCGGCCGACATCGAGCGGCGGCGGGCCCGGCTGGCCGAGGCCTCCGCGTCGTTCGACGCCGCCACGATCGCCACCACCCACCAGTTCTGCATGCAGATGCTGGCCGGGCTCGGGGTGGCGGGTGACAACGACCCGGAGGCCGAGTTCGTCGAACACGTCGACGACGTCGTCACAGAGGTCGTCGACGACTTCTACGTCCGCAAGTACGCGAACCCCGACGCCGGGCGGCCCGCCTTCACCCGCGCCGAGGCGCTCGCGCTGGCCCGTCGCGCCGTCGCCGACCCGCAGGCCGAGCTGGAGCCCCGCGACGCCGATCCACGTTCGGTCGCGGCGGTCCGGTACGGCTTCGCCACCGCCGTGCGGCGCGAGGTCGACGCCCGCAAGCGGCGGCTGCGGATCTACAGCTACGACGACATGCTGACCCGGCTGGCCCAGGCACTGCGCGACCCGGTGCGCGGCCCGGCGGCCCGGGAGCGGCTGCGGTCGCGCTTCTCGGTGGTGCTCGTCGACGAGTTCCAGGACACCGACCCGCTGCAGTGGGAGATCCTCTCGCTCGCCTTCCACTCGGTGCCCGGCACCACGCTGGTGCTGATCGGCGACCCCAAGCAGGCGATCTACGCGTTCCGCGGGGCCGACGTGCACAGCTACCTGCAGGCCGCGGCCGCCGCCGCCCACAAGCGCACGCTGTCGACCAACCGGCGCAGCGACCGGGCCCTGCTCGCCGCCCTGGAGCGGGTGTTCGACGGGAGCACGCTGGGCGACCCGGAGATCGTGGTGCACCCGGTCGAGGCTCACCACACCGCGGCCAGGCTCACCGCGCCGCGAGCCGCGCCGCTGCGGCTGCGCCTGGTCGACCGGGACCGGCTCGACCTCACCGGCCGCCGGCTGGGCCGGGCCCCCGGTGCACGGAAGCTCGTCGCCCGCGACGTCGCCGCCGACCTGTCCGAGCTGCTCGCCGGCCCGGCGACCTACCAGGGGGCGCCGCTGCGGCCCGGTCAGGTCGCCGTCCTGGTCCGGACGAACGCGCAGGGCGCCGGGGTCCGCGACGCCTGCGCCGAGGCCGGTGTCCCCGCCGTGCTGACCGGCAGCACCAGTGTGTTCGGCACTCCGGCCGCGTCCGACTGGCTCACCCTGCTGGAGGCCGTCGAGCAGCCGCAGCGGTCGTTGCGGCTGCGGGCGGCGGCGCTCACCCGGTTCGTCGGGCACACCGTCGCCGATCTCTGCGGGCTGGGCGCCGATCAGCTGGTCGACACGCTCGGCGCGAACCTGCGCAGCTGGCACGCGGTGCTCGCCGCGCGCGGCGTCGCCGCGCTCGCCGAGGCGGTGTTCGCCCGGTACGCGCCGGCCCGGCGGCTGCTGTCGCGGCCCGACGGCGAGCGCGACCTCACCGACCTGCGGCACGTCGGGCAGGTCCTGCACTCGGCGGCGCTGGAGCGCCATCTCGGCCCGACCGCGCTCACCGAGTGGCTGCGGCACCGGATCGGTGAGGCCGCCCGGGACACCTCCGCCGAGCGCAGCAGGCGCCTGGAGTCCGACGCCGACGCCGTGCAGATCGTCACCGTGCACCGGTCGAAGGGCCTCGAGTTCCCGGTCGTCTACCTGCCCTTCGCCTGGGACCGCTGGGTCAACGACACCCCCGATCCGCTGCTCTACCACGACACCGCCCCCGGTGGCGGGCCGCGGCGGCTGCTCGACGTCGGCGGTCCGACCGGTCCGGACCGGCCGGGCCGCACCGCGTCGCACCAGGCGGAGGAGGCGGGCGAGGACCTGCGGCTGCTCTACGTCGCGCTGACCCGTGCGTGCAGCCAGGTCGTCGCCTGGTGGGTCCCGGCGACCACGACCGCGGCGTCGTCGCTGCACCGGATCCTGTTCGGCAACGGCGGCCCCGGCGCCGAACCGGCGGGCACCGCGACGGTGCCGGGCGACGCGGCGGCCCTGCAGTTCCTGCGCGAACGGTTCGACGGCAGCGGGGCGACCGTGGAGACGCTGCACGACCGCGAGCCGGTGCGCCGCCCCGCCCCCACCGACGACGAGCGGCCCGCGGTCGCCGAGTTCCGGCGGAGCCTGGACACAGCGTGGCGGCGCACGTCCTACACCGCGCTCACCGCGGCCGCGCACGCCGCGCACCGGCTCCCGCTCGCCGACGAGCCGGAGGAGGAACCGGCCGGTACGCCGGGGGTGCTCACCGAACCCGAGGTCGAAGGCGTCCGCGACGAACCCGACCCGGGCGGGCCGGTGGCCGCGGGCGGCGCGCCCCGGCCGTCCGGCACGGCCACCGCTCCCTCCGGGCCGGACCCGGCCGCGGTGCCGTCGCCGATGGCGGATCTGCCGCTGGGCGCCGGGTTCGGCACCCTGGTGCACGCCGTGCTGGAGCATCTGGACACCACCGTCGCGGCGCGCGGCGACGACGCGCTGCGCGCCGAGCTGGTCGCCCACGTCGCCGCCGAGCTGACCCGCCAGCCGGCCGACGTCGATCCCGGGGCGCTGGCCGACGCGCTGGTCCCGGTGCTGCGCACCCCGCTCGGCCCGCTCGCGTCGGGCCGGGCACTCGCCGACGTCGTCCCGGCCGACCGACTCTCCGAGCTCGACTTCGAGCTGCCGTTGTGCGGCGGCGACACCCCCACCGGCCGGCTCACCCTGGCCGGGCTGGCCGCGGCCCTCCGCAGGCGGATCGGGCCCGACGACCCGCTGCACGGTTACGCCGACCGGCTCGACGGCCCGGACCTGGCCGGACAACCGCTGCGCGGTTACCTGACCGGCAGCATCGACTCGGTGCTGCGGGTCGACGGGCGCTACCTGGTCGTGGACTACAAGACGAACTGGCTCGGCCCGATGAGCGCAGCCGGGCGGGAGCCGCTCACCGCGGCGCACTACACCGCCGACCGGCTGGCCGAGGCGATGAGCGAGGCGCACTACCCGTTGCAGGCGCTGCTCTACGCGGTGGCGCTGCACCGTTATCTGCGCTGGCGGCTGCCCGGTTACGACCCGCAGACCCACCTGGGCGGCGTCGGCTACCTGTTCCTGCGCGGCATGTGCGGGCCGGCGACACCGGTCACCGGTGCCGGCCCGCTCGCCGCGCCGTGCGGGGTGTTCGCCTGGCGGCCACCCACCGCGCTGGTCGAGGATCTCTCCGAGCTGCTGGACGGAGGCCCCGCATGACGAGCGGAACGGCGACCGGGACGACGGCGGGACCCGAGCGGGACCCGTACGGCCCGCGGGCCGCGCGCACCGCGGACGGGGTGCTCGCCACGTTCAACGAGGCCGACGTCCTCGCCCCCGGTGACGTGCACGTGGCGCGACGGCTCGCCCGGCTCGGCGGGCGCGGCGACCCGACCGGTGCCGCCGACCCCGCGTCGGCGGAGCCGGAGCCGGTGGTGCTCGCCGCGGCGCTGGCGGTGCGCGCGATCCGCAACGGGTCGGTCTGCGTCGATCTCGGTTCGGTCGCGTCGACGACGTCCGGCGAGGGCGAGGTCGCCGTCGACGTGTCCGGGCTGCCGTGGCCCGAGCCGGGCCCGTGGCGGGCGGCCTGCGCGGCAAGTCCGCTCGTCGCCGAGGGCGACACCGGCCCGGCCGGGCGGCCGCTGCGGCTGCTCGGGGACCTGCTCTACCTGGAGCGGTACTGGCAGGAGGAGGAGCTGGTCCGGCGCGAGTTCGTCGCCCGTTCCGGCCCGGTCGCCGACGTGGACCCGCAGCGGTTGAACGCCGCACTGGACCGGCTGCTCGACGAGCCCGGCGCGGAACGTCAGCGGCTCGCCGCGGCGGTCGCCGCGCTGCGCCCGGTCAGCGTGATCGCGGGTGGCCCGGGCACCGGCAAGACCACGACCGTGGCCCGCCTGCTCGCCGTCCTGCACGACCTGCACTCCGCCCGGCCGGGTCTCCCGCCGCTGCGGGTGGCCCTGGCCGCACCGACCGGGAAGGCCGCCGCCCGGCTCACCCAGTCGGTCGCCGACGCCGTCACCCGCATGCCGCCCGGCGACCGGGCCGCGGTCGAGGGCACGACGGCCTCCACCCTGCACCGGCTGCTCGGTTCGCGCGGCGCGTCCGGCCGGTTCCGGCACCACCGCGGCAATCGGCTGCCGCATGACGTGGTGGTCGTCGACGAGACCTCGATGGTGTCGCTGACGATGATGGCGCGACTGCTGGAGGCGGTCCGGCCGGACGCCCGCCTCGTCCTGGTGGGCGACCCGGAGCAGCTCGCCTCGGTGGAGGCGGGAGCCGTGCTGGGCGATCTCGCGCAGGCCACCGGCCGTGCCGAACCGGTCCTGCAGGACGCGCTGCAGCGCTGCGGCGCGTTCCGGGACGAGCGCCGGGCCGCTCGCCCCGCCGGTGTCGACGACGACCCGGACACCGATGCCGTCGACGCACCGGCCGCCACCGGCGACGCGCCCATCGACGCCGCCCCGGCCGCCACCGAGGACGCAGCCGCCGGCGGTACCACCGACGGCGGCCCGCGACGTGTGCCCGGTACGCCGGTCGAGGTGCGCAACGGCGTCGTCCGGTTGCAGCGGAACTGGCGGTTCAGCGGTGCGATCGCCGCGTTCGCCGCCGCCGTCCAGTCCGGCGACGGTGACGCGGCGATGGCCCTGCTCGGCGACAACCCGGCGGAGCTGGCGTTCGTCCCGGCGGACCCGGCCGAGGTCGGCGCGGAGGGGCTGGCTGCGCTGCGGTCGCAGGTCGTGACCTCGGCGCTCGACCTGATCGGTGCGGCCGAGGCCGGAGAGGTCGGGCGAGCGCTGCGGGTGCTCGACGACCACCGGCTGCTCTGCGGGCACCGGCGAGGTCCGTACGGTGTGGCCCGCTGGACCGCGGAGATCGAACGGTGGCTCGCCGCGGCCCGCCCCGGGTACGACGCGCAGGCCCCGTGGTTCCCCGGGCGGCCGCTGCTGGTCACCGCGAACGACTACGACCTGGGCCTGTTCAACGGCGACACCGGCGTCGTCGTCCGGACCGGTGAGGGGCGGCGGGCGGTGTTCGTGCGCGAGGGCCGACCGGCCGCGTTCGAACCGGCCCGCCTCGGCGGGGTCGGCACCGTCTACGCGATGACGGTGCACCGCAGCCAGGGCAGCCAGTTCCGCCGGGTCACCGTCGTCCTGCCGCCCGCGGACTCCCCGCTGATGACCCGCGAGCTGCTCTACACCGCGGTCACCCGCGCCAAGGAGTCGGTCCGGATCATCGGCACCGAGGCCGCGGTCCGGGCCGCGATCGCCCGCCCCGCAGGCCGGGCCAGCGGTCTGCGCCTGCGCCTCGCTGCTCCCTGACCCCTCCGCATTCGGTCAATCGGCGGGGGTGGTGGGCCCGGGCGGTGGCGCAGACTTCTGCTTGCGGCTCGAGCTGTAGGCGACGAACACGACCAGCGCCAGGCTGATCCACAGCGCGTACCGGTCGATCATGAGCACCACGTCGACCGCCTGCTGGCCGAGGCCGTAGCCGAGACCGGCGACCAGGCCGGTGATCAGGGCCGCCCCGAGCGCGTCGAACACCAGGAACGTGCCGAGCCGCATCCGGCCCAGCCCGGCGAGGGCGTACACGGCCACCGCGGGCACGCCGGGCAGGGCGGCCGCGACGACCACCAGCGGCATCGCCCACCGCGGCCAGGCCCGGACCCGGGCGATGAACCGCTGCGCCCCGTCCCCGGGCGCGAAGAACTGCACGACCTTGGGGCCCCAGCGGCGCCCCGCCAGCCAGAACAGCCAGTCGAACTTGATCATCCCGAAGACCCCGGCGACGATCACCAACCACAGCGGGGCCTCGCCGATCCGGGCGAACGCCGCGCCGGCACCGATCGCCGAGAGGCTGCCGGTCACGGCGCTCAGCACGATCGGGTGGGAGGCCAGCAGGAACGGCCGCAGCGGCAGCGTCGCCAGCATCACGGCCATCACCCCGAGCGTCGAGAAGACCAGGATCTTGTCGCCGCGGTTCATCGGGGTCTCCCACGGCACCACGTCCCGCAACGCCTGCTTCCCGGCCTCGATCTCCTCCGGGGTGTACTCCCGCCGCGACCACCGGCTCCGCCCCGAGCGCGTCGCGGACCGCTGCTGCTCCTCGTCGCCCATCGTCTCCCCCTCCTACGGCGCACCCCGGTACGCCTCGTCCGTGACGACGCTAAACGGTCTCGCTCCCCGGCGCGTCGGCAGCGGGGACGAGGTCGACGAACCGGTGGCCTCGTCCCCGCGGACGAGCCGGCGTGCCCGGGCGGGCAGCGGGCGCACGCACCCGCTCGCGGCCGGGGCACCCGGGCGCGGGCTCGGGGCCCCAGCCGCGGGCGGGACGAGCCACACCGGCAGTGGGCCACCGGCAGCGGGCCACCGGCGCGGCCCGCGGATATCCGGCTGCCCGGCCCCGGCGGCGGCGCTACCGTCGTGCCATGGCCGACCGCCCGGCACCCGTCGACCTGACGACCGCGGGCGCCGCGGCACCCGAGGGTGCGGTCACCTTCCGCCCGCTCGGAACCGCCGACCTGCCGATGCTGGCGGCCTGGCTGGCCGAGCCACACGTGCGGCGCTGGTGGAACCACGAGACCTCGCCCGAAGCGATCGACCGGGACTTCGGGCCCGCGATGCGCGGCGAGGAACCGGCCGAGGATCTCGTGGCGTCGGTCGGCGGGACACCGGTAGGGCTGCTGCAGCGCTGCCGGTGGCACGACTACCCCGAGTACGTCGAGGAGATCGCACCGATCCTGCAGGTCCCCGCAGGCGCTGTCTCGATCGACTACCTGATCGGCCCGCCGGAGCTCACCGGGCGTGGCCTCGGCCCGCGGATCATCGCCGCCGCCGTGCAGGGGGTGTGGCAGCGGTACCCGGAGGCGACCGCGATCATCGTGCCGGTGTGTGCGGCGAACCGGGCGTCCTGGCGTGCCCTGGAGTCCGCCGGGTTCCGCCGGGTCGCCTCCGGTGATCTCGTTCCGGACAACCCGGTCGACCCGCCGCACCACCACGTGCACCGGATCGACCGTGAGGAACCCCCATGCCACCCGTGACCAGTGCCGGGCTGTTGCTCTACCGCGAAGGGCCGGGCGGCACCGAGGTGCTGCTCGGGCACATGGGCGGTCCGTTCTGGGCCCGCAAGGAGCACGCCTGGTCGATCCCCAAGGGTGAGCACGGTCCCGAGGAGACCGCACAGGACGCGGCCCGCCGGGAGTTCGCCGAGGAGATCGGCGCCCCACCGCCCGACGGTGCGCCGCTCGAGCTGGGCAGCGTCCGGCAGTCCCGCAAGACCGTGACCGCGTTCGCCCTCGACGGCGCCGGTTTCACCGGAGCCGGTGCGGTCGCCGACCGGCCCGACGACGGCAGCTGGGTGGAGATCGAGTGGCCGCCCCGCTCCGGGCGCCGGATCCGGTTCCCGGAGCTGGACCGGGCCGAATGGTGCGATCTCGCGACGGCGCGGGAGCGCATCGTCGTCGCCCAGCGACCGTTCCTGGACCGGTTGGAAGCCCTCCTGGCCGGGTAGTCGGCGGCCATGGCGAAGAGCATCAAGGACGAGGAGATGTACGAGCGCCTCCGCGAGGAGGGCAACTCGAAGGAGAAGTCGGCGCGGATCGCGAACTCGGCGGCCGCCGAGGGCCGCGACACGGTGGGCGCCCGCGGCGGTGAAGCGGGCGACTACGAGGACATGACCAAGGACCAGCTCTACGAGCGGGCGCAGCGGGTCGGCATCGAGGGCCGCTCCGACATGACCAGGGACCAGCTGATCGAGGCCCTTCGGGAACACTGAGCGGCATGAGCCGCCGACACGACCACGACGCCGGGGGCGACCCGGAGACCCTCGCCCGCAAGGCGGAGCTGCGCGAGGAGGTCTGGACGGCGCTCACCGAGCAGAAGGCCGCCCGGTTCCCCGGTGCGCGCAACCGGATCTCGAACTTCGTCGGTGCCGAGGTCGCGGCGCGCAGGCTGCGCGAGCTGGACGTGTGGTGCGCGGCCCGCACGGTCAAGTCCAACCCGGACTCCGCGCAGCTGCCGGTGCGGCGCTACGCGCTCGAGGACGGCAAGACCGTCTACATGGCCGTGCCCAAGCTGGCCGAGGACGACCCGTTCTTCCTGCTCGACCCGGACCACCTCGCCGACCCGCCGCGGCGGGCCGCCTCCATCGCGAACGCGACCCGCTCGGCCCGCCGGGTCGCGGTCGACGACCTGGAACCGGTGGACCTGGTGGTCACCGGGTGCGTCGCGGTCGGCGCCGACGGCGCCCGGCTCGGCAAGGGCGGTGGGTTCGCCGACCTGGAGTTCGCGCTGGCCCGCGAAGCCGGGCTGATTTCCGACGAGACCCTGGTCGTCACCACCGTCCACGAGCTGCAGCTGCGCGAGGCCGGGGTGATCCCGTGGGCGTCGCACGACGTGCCGGTCGACCTGGTCGTCACCCCGGAGCGCGTCGTCGACTGCCGCGAGCATCGACGGACCCGCCCCGAGCGCGGCATCGTGTGGGAGTCCCTGACCGAGGAGAAGATCGCGGCCATCCCGCTGCTGGGGCGGCTGCGGGAGGAGGTCCGGCGATGAGTCCGCGGATCGAGGTCGAACGCGGTGACATCACCGAGGTCGAGGTGGACGCCGTGGTGAACGCCGCGAACTCCTCGCTGCTCGGCGGTGGCGGGGTGGACGGGGCGATCCACCGTCGCGGCGGGCCGGCGATCCTGCGGGAGTGCCGGGAGCTGCGCGCGGGCCGCTACCCGGACGGGCTGCCGACCGGGCAGGCCGTCGCGACCACGGCCGGTGACCTCCCGGCCCGCTGGGTGATCCACACCGTCGGCCCGGTGCATGCGAAGCGCGAGGACCGCTCGCACCTGCTGGCGAGCGCGTACCGGGAGTCGCTGCGGGTCGCCGACGAACTGGGCGCGCGCTCCGTCGCCTTCCCGGCGATCTCCGCCGGCATCTACGGCTGGCCGCTCCCGGATGCCGCCCGGATCGCCGTCGAGACCGTCCGTGACGCCGACACCGCCGTCGAGCACGTCCGGTTCGTGCTGTTCAACGACGAGGCGCTGGAGGCGTTCCGCGGCGTCGCCGGCACGTAGGATCGCCGCACCCCGACGCCCCGGACGGACAGGACCCCGCAGTGATCGAGATCGACGGCCACCACCCCGACGTGCACCCCGACGCCTGGATCGCGCCCGGCGCCGTCCTGGCCGGTCAGGTCCGGATCGGCGCGGGCACCGGTGTCTGGTACACCTGCGTGCTGCGTGCCGACCTGGCGCCGATCACGGTCGGCGCCCGCTCCAACGTGCAGGACGGCACCGTCGTGCACGCCGATCCCGGCTTCCCGGTGACGATCGGCGACGGTGTCACCATCGGGCACCGGGCCGTCGTGCACGGCTGCACGATCGACGACGACGTGCTGGTTGGCATGGGCGCGGTCCTGATGAACGGGGTGCGCGTCGGCTCCGGTTCGCTGGTCGCCGCGAGCGCGGTGCTCACCCAGGGCACCGTCGTCCCGCCCGGGTCGCTGGTCGCGGGCGTCCCGGGGAAGGTGCGCCGTGAGCTCAGCGAGGACGAGCGGAACTCGATCCCGCTGTCCGCCGCGGCCTATCTGCACCTGCTGGAGCAGCACCGCGACGCGACCGCCTGAACGATCGACACCCCGCCGTCAGGCGTTCGCCACCAGGTGCTCGAGCCGGGCCGCGACGTGCGCACGGGCCGCCTCGGTGCGGGTGGGCAGGTGCCCGGACCCGAACAGCGGCTCCCCCGGTGGCACGTCACGCAGCAGCTGCCGGGCCAGCGTCTGCCTGTGCACCTCGGTCGGGCCGTCGGCGATCGCCATCACCTGCGCGTCGACCATCATCGCCGAGAACGGCATCTCGTTGGAGATGCCCAGCGCGCCGTGCAGCTGCATCGCCCGCTGGACGACGTCGTGGTAGACCCGCGGCATCGCGACCTTCACCGCGGCGATGTCCTTGCGGACCACCCGGTAGTCCTGGTGCCGGTCGATCAGCCAGGCCGTCCGCAGCAGGAGCAGCCGGAACTGCTCCAGGTCCAGCCAGCTCTCCGCGATCTTGTCCTGTGTGGACTGCATATCGGCGAGCCTGCCGTGCCGGGTGGTACGCGAGACCGCCCGCTCCAGCATCAGGTCGAACGCCCGGCGCATCTGGGCGATGGTGCGCATCCCGTGGTGGATCCGGCCCCCGCCCAGGCGGGTCTGGGCGATCGCGAACGCCCGCCCGCGCTCACCCAGCAGATGGTCCCCCGGCACCCGGACGCCCTCGTAGCGCAGGTAGGCGTGGCTGGAGTGCTCCGGCGGCTCGGTCCCGATCCCGGCGTCGCGCACGATCGTCAGGCCCGGGGTCTCCCGGGGCACGATGAACATCGACATCCGGTCGTGCGGCGCGGCGTCCGGGTCGGTCACCGCCATCACGATCAGGAACGACGCGTGCCGGGCGTTCGAGGAGAACCACTTCTCGCCGTCGATCACCCAGTCCGCACCGTCCCGGACGGCGCGGGTGACGAACAGGGTCGGGTCCGCGCCGGCCTGCGGCTCGGTCATCGAGTAACAGGAGGAGATCTCGCCGTCCAGCAGCGGCTGCAGGTAGCGCTGCTTCTGCGCAGGTGTCCCGAAGTGGGCGAGGATCTCGGCGTTGCCCGAGTCCGGGGCCTGGCAGCCGAAGACCGTCGGCGCCCAGCGCGAGCGGCCGAGCAGCTCGTTCAGCAGGGCCAGCCGGACCTGCCCGTAGCCCTGGCCACCGAGCTCGGGCCGCAGGTGCGCCGCCCACAGGCCACGCTCGCGGACCTGCTGCTGCAGGGGGCGGACCAACCGGCGCGCCGTCTCGTCGGACTTGTCGTAGGGGTCGCCGAGCACCAGGTCGAGCGGTTCGACCTCGTCGCGCACGAACGCGTCCACCCAGTCCAGCTTCTCCTGGTACTCCGGTTCGGTCTCGAAGTCCCACATCAGAGCGCGCCCCTCCCCAGGTCGTCGTGTTCCGCGTCGTGGACGGTCATGGGCTTCCCTCCTCGTGGGACGGGTCCGGCCCGGCCGCGAGGACCTCCACCTGCAGGGCCAGCTGGGCGGCCAGCAGCGCGTCGAACCGGCGCATGTCCAGCCCGGTGAGGTGCTCGATGCGGCCGAGCCGGTACCGGACGGTGTTCTCGTGCACACCGAGCCTGGTCGCCGCCGCGCGCACCTGTGCGCCCGCGGCGAGATAGCACCGCAACGTCTCGACGAGATCGCCACCGGTGCCGGTGTCGTTGCGCCGCAGCGGTCCGAGGCACTGTTCGGCGAAGCGGACGGCGACCGCCGTCCGGTCGCCGTTCACGACCAGCCGCAGTGTGCTCAGCTCGGTCACCGGGACGACGTCGGCCGACCCGCCGAGCGCGGCGGCCAGCTCGTCCACGTCGCGGGTCTCGGCGAGAGCGGCGGGATAACCGCAGACCTCCCGGATCGCGCCGGAGACGACGGCCCGCCGGACACCGGTGACCGCGGCGACCCGGTCCAGGCAGGAGCGCAGCGCGTCGTGCAGGCCGCGCAGCCCGCCCGGTGCCGTTTCCGGGGGCAGCTCCAGCAACGTCACCACGGCGTCCGGTTCGGCGAGGGCACCACGGGCGGCGCCGGGCAGCGCGGTCAGCGCGTCGAGCACCCCGTCCCGGCACGCCGACGCCGACCGGCCGGTCCGCACCGGGAACCGCACCAGCACGTGGCCCACGGCCGGGTCGAGACCCACCCGCGCAGCGAGCCGGACCAGGTCGGGCTCGGCCCGGGTGCCGTGCAGCAGGTCGGCCAGTGCGTCGTCGCGGTTGCGGGCGGCCGCGCGGGCGGTGACCACCTCACCGGTCAGCTGCACCGAGAGCACGGCGGCGAGCTGCTCGGCGAACGGGGCGTCGGCCGGGCCCAGTGAGCGGCCGAGCTCGGCGACGTCGAGGTAGCCACCGGTCTCGCCCTCCACCATCAGCACCGCGAGCAGGTGGCGGCGGGGCAGGCCGTGCACCGGGGCCGGCGGCAGGACGACCGAGGGCAGACCGGGGCCCAGCCGGGTGAGGCCGCGCCGCAGCTCGGGGACGGCCAGTGCGGCCGCCGGCAGCGCCGGCGCGCGGTCCAGCCGGAACGCCGCGGGCGCCGCCCAGCAACGCAGCTGTTGCGGGTCGGTGCCGCGCAGCGCGACCGGCAACCCGAGCAGCTCGGCCGCGCGGGTGACCAGCTGCCCGGGTGGCGCACCGGCGAGCACCGCCGCGGACAGCCCGGCCAGTCGCCGGGCGAGCGGATCAGATGCGGCCGGTGGGTCCGCGACCAGCACCGGGGCCGGGACCGGGCCGACCGTGAGGTGGGTGAGGGATCCCGCCATCGTGCGTTGCCACCTCCGTCGAAGCCTTGACCCGCTGTGACGCGTCACACTACCCTGACAGCCCTAACGATCGTTAGGCAACCCCTTCGTCGAGATGAGAAAGGCGAACCGCCATGGATGTCGGTGTCCTGCTCGTGTTCCAGAACTGGCACGAGGATCTGAGCGACGCGGAGATGTTCCGTCAGGAGGCGGAGCTCGGTGTGCTGGCGGAGGAGTACGGGTTCGACTCCGTCTGGGCGGCCGAGCACCACTTCGACGACTACTCAATGTGCCCGGACAACCTGCAGTTGATGAGCTACCTGACCGGTCGGACCAGCCGGATCAAGCTGGGCACCGGCGCGGTGATCCTGCCCTGGAACGACCCGGTACGGGTCGTCGAGAAGGTCGCGATGCTCGACATCCTGTCCCGCGGCCGGGTCGTCTTCGGCATGGGCCGCGGTCTGGCGAAGATGGAGTACGAGGGCTTCCGGCAGGACATGAACGAGTCCCGCGGCCGGTTCGACGAGGCCGCACCGCTGATCATCGAGGGCCTGCGGAAGGGCTACGTCGAGCACAAGGGCACCTACTACGACCAGCCCCGGGTCGACATCCGCCCGGCACCGGAGGCCGGGAACGACTGGGAGGGCCGGCTCTACGGCGTCGCGATGTCACCGGACTCGGTGCCCGCGGTGGCGAAGATCGGCGCCCGGATGATGACCTTCATGCAGTACCCGGCGGAGCAGCACGTCCCCGCGATCGAACGCTATCGCGAGGTCTACCGGGAGACCCACGGCACCGAGCCGGGACCGGTCCTGACCCAGGACTTCATCTACTGCCACGAGGACCCCGAGGTCGCCGAGCGGACGGCCCGCGAGTACCTGTCGCGGTACTTCCTCTCCGTCGTCAAGCACTACGACTTCGCCGGCAAGCACTGGCGGGAGACCAAGGGCTACGAGGCCTACCAGGCCGGTGCCGACATGATCCGCGAGGCCGGCATGGAGGCCGCCGCCGCGGGTTACGCCGACACCCAGATCTGGGGCACTCCCCAGCAGATCATCGAGAAGTACCGGCGCCGGATCGAGCTGTTCGGCGACCACCAGCCCAACGTCGCACCGTCGTTCGCGGGCCTGCCGTTCGACAAGGTCCGGGCGAGCCTGAAGCTGTTCGGCGAGAAGGTGGTGCCCGAGCTGCAGAAGATGGGCGTCTCGACGGCCGTCCCCGCCTGAGGTCCCCGGCCGCTCCCGGAGGTGGTCACGGTGACAGGGTCTCGGGTCATGAACGCCGATCCGAGCCAGGGGGGACGCCCGGCGCGCGCTGGTTCCCGCAAGTCCGAACTCATCGCGCTGGCGAGCCGGATGTTCCGGGAGCACGGCTACCACGGGGTGGGCATGCGGGCCCTGGCCGACGCGGCCGGCATGCAGGCGGCGTCGCTGTACCACCACTTCCGCAGCAAGGAGGAGCTGCTGCTACACACGATCTACGTCGTGGACCGCGACATGGTCGTGGAGCAGATGCCGCTGCTGGACGGTCCGGGGAGCCACGCCGAGCGGCTCGCCGCGCTGGTGCGCGCGCACATCACCCACATCGGAGCCAACCGGGACGCCTGGCTCGTCGCCGGCCGGGAGCTGCGCGCGCTCTCCCCGGAACGGCTCGAGGCGGTGCAGAGCTACCGGCGTGACTACCAGCGCCGGATCGCCCGGCACATCGCCGAGGGGGTCGAGGCGGGTGAGTTCGACTGCCCCGACCCCCGGCTCGCCGGCCTGGCGATCCTGGACCTGATCAACGGCCCGAACGAGTGGTTCGACCCGGCCGGGCGGTTGACGATCGAGGAGATCGCCGACCGCTACGCCGACATGGTCGTCCGCCAGCTGACCGCGCCCGCCCGCACTGTGCCGGGCGGGCTGACGACGAGGGACGAGGACACATGAGCACGACCGAGGAGCGCAACAAGCAGATCGTCACGGAGTTCATGGAGGTGTTCTCCGGTGGCGACGTCGAGGCGATCCTGTCCCGGCTGACCGACGACGCCACCTGGTGGGTCGCCGGGACGATCCCGGGCATCTCCGGGACGAAGGACAAGGCCGCGTTCGCCGAGATGGTCTCCGGGATCGCCGCCTCCACCACCAGCGGCGCGATCCGGCTGACCCCGCTGGCCTTCACCGCCGAGGGCGACCGGGTCGCGGTCGAGACCGAGTCCTACACCGAGCTGACCAACGGCCGCGTCTACAACAACCTCTACCACTTCCTGTTCACGGTGCGCGACGGGAAGATCGCATCGGTCAAGGAGTACCTGGACACCGAGCACACCACCGCGGTGTTCGTCACCCCCTGATCGGCCGCACATGAACGACGGTGCCCCGCAGCCGCTCGGCTGCGGGGCACCGTCGCGTCGGTGGCCGTCCGCTCAGGACCGCCTGCGCCGGGGCGCTCCGAACGAGGCGAGCAGCCCGCCGTCGACCGCGACCGTCGAGCCGGTCATGTAGGTCGCCCCAGCCACCGCCCACACCACGTCGGCGATCTCCTCCGGACGGCCGGGCCGGCCCATCGGGATCCCGTCCACCACCGCCGACCGGGAGGCCCCGGACAACCCGGCCGTCATCGTGGTGTCCACGAAGCCCGGGACGACCAGGTTGACCCGCACCCCGTCGGCGGCCAGCTCCATCGCCAGCGTGGCGGTCAGCCCGGCCAGCCCGGCCTTCGCCGAGCCGTACGCCGCGTCACCCGGGTACCCGCGCAGCCCGACCACAGCCCCGATGTTGACGACGCAGGAGCCCTCGGTCAGCAGCGGCCGGGCGGCCCGCGCCACCCGGAACGCACCCCCGAGATTGGTGGCCAGCACCTCCTCCCAGGCGTCGTCGCCGAGCCGGTCCAACCGGCCGCCGCGATGCACCCCCGCGGACTGGACGAGCACGTCCACCGATCCCGACGACTGCTCGACGAGCGCCATCGCCCGCTGCACCGAAGCGGTGTCGGCGATGTCGGCGGGCACCGGGTGCACCCGGTCGCGGACCGCGACGGGCCAGGTGTCGCGCTCCACCGACCGGGCCAGCACGTGCACCGTGTCCCCCTCGGCGAGTGCCCGGTCGACGACGGCCCGGCCGATCCCGCGCGACCCGCCCGTCACCACCCAGGTCCGCCCCACGGTCAGCTCCCGAGGCGGGCCAGGAAGCCCAGCAGCTCGGTGCGGTAGGTCTCGCCGTCCTCCAGGAACGGGGCGTGCCCGACCCCGCCGAACTCGACCAACCGGGCGTCGGGGTACATCGTGCGGGACGCGGCGACCGCGTCGAACGGGACGAAGCCGTCCTCCCGGCCGCAGAGCAGCAGCACCGGGACGGTCAGCGTCGGCAGGATCTCCCGCTGGTCGATCTGGGCCAGGTCGCGCAGGGTGTCCGAGGAGCGCGGACCGCTCTCCAGGAACGCCAGCCAGATCGCCTGCACCGTCGGTTCGCCGACCGGCTTGGCGCACACCGCCTCGGCGACGGTGCGGAAGGTGCCCGGCCGGTCGGCGGCCAACCCGGCGAGCACCCCCTCCACGTCGTCCGGGGTGCCGCCGTAGGGCCAGTCCTCCGTCCTGGTGTAGCGGGGCGTCGCGCCACCGGTCAGCACCAGGCCGCCCAGGTTCGACCCGAGCCTGCGGGCCGCCTCGATGATCACCGCACCGCCGAGCGACCAGCCGTTGAGCACCGGCTCACGCAGGCCCAGGTGTTCGACGAGGGCGACGACGTCACCGGCGATCGCCCCGATCGAGGTGTCGGTGAAGTCCGCGTCGGACCGTCCGCAGGCCCGGTGCTCGATCGTGGTGACCGAGTGCCCCGCGGCGAGCAGCGCGGACACGGTGGTGTCCCAGCAGCGCGCGTTGGCGGCCCAGCCGTGCACCAGCACCACCGGGCGTCCGGCGCCGGCGTGGTGTTCGTAGAAGACCCGCTTGCCGTCCTCCACCTCGAGGTACGCCATGGTCGATCACTCCTTCTCGGTCGTGGGGGCGAACTGCGTGCGCAGCCGCCGCTTGTCCGTCTTGCCGACACTGGTCCGGGGCAGCGCGCCGACAGTGACGACGTCCTCGGGCAGCCACCACCGTGGCACCCGCTCGCGCAGCCGGGCCAGCAGTTCCGGTCCGTCGGCGGTGCTGCCCTCCCGCGGGACGACGACGGCGAGCGGGCGCTCCTGCCAGCGCCGGTGCGGGACCGCGATCACCGCGGCGTCGGTGACGTCCGGATCGGCCAGCAGCGCCTGCTCCAGCGCGACCGAGCTGATCCACTCGCCGCCGCTCTTGATGAGGTCCTTCACCCGGTCCACGATGCGCAGCCGGCCGTCGGGATCGATCGTCGCGACGTCCCCGGTGCGCAGCCATCCGTCGGTGAACCGGTCCGGCGCCTCCCCCAGGTAGTAGGAGGTCGCCACCCAGGGGCCGCGGATCAGCAGCTCCCCGGCGGACTCGCCGTCCCAGGGCAGCTCGGCGCCGTCGTCGTCGACGATCCGCCACTCCAGGCCGGGCAGCAGCAGGCCCTGGGTGCGGGTGCGACGGTGCCGCTCGGCCGGATCGTCGGGCGGATCGGGATCGCGGGTGAAGGTGGCCATCGGGGAGATCTCGGTCATCCCCCAGCCCTGGTACACCGGCACGCCCAGGTCCTCCCAGGCGGCGATCAGCTCCAGCGACGGGGTAGAGCCGCCGAGGACGAGCGCGCGCAACGAGGACATGTCGCTGCCCTCGCGGCGCACGTGCGTCAGCAGGTCGGTGGCCACCGTCGGCACCATGCCGAGGTAGGTGACCCGCTCCCGGGCGATGATCGTGGCGATGTCACCGACCGACGGGTGCGGGCCGGGGAGCACCTGCGCGGCACCCGCCATCGTCGCTGCGAACGGGACGCCCCAGGCGTTCGCATGGAACAGCGGCACCACGTGCAGCACCGTGTCGCGCGCCGAGATCGCGTGCCCGTCGGCCAGGCACGCGGCGAAGGTGTGCAGGTAGAGGCCGCGGTGGGTGTAGCCGACGCCCTTCGGCCGCCCGGTGGTGCCCGAGGTGTAGCAGAGCACCGCGAGGTCGTCCTCACCGCGTTCCGGCGGCCCGTTCCACACCGGACCGGTGGCGACGAGTGCCTCGTAGGCGTCGCCGGAGTCCAGCACCCCCAGCTCCGGGCGGACGCCGTCGAGCAGGTGCATCAGGTCGGTGTCGGCGATGATCAGCCGGTCGTCGGCGTGTCCGGCGATGTAGGCGATCTCGTCGGCCGACAGCCGCAGGTTCAGCGTGTGCAGCACCGCCCCGGCCAGCGGCACCGCGGCGTAGAGCTCCAGGTGACGGTGGTGGTTCCAGCACAGCGAGCCGATCCGGTCCCCGGGGCGCACCCCGAGCCGGCGCAGTGCCCCGGCGAGCCGGGCGACCCGCTCGGCGTAACCGGCGTAGTCGTAGCACTGCACCCGCTCCCCGCCCTCGTAACCGACGATCGGCCGGTGCGGGTGGTGACGCCGGGCCCGCTCGGTGAACCCGGTGACGAGCAGCTCGTTCACGCGCGCAGCCGCTCCCGCACCGCCGGGACGACCTTGTCCGCCAGGTAGGCGATGCGCTCCGAGCCGCTGTCCACCGGCTCACCGGGCAGCATCGCCCAGAAGTGCACGTCGCGGATCTGCGGGGTGTCCGACAGCAGCGTGCTGAAGTGGTCGACCGCCATCGCGGCGTCCATCAGCTGGTAGGCACCGGCCTCGACGATCTGGGCGGGATCGGTGAACCGCGGCACCTCCTCCGGCGGGCCGAACGCGCCCCACGAGATGTACTCGTTGAGCTGGTACAGGGCGTGCCCGCCGACCTGGGACCAGACCTTCTCCGGGTCCTCGGCGACGATCGTCCACTGGCCGGCGTAGATCCGGGCGTCGGCGGCGGGGCGACCGAGCCGTTCCATCGCGTCGAGGTAGCTGCGGTGGTGGATGTTCTGGGTGGAGAGGAACCCGTCGGCGATCCGGGCGGCCCGCTCGATGGCGACGTCGGCCATCGCACCGACCAGCAGCTGCGGCGGGGTCTCCGGCGCCGGGGTGACGGGCAGCTGCGGCAGCCGGTAGCGGCGGCCCTCGAAGCCCTCCGCGGAGCCCGACCAGGCCCGCCGGATCACCTCCACGCCCTCCTCCAGCAGGCTGGGTCGCTGGGTGACCTTCCGACCGAACGCCTCGAACTCGCGCACCCAGTAGCCCTGCCCGACACCGAGGTCGAACCGGCCGCCGGCGAGCAGCGACAGGGTCGCCGAGTCCTCGGCGAGGCGCACCGGGTCGTGCAGCGGTGAGACGATCAGGTTGGTGCCGATCCGCATCCGGGCGGTGCGCTGGGCGATCGCAGAGGCGAGCACGAACGGCGAGGGGCTGTAGCCGTCGTCGCAGAAGTGGTGCTCGGTCAGCCAGACCGAGTCCAGACCGCGCTGCTCGGCCCAGGAGATCTGGTCGAGCACCTCGGCGTAGAAGGAGCTGAACGGGCGGTCCGGGTCGGGGTTGCGGAAGTCGTACCAGAGCCCGAAGGCCGGGCCGGTGGAGGCGGGCGTCGTGCGCTGGCTGGTCATGACCGCACCCTGGTCGGTGACGTGAGCCCTGTCACCTGCCCGGCAGGCCGGGTGTTGTCGACTCCTTCAACCCGGCGCCGGGTCGTCCGCGGACGGTCCGGGACGGATCGCCCGTCCCGGGTTACCGTGCCGGGATGCCGATCGCGAGCCAGCCGGACTGGTTGTCCGCCGACGTCGTCGATCTCGCCGCACTGGCCCGCTGGGGGCAGCGGCACGGGCTGTCCGGCCCGATCGAGCAGGTCGACCGGATCGGCGGCGGAACCCAGAACGTGGTGCTGCGGCTGTCCTGGGGTGGGCGCGACCTGGTGCTGCGCCGCCCACCGGAACACCCGCGGCCGGGCAGCGACGCCACCATCGCCCGCGAGATCCGGGTGCTCTCCGCGCTGGCCGGCACCGACGTGCCGCACCCGGCGTTCGTCGCGGGTTGTACCGACACCGACGTGCTCGGCGTGGTCTTCTACCTGATGGAGGCGGTCGAGGGCGACCACCCGGGCACCGCGGTCGGCGAGCCGTACCGCGGCGACCCGGACGCCCGCCGGGCGGCCGCACTGGACACCGCGACCGCGCTCGCCCGGCTGCACGCGGTGGACCACGAGGCCATCGGCCTCGGTGAGCTGGGCCGGCCCGCCGGGTTCCTGGAACGGCAGGTCCCCCGCTGGCTGGACCATCTCGCCTCCTACGAGCGGGTACCGGGGTACCCGGGGCACCGGCTCCCGCACGTCCCGGAGCTCGCCCGATGGCTGGAGGCCCACCGGCCCGCACAGTCGCGGGCCGGGCTGGTGCACGGCGACTACCACCTCAACAATCTGCTGCTCGATCCCGTGACACCGCGGGTGGCGGCGATCGTCGACTGGGAGATGTGCACGGTCGGCGACCCGCTGCTCGACCTGGGCTGGCTGCTGGTCACCTGGCCGGAGGGCCCCGAGCCGCTCGCCGGGGCCGCGTTCGCCGCCCTCGGCGGGCTGCCCGGGACGGACGAACTGGTGGCGGCCTACGCGCGCCGCTCCGACCGCGACCTGTCCGCGGTCGGCTGGTACACGGTCCTCGCCGGGTTCAAGCTGGCCATCGTGATCGAGGGGACCCATGCCCGCTCGTTCGCCGGGCAGGCCGATCCCGAGGTCGGCGCGCACCTGCACCACGCCGCGGTCGACCGGTTGACCCACGTCGCCCGGCTCGCCGGACTCGGCGACTGAGGTCCACCGGTCCGGCGCCGGATCAGCCGAGGCGCCCGTGCAGTACGTCGACCCCCGGCCCGTCGAGCCGGTCGAGCACGGCTGCGCGGCCACAGGCCGCGACGAGCAGGTCGATGCCCCGCCCGGAGACGACGTCACCCTCGCCGTGGGCGAACCCGGCGTCGTCGGCGACGAACCGCAGCCCGGCCAGCCGCTCCCGGGTGGTGAACCCGGCGGCCGCCCGCCCGACGACGAACTCCAGCCCGATCCGCACGTCGGCCGGGTCCGGGTCGTGGGGCAGGCCGAGCGGGACCGTGATGTCGGCGGTGTGCACCAGGGCGTCGGTCATCGGCCCGCGCGGGCCGGTGCCGGGTGGGGCGAACCGGCTGTCCGCGTGGTCGCGCAGCGTCGCGACGATCGCGGACACCGGCCGGCGGGCCGTCCGCCGGGCGACCCGGTCGATCGCCCGGTCGACGTCGCCGCGGGCCAGCAGCAGGTCCAGCAGCAGGCCCGGCATCGACATCGTCAGCACCGAGGCGACGTGCGCGGCGACCGTCCGCACGTCCCAGCCCGCGCACAGGCTGGGGGCGGCGAGCTGCGCGTCGTCCAACGATTCGACCAGGTCGGCGAGCGCACGCCGGTGGCGGGCCGCCACCGCGCGCACGACGTCCTCGGACCTCTCGGATGCAGGCACGCCGGACCTCCTCCCGGGCGGGCACCGCGGGCCCGCGACGAAGGCAGATGCTAGAGGACCAGCCTGCCGTGGAACGCGCGGATGTGCGCCTCGATCAGGTCGGCGGCGCGTGCCCGGTCCCCGTCGGTCAGCGCCGCGTGGATCTGCCGGTGTTCGGCACGCAGCCGTTCACGCAGCGCGGCCCAGTCCCCCTGCGCGCGCATCGCGTCGAGCAGCACCCCGCGCACGGACTCCCGGATCGCCACGGTCAGCTCGTTGACCAGCCGGTTCCCGGCCGCCCCGGCGATGAGGACGTGGAAGGCGATGTCGGCGTCGCTGAACTCCTCCGGGCCGAGATCGGCGTCCATCGCGTCCAGCTCGGCGGTCAGCGCCAGCAGGTCCGCCGCGGTGCGCCGGCGCGCGGCCAGGCTCGCGGAGAAGCGTTCCAGCATCACCCGCGCCTCGGTGACGTCCACGACCGGGAACGAGTCGACGGCCAGGTGCAGCTGCAGGACCCGGCCCAGCGCCCGAGCCGGGGCGGGGACGACGACGGTGCCCGAGTCGGTGCCCGTCCCGACCTGAGAGCGGATCACGCCCTGGGCCTGGAGCACCCGCAGCGCCTCGCGCACCGCCTGCCGGCTCGCGCCGAGCCGCGCGGCCAGCTCCCGCTCCGGTGGCAGCCGGTCGCCGGGCCGCCACTCCCCCGAGGTCAGGCGCTGCTCGACGTGGTCGAGGACCATCTCGTAGGTGGCCGGTCGCCCGCTGCGGGTCTCACCCACGTCGCCCTCCGAACTTGTCTGTGGTCCGACCATACCGCTACCTTGGTCCGACCACACGTGCCGCCCACCGAGACTCTGGCCCACCCCACGCTCCGCCCACCGAGACCTCGACCCGCCCCACCTCCGCCCACCACATCCCCGGAGGCCCCATGCCCCGCGTCGGCCTGATGGTCACCTGCCTGAACGACGCCCTCTTCCCCGACACCGGCAAGGCCGTCGTCACCCTGCTCCGCCGGCTCGGTGTCGACGTCGACTTCCCGGCCGCGCAGACCTGCTGCGGCCAGCCGATGGTCAACACCGGCTACCTCGACGAGGCGGTCCCGCTGCTGCGCAACCACCTCGACGCCTTCGCCAGGTACGACGCGATCCTCGCGCCGTCGGGCTCCTGCGCCGGTTCGGTCCGCCACCAGCACGGCCTGGTCGCCCGACGCTCCGGCGACCCGGGACTGGTCCGCGACGTCGAGCAGGCCCCGCCGGTGTACGAGCTCACCGAGTTCCTCGTCGACGTACTCGGGGTCGTCGACGTCGGCGCCTACTTCCCGCACCGCGTCACCTACCACCCCACCTGCCACTCGCTGCGGATGCTCGGCGTCGGTGACCGGCCCACCCGGCTGCTGCGGGCGGTCCGCGGGCTCACCCTGCTCGACCTGCCGGGTGCCGCCGAGTGCTGCGGCTTCGGCGGGACGTTCGCGGTGAAGAACGCGGAGACCTCCGTCGCGATGGGCGGCGACAAGGCGCGGCACGTCCGGGAGACCGGTGCCGAGGTGCTGGTCGCCGGGGACAACTCCTGCCTGATGCACATCGGCGGGTTGCTGTCCCGGCAACGGTCCGGGGTCCGCGTGATGCACCTGGCCGAGGTGCTCGCCGAGACCGAGCCCGTCATCGCCGGCCCCGGCCGGGCGGGTGACCAGCGTTCCGTCGGCAGCGCGGGGGTGGCCCGGTGAGCGGCACCTTCCTCGGCACCCCCGCCTTCCCCGACGCCGCCCGCGCCGCCCTGGGCGACTCGCAGCTGCGCCGCAATCTCGCCCACGCCACCGGGACGATCCGTACCAAGCGGGCCGGCGTCGTCGGGGAGGTCGACGAGTGGGAGCAGCTGCGCCTCGCCGGCGCGGCGATCAAGGACCGGGTGCTGCGGCACCTGCCCGACTACCTGGAGCAGCTGGAACGCTCCCTCACCGCGGCCGGGGCGACGGTGCACTGGGCCCGCGACGCGGCCGAGGCCAACTCGATCGTCGTCGACATCGCACGCCGGCACGGTGCCGACGAGGTCGTCAAGGTCAAGTCGATGGCGACCCAGGAGATCGACCTCAACGCCGCGCTGTCCGACGCCGGCATCCACGCCTGGGAGACCGACCTGGCCGAGCTGATCGTCCAGCTGGGCGACGACCTGCCCAGCCACATCCTGGTCCCGGCGATCCACCGCAACCGTGCCGAGATCCGGGAGATCTTCCTGCGCGAGATGGGCCGGGCCGGGCGTGCCGCACCGGCGGACCTGACCGACGAGCCCGCGCAGCTGGCCGCCGCCGCACGGGCGCACCTGCGGGAGAAGTTCCTGCGCGCGAAGGTCGCGGTGTCCGGGGCGAACTTCGCCGTCGCCGAGACCGGGACGCTGACCGTCGTCGAGTCCGAGGGCAACGGCCGGATGTGCCTGACCCTGCCCGAGGTGCTCGTCTCGGTGGTCGGCATCGAGAAGGTCCTGCCCACCTTCGCCGACCTGGACGTCATGTTGCAGCTGCTCCCCCGCTCCTCGACCGGCGAGCGGATGAACCCCTACACCTCCACCTGGACCGGGGTCACCCCCGGTGACGGCCCGCAGGAGGTGCACGTGGTGCTGCTCGACAACGGCCGCACCGACGTGCTCGCCGATCCCACCGGGCGTCAGGCGCTGCGCTGCATCCGCTGCTCGGCCTGCCTGAACGTGTGCCCGGTCTACGAACGCACCGGCGGGCACGCCTACGGTTCGGTCTACCCGGGCCCGATCGGTGCGATCCTCACCCCGCAGCTGCGGGGCGTCGGCGCCGACCCGCAGACCGACTCGTTGCCCTACGCGTCCAGCCTGTGCGGGGCCTGCTTCGAGGTGTGTCCGGTGCGGATCGACATCCCGGAGGTGCTGGTGCACCTGCGCGGTGAGGTGGTCGACGCGCACAAGAAGGCCAGCAGCGTTCCGTCGGTGCAGGACATGGCGATGCGCGCGGCGAGCTGGACGCTGTCGTCGGCGGCCCGCACGGAGCGGGCCGAGCGCGTCGCCGGCCTCGGCGGGAGGCTGGCCGCGCGGGCCGGGCGGCACGCCCCCGGCGGACGCACCGTGCTGGGTGCCGTCCCCGGGCCCGGGGCGGCCTGGTCGGAGTCCCGGGACGTGCCGGTACCCGCCGCGGAGTCGTTCCGGGCCTGGTGGGAGCGCACGGACGGCGGCCGGAGCCGGACCACCGACACCGACGGCGGCCGGAGCCGGACCACCGACACCGACGGCGATCGGAGCCGGACCATCGACACCGACGGCGGCCGGTCGTGAGCGCGCGCGAGGAGATCCTCGCCCGGGCCCGGCGGGCGCTGGTCGACGTGCCGCAGGTCGAGCCGGTGCTCGACGTGCCGGTCCTCCGGCCGGGCCCGACGCCCGCGCCGGATCACGAGCAGGTGGTCGACCGGTTCGACGAGCGGGTGGCCGACTACCGCGCCGTGGTGGAACGGGTGCGGGCGGACGGCGCGCTGCAGGCGGTCGCCGGTGCCCTGGCCGGGCGCGTCCCGCAGGCCGGGTCCGGGCCGCTGCGGATCCTCGTCCCGCCGGGCTTCCCCGCCGACCTCGTGCCCTCCGGTGTCGAGGTGGTGCCGGACGGGCCCGAGGTCACGGTGTCCGAGCTGGACCGGTGCGACGGTGTGCTGTCGACCGCGGCGGTCGGCATCGCCGAGACCGGGACGATCATTCTGGACCACGGCCCCGGGCAGGGCAGGCGGGCCGCCACGCTCGTCCCCGACCTGCACGTCTGTGTGATCCGCAGCGACCAGATCGTGCCGGGCGTGCCGGAGGCGGTCGCCGTCCTCGACCCGGCCCGCCCGCACACCTGGATCAGCGGCCCGAGCGCCACCAGCGACATCGAGCTGGACCGGGTCGAGGGGGTGCACGGGCCGCGGACGCTGCACGTCCTCGTCGTCGCGGACTGACGTCCTTCGCGGGCCTGCGCCGAACCGCTCCGCTCGTCACCGGGCGCTGACACAGTCACGCCCGGGCGGTCCGACCGGCGGGCCGCCCGGTGACGATGGTGAGGACGGCGCATGACACGGGCCCGGATGCTCTTCGGATCGCTCACGGCGGCGGGATGCGCTCTCGTCGGGCTGGTGGCCGTGCTCACGGCCGCAGGCCCGTGGGAACCGGCGGAACCCGTGCTGGTGCGGCACCCCGATCCGGCCGGGTCGACGGCGACGGAATCACTCGCCGCCCTGGACCCGTGCCGGATCCTCGACGGGGCCGTCGCGGCCCTCCCGGCCGGTGCGGATCCGGCCGGTCGCCCGCCGGGGTCCCGCAGCGACCACGGCGTGTGCTCGCTCGGTGGCCACCACGTCGGCAGCGACCTCGACATCACGCTCACGCTGGGCGAGGAGTTCGACGCCCCGCGCCGGTGGGGGGCCGCCCCCGTCGAGGCCGCCGGGTTCCGCGCGTTCCGCGAGGAGTCGGTGCCCGACCGCTCGGGCGGCCCGTCGACGGGCCTGGGGTTCTGCCGGGTCTCCCTGCCGGTGGGCTTCACGCACGCGGTGTCGGTGGAGGTGGGCCAGCGCTGGGGCGCGGTGGCCACCACTCCGATGTGCCCGGTCGCCGAGCGGGTCGCGACCGGCGTGGCGGACCAGGTCACGAGCGCGTCACGGGAGACCGGTGCGGTCGCCGTCCGGCGCGCCTTCGGCCCGGCGATGAACCCGGCGCTGCTCCACCGCAACTGCCGCTACGCGAGCCCGGACCACGAGATCGAGGTGGAGCTGACCCTGGTGCACGGTTTCGACTACTCCGAGTACGCCCGCCGGTCCCCGGACCCGGTGCAGGAGGTCGAGATCAACGGCCATCCGGCGCGGTTCGTCGAGGGCGCTCCCTCCCCGTGGGGCGAGGTGACGCGGGACTGGTACGTGCGGCCCTTCCCGGGGCCGCGCCGGGCCGACGATCCGCGCACCGGGGCCCTGATGCTGCAGACCGTGGTGCGCCCGCCCCGCGGCCTGGACGTGTTACGCGACGACCCGGGCCACGACCTCACGGTCGGCCGGCGCGGCGAACAGGTCATCGCCGATCTCATCGCCGAGCACCTGGGCTGAGCGTCGCCGGACCGTCCAGCACCCGGAGCACCACGGTGGCGACGTCGGCGGCGACCCGGTCCGGCGGCCCGCCGGGCAGCACCAGGTGCGAGACGACGAGCCGGGCAGCGGTCCCGGCGGCGAGCAGCACGTCGGCGTCGGCCAGGTCCGGCCGGACCCGGCGCAGGAAGCCCGCGGCCCGCTCGCTCGCAGCGGCGACGATCGGCCCCGATCCGGTCCCGAACGCCGACGGCACCGCGTCCTCGCCGGTGAGCAGCGCGGCGATCAGCGGGTTCTCCTCCGCTTCGGTGAGGGCTGCGTGCACCGCGGCCACCCAGGCCGCGTGCAGGTCGGCGGCGCCGTCCAGGGCTGCCTCGATCCGGTCGAGGAACCGGTCGGTGGCCCGCAGCACCAGCGCGGCGGCGAGCCCCTCCCGGTCGCCGAACTCGCTGTAGAGGGTCTGCCGGCTCACCCCGACCCGCCGGGCCAGCTCGGGCATCGACAGACGCTCCCGGGCGACGGTGATCCGCTCCGCGACGTCGAGCACCTCGGCGCGCAGGTGGTCGCGGGCCCGCCGGGTCATCGTCCGCCGCTGCACCCGCCGATAGTGGACGCGCTGCTTCACAGCGTCAACGATCTGGGCAGTTCACGCTAAGCTGTCCAAGTTTGGTGGTCGTTGCGAGGAGGCAACCGGCGATGAGCCTGATGCAGCACGCCCGCGAGCGCTGGTCCTCGGTGCTCACCCTGCCCACCCCCGACCGTGTCGACGGCGCACTGCTGGCCGCCTCGACGGGCCGGCGACCCGCGCCGTTCGCGGCGGCGCCGGAGGGCACGCGCGAGATTCCCGGTGACGCCGGACTGCCGCTGCTCGGCCACGCCCTGGCCTACGTGCGGTTCGGGCACCGGTTCACCCGGGCCCGCACCGACGCGCTCGGCCCGGTCTGGTGGATGCGGTCCCCGGCGGGCCGCGCCGTCGTCGTCACCGGGCCGGAGGCGACCCGGGAGGTGCTGACCAACCGGGACAAGGTCTTCTCCCAGGAGGGCTGGCGGGCGACCGTCGACGCGTTCTTCCACCGCGGCCTGATGCTGCTCGACTTCGACGAGCACCGCGCCCACCGGCGGATCATGCAGGAGGCGTTCACCGCGGACCGGATCGCCGGCTACGTCGCCACCACCACGCCGGTGGTGCGCGAGGTGATGGCGGGCTGGCCGTCCACGATGCGGCTGTACCCGGCGCTCAAGCGGCTCACCCTCGACGTCGCCCAGGCCGTGTTCATGGGCAGCCGGTCCGGCCCGGAGGCCGACGCGGTGAACCGCGCCTTCGTCGACTGTGTGCGGGCGGCGAACGCGTTCGTGCGCAAGGACGTCCCCGGCACCCGGTGGCGGCGCGGACTGCGCGGGCGGGTAGTGCTGGAGGACTGGTTCCGGTCCAACCTGGAGGCCAAGCGGGCCGGTGCGGGCATCGACCTGTTCTCCGCGCTCTGCCATGCGCAGACCGACGACGGCCGCCGCTTCTCCGACGACGACGTCGTCAACCACATGATCTTCCTGATGATGGCGGCCCACGACACCTCGACCACGACGGCCGTCGCCACCGCCTATCACCTGGCTCGCCACCCCGAATGGCAGGAGCGCTGCCGCGCGGCCTCCGACGCGCTCGCCGGGCGGATCGGGGACGCCGCCCCCACCGTCGAGGACCTCCGCTCGCTCACCGACCTGGACCTGGTGATCCGGGAGGCGCTGCGGATGGACGCGCCGGTGCCGGTGGTTATGCGGACCGCGGTGCGCGACACCCGCATCGCCGGACATCACGTGCCGCAGGGCACCCGGGTGGTCGTCGCGCAGGCGGTCAACCACTACGACCGCACCTGCTGGACCGACCCCGAGCGGTTCGATCCCGAACGGTTCGGGCCGCAGCGGCGGGAGGACCGCTCGGACCGCGACGCCTGGATCCCGTTCGGTGGCGGGGTGCACAAGTGCATCGGGATGCACTTCGGGACCCTGGAGGTCACGGCGATCCTGCACGAGATGCTGCGCCGCTTCCGCTGGAGCGTCGACCCGGGGCACCGCCTGCGCTGGGACAACACCTCGCTCCCGGTGCCGGTCGGCGGTGTCCCGGTGCGCCTGCGGCACCGCGGCTGAACACCGTCCCGGCCCGGCCGATTCAGGAATCTCCGGCTCGGCCGTCCTCGGCCCGGTCCCCGTCGGAGTTCCACAGCTCGTCCCTGCGGTCCTCGGCCTCGGTGCGTTCCCGGGCGATCTCCAGCGCGCGCGCAGCGGTCTCCCGGTCCGGGTAGGGGCCGAGCCGGTCCGCGGCACGGCAGCCCTCCTTCGGCTCCACCGTGTCGTGCCGGAGGCAGAAGAACCACTGATCGTCGCTCATGGACACAGCGTGACATCGACCACCGCGACACGCTGTACGCCGCGCCGTCCGGTGACCCGGGACGTGCCCCACCGCCCGGACCGGACGCCCGAGATCGAGCACCCGCTGCGCCGATCGGCCGAGCAACGGCCACCGCACCGCCGGACCGGCGTCACGAATTCTCCCCCCCTTACCGCTGTGGTCATTCCTGCGAAATCCCGGTCTGAGCGTGATCCGCCGCGGACCGATCCCCCGGGCCACGCAAGACCACTGTGAGGAAAAACGTCGATCCTGCCGTTCCGGGCAATCGGAGTTTGCGACACTCGTCGATGTCACGTTCGTATTGCACCGTCTGCTCCGATCTCGGACGGGTGAATCAGTGCGGTTCCCCGCCTCTCGCGGCTTCGGCCCTGATCGACAAGGCGGTTCCGATGAGCGAGCAGGACAGGCTGCGCGAGTACCTCCGGCGGGCGAGCGCCGAACTCAAACTCGCGGACGAGCGGTTGCGCGAGGCCGAGGCCGCCCGGACCGAACCGATCGCCGTCGTCGGCATCGGCTGCCGTTTCCCCGGTGGTGCCGACTCCCCGGAACGGCTGTGGGAGCTGCTGGACTCCGGTCGTGAGGGGCTCGCACCGCTGCCACCGGACCGCTTCGGGCCCGAGCTCTACCACCCGGACCCGACGCACCCGGGGACGTTCCACACCCGGCACGCGAACCTGCTGGCGGACGCCTACGACTTCGACGCCGACTTCTTCGGCATCGCGCCGAGCGAGGCCCGCTCGATCGACCCGCAGCAGCGGCTGCTCCTGGAGGTCGGTTGGGAAGCGTTGGAACACGCCGGCATCGTCCCGGCCGAGCTGCGCGGGTCCCGAACCGGTGTCTTCGCCGGAGTCATGTACGGCGACTATGCCGCCCGGCTGGACCCGGCGCCCCCGGAGCTGGAGGGTTACCTGGTCGTCGGCAGTGCCGGCAGCGTCGCCTCGGGCAGGCTCTCCTACGTGTTGGGGCTCACCGGCCCCACCCTGACGGTCGACACGGCGTGTTCCTCGTCCCTGGTCGCGGTGCACCTGGCGATGAGGTCGCTGCGCTCCGGCGAATGCGATCTCGCCCTGGCCGGTGGCGCCACGGTGATGTCGACCCCGGCGGTCTTCGTCGAGTTCTCCCGGCAGCGGGGTTTGGCCCAGGACGGTCGCTGCAAGGCGTTCTCCGAGGAAGCCGACGGTGCCGGATGGGGCGAGGGCGCCGGTGTCCTGGTCCTCGAACGCCTGCGTGACGCCCGGCGCAACGGCCATCCGGTGTTGGCCGTGCTGCGCGGCTCCGCGATCAACTCCGACGGGGCGTCCAACGGCCTCACCGCACCGAACGGTCCGGCGCAGGAGTCCGTCGTCCGGGCGGCACTCGCCGACGCACGGCTCGGACCCGCCGACATCGACGCCGTCGAGGCCCACGGAACCGGCACCCGGCTGGGCGACCCGATCGAGGCACAGGCACTGATCGACACCTACGGGCGGGGCCGCCCGGTGGACCGGCCGCTGCTGCTCGGGTCGGTGAAATCGAACATCGGCCACACGCAGGCCGCAGCCGGTGTCGCCGGGGTCATCAAAATGGTGCTGTCGATGCAGCACGGCAAACTGCCGGCGACGCTGCACGCCGACACCCCGACCACCCACGTCGACTGGACGTCCGGCGGGGTGCGTCTGCTCACCGAGGCCGTCGCATGGCGATCCGAGGGTCCTCGCCGGGCGGCGGTATCGGCATTCGGCATCAGCGGTTCCAACGCCCACGTCGTGCTGGAGGAGGCGCCCGAGGTCGAGGCCGGTGCAGCCGCACCGGTGCCCGTCGACCGGTCCGGAGCACGCCGTCCGGAGATCCTGCCCCTGGTGCTGAGCGCGCGCGGGCCGGCCGCCCTGCGCGCCCAGGCCGGGGCGTTGGCCGAACTGCTCGACCGGCCCGGCACCGTCGAGACCGACGTGGCGTACTCCCTGCTGACCACCCGCAGCCGGTTCGAGCACCGGGCGGTCGTCGTGGCGGGCGACCCGGCCGCACGGCTCCGGGCGCTGCGTGAGTTCGCCGCCGGGGGCCGCCCCACCGAAGTGGTGGCCGGTCGGATCGAGCCGGGCCGCCGGCACGCAATGCTGTTCACCGGGCAGGGCAGCCAGGAGCCCGGGATGGGGCGGGACCTGTACGCGACCTTCCCGGTGTTCGCCGCAGCGTTCGACCGGGCCTGCGCCACCCTGGACGCAGCGCTCGCCGGACTGGTCAGTGACCCGCTCCCGCTGCGCGCGGTGATCCTGGGCGAGGCGCCGCCGGCGCCCGGTGACGATTCCGGGGTGCCCGTACTGGACCGGACTCTCTACACCCAGACCGGGCTGTTCGCCTTCGAGCTCGCCCTGTTCCGGCTGATCGAGTCGTGGGGCGTCCGCCCGGACTCGATGGCGGGCCACTCGGTCGGCGAGCTGGTCGCCGCACACTGCGCCGGCATCCTCGACCTCGACGACGCCGCCCGGCTCGTCGCCGCCCGCGCGGCCGCGATGTGGGCGCTGCCACCCGCGGGGGCTATGGTGGCGGTCGCCGCACCGGAGCACGAGGTGCTGGTGGCGCTCGACGGCCACACCGACGTCGATCTGGCGGCGGTCAACGGCCGCAGCTCCTGCGTGATCTCGGGGGACCGCGCGGCGGTGGACCAGCTGGCGGCCGGGTTCCGCGCACGGGGGCAACGGGTCTCCGTGCTGCGCACCAGCCACGCGTTCCACTCGCCGCTGATGGAGCCCGCGCTGCCGGCGCTGATCACCGCAGCCCGCGCGGCCCGGCACCGGTCCGGGACGATCGAGGTGATCTCCAACCTGACCGGTGAACCGCTGTCCCGGGTGGACGACTGGCCCGCCTACTGGTCCGGGCACGCCCGGGGTGCCGTCCGGTTCGCCGACTGCGTGGCCACGATGGTCCGCGGCGGGGTCGGTGGATTCCTGGAGCTGGGACCGCACGGCTCGCTCACCGCCACCGTGGCCGAGTGCCTCCCGTCGGGGACCGAGCCCGGCTCGGTGTACGCGGCGCCGACCCGGCTGCGCGGACGGCCCGAGGTCCCCGCCCTGTGCCGAGGGCTCGCCACGGCCTTCGTCCGGGGGCTCGACGTCGACTGGACCGCATGGGTCTGCACCGGTGGTGCCGCACCACGGGTCACCGCGCTGCCGACCTACCGGTTCCAGCGCAACCGGTACCGCGCCGACCCGGCACCACGGACGCGGCCCGAGCAGATCCCGGATGCCGAAGGGGTGGACACGTGCCCGACCCCGGCGCCGGCCCGGCCGGACGACGGCGCGGACCCCCGCGCCGCGCTGGCCGCGCTCACCCCTGCGGCTCGGTCGCGCGCCGTGCTCGACCTGGTGCGCGAGGCTGCTGCGGTGGTGCTCGGTCGCGAGTCCCCCGGTGAGGTGGAGCTCGGCCGCGGCTTCCGTGACCAGGGATTCGACTCGCTCGGGGTGGTACTGATGCTGGAGAGCCTCAGCTCCTCCACCGGCCTGGAACTCGATCCCGCCACCGGTTTCGACCACCCCACGCCCGAGGCACTCACCGCCCGACTCGTCGAGCTCCTCGCCACCGCGGACCCGCCCCGGCGGGACCGGGCCGGTGCGGGTGCAAAGGCCCTGCTCGACCGGCTGGAGGAGCTACTTCCGCCGCCGGGCTCGGGGGAGGGTCCGGACCTCGCCGTTCGGCTCCGGGCGCTCGCCGACCGGCTCGACCCGGACGGTGGCACCGGCTTCACCGGCGTCACCGACGACGAGTTGGTCGGCATGCTCGACGACGAGTTCGGCCTCAGGTGAGGACCGGTGGCCCCGGGACGCTCCGGTCGACCGCACCCCTTGCGCAGGGGGCGGCGACACCGGTCCGCAGGCTCGCGGCGTGTAGGTCAGGCCGTACCGGGCGGCGAACGCCGCGGCGTGCGCCCGATTGCGCAGCCCGTACCGGTCCGACACCACCTGCAGGATGTTGCGAACGGTGCGAGGAGAGTAGAAGAGCGCGGCGGCGATCTCCTCGTTCGTGCAGCCCACCGCCACCAGGCGCAGGACCTCGGCCTCACGGTCATCGAGATCCGTCGGGGCCGGCACCGTCGCCGGGACGGTGTCGGTGCGGTACAGGCTTTCCGCCCGCCTGCTCACCGCCTCCACCCGGCCCAGCAGCGAACCGGTGCTCAGCTCGGTCGGGTCGACCAGGTCGAGGGTCCCGCAGAGACCCAGGTCCACCCGGCCCGGCCCGGTCCGGTCGGTCAGCAACAGATATCCCCGACACCCGTGGGCGGACAGCTGACCGACCCGTTCCTGGGCCACCTGCAGGCTCGTCACACCCAGCAGGATCGCGACCGAGTCCCGCGGGAACCCGGTCGCGGATTCCCGCAGGTTGAACCCATGGGCCCCGGCCAGTGACCCGGCCAGGAGCTGCCGCTCGGAATCGTCGGACGAGTCGATGTAGACCTGCAGTTCCCGGTACACGGCCGCTCCACTGTGGCAAGGGACGGGACCGATCAAGTATTCGAGCGCCGCAGAACCGCTGTCCACGGCCTGTGATCGCAGGCACAGCCGCCGACACGACCGTGTCGAACGGCATCGTTTCAGCGAGCTGACAACGCAATCGACACACATCGAAGAGCATTCCGCCGAGCAGTCACCTTTCTTCTCTCCTGGAGCCAGAATGAACAGCGAGGCCGCCTGCACAGCACCGGTCCGAGCGCATTTCGCGGGCGGCACCGCCGTCGCCGTCGTCGGTCTGGCCTGCCGGTTGCCCGGGGCACCCGATCCGGCGGCGTTCTGGGCCGGGCTGGGCGGGACCGCCGACGCCCTGCGTCCGGCGGACAGCGACCCGCGGGGCCCGGCCGGACCGGACGGCCCGCCTCGGCTGGGGCTGTTGGACGACGTGACCGGCTTCGACCCGGAGTTCTTCCACATCTCACCGCGTGAGGCGGCCGAGATCGACCCGCAGCAGCGCCTGGTGCTCGAACTGGCCTGGGAGGCACTGGAGAACGCCCGGATCGTCCCCGGGGCGTTGCGTGGACGCGCCGTCGGTGTCTTCGCGGGCTCGATGGCCCACGACCACGCTGTGCTCCGCCACCGGCCGGACGCTCCACCGGTGTCGCGGCACACGCTCGCCGGTCTCACCCACGGGATCATCGCGAACCGGGTCTCGCACCTCCTCGGGCTGCGCGGCCCCAGCCTGACCGTCGACTCGGCCCAATCGTCGTCACTGGTCGCGGCACACCTGGCGGCCGAGAGCGTGCGGCGCGGGGAGACCGAACTGGCCCTCGTGGCGGGGGTCAACCTCATCCTGACCCCGGCGAGCACCGTCCTCGCCGGACGTTTCGGGGGCCTGTCCCCGACCGGGCGCTGCCGAGTGCTCGACGCCGGCGCGGACGGTTACGCCCGGGGCGAGGGCGGGGTCGCGCTGGTTCTGAAGCGGCTCGACCGCGCGGTCGCAGACGGTGACCCCGTGCACGCGGTCCTGCTCGGTGGTGCGGTGAACAGCGGCTCCGCCCCGGCCGGGATGACCGTGCCCGATCCCGACGCCCAGCAGGACGTGATCACCGCCGCGCTCGCGGCGTCCCGGGTGTCACCCGCCGACATCCAGTACCTGGAGATGCACGGCACCGGCACGCCGGTCGGTGACCCGGTCGAGGCCCGGGCCGCGCACCGGGCGCTGGTCGCCACTGCCACGAACCGGTCCCGGCCGCTCACCGTGGGTTCGGTCAAGACCCGGGTCGGGCACCTGGAGGGTGCCGCCGGTCTCGTCGGGTTGCTCGCCACCGTGCTGGCGATCCGACACCGTTCGCTGCCCGCCACCCTGAACCACACCGCGCCACCACCGTCGGTGCCGCTGGCCGACTGGGGTCTTCGGGTCGCGGTCGAGCCGGGGCCGTGGCCGGCCCCGGACGAGCCCCTCGTCGCCGGCGTCAGCTCGTTCGGCATGGGCGGCACCAACTGCCATCTCGTCGTCGCCGAGCCCCCGGCTCCGGCCCGGCCGTCGGTCGGGACACCCGCCCTGCTCCCCGGAACGCTGATGTGGCCGTTGTCCGCGCCCACGCCGGACCGGGTCCCGGTCCAGGCCGGGGCCTTGGCCCGACACCTCGCCGAAGCCGCGGCCGCGACGGACCGGGGGCTCGACCCGGCGGCGGTCGGCCGCACCCTGGCCGGCGGCCGCACCCACTTCGGGCACCGCTGTGCCGTCGTCGGGACCGCCGACCTGCTCCCGGGACGGCTCGCCGCGCTCGCTGACGGCGGCCCCGCCCCCGGTACCGTCACCGACCGGGCCCGTACCGGCGGTCTCGCCGTGTTGTTCTCGGGCCAGGGCAGCCAACGGGCCGGTGCCGGTGCGGATCTGTACCGCGCAGCGCCCGCGTTCGCCGATCTGGTCGACGACATCGCGGCTCGTTTCGACGCCCTGCTCGACCGGCCGCTGCGCCCGTTGATGTTCGACGGGCCAGGTGGCCCCGACGAGGCCGCCCTGCACCGGACGCGCTACACCCAGCCCGCGTTGTTCACCCTCGAGGTAGCGCTGTACAAGTTCGTCGCCGCCACGCTGCCCGAGCCGACGGCGTTGCTCGGACACTCGATCGGCGAACTGGTGGCCGCCCACATCGCCGGGATCTTCGACCTCGACGACGCGGTGCGGCTGGTGACGGCACGCGCCGCCGCGATGCAGGACGCCCGCGGCGGCGGCGCGATGATCGCCGTCGAGATCGACGCCGAGAAGCTCACCGGTCTCCTCGAACCGTACGGTGACGCGCTGTCGCTCGCCGCGGTCAACGGGCCTCGGGCCGCCGTGGTGGCCGGCGACCCGGACGCGGCGGGAGAGCTGGCAGCCGCGGTCGTCACCGCGGGCGGCCGGGCGAAGCGGTTGCGGGTCAGCCATGCCTTCCACTCCGCGCACATGGCGCCCGCGGCGCGACAGTTCCGCGCAGAGTTGGTCGGCACCACGACCCGACCACCCCGAATTCCGGTGCTGTCCAACGACACCGGATCCCCGCTCACCCCGGAGCAGTGGTCGTCCCCCGACTACTGGGCCGACCACATCGTCCGCACCGTGCGCTTCCACGACGGTGTCCGGCACCTGCGCGGAGCCGGCGTTGCGCACGTCCTGGAGATCGGCCCCACCAGCTCGTTGATCGGGGCGGTGCGGCGGGGGTCGGACGAACCGGTGACGGCGGCGGCGCTGCTTCGCGGGGACGCCCCCGAGCCCGAGCAGCTGATGACCGCGCTGGCCCGGCTGCACGCCGGTGGCGTGGACCTCGACTGGACCCGGCTCCTCGGCGACGGCCCCGCCGCGGAGCTGCCCACCCACACGTTCCTCCGCCGCGCCTTCCCGCTCCCGGGATCCGGCGCTCCCGCGACCGCTGCGTCCGCGCCGCAGCCCGCGCAGGCCCCGCACAGCCGGACCGGCACCGAGTCCGGCCCGTCCACCGCGGACCGACCGGCGGCGACCTATTCAACCGGGCAGGTCCTGCGCAGACTGCTCGGTGAGCTTGCGGTCGTGCTCGGCCACGAGGGACCTACCGCGATCGACCCGGACCGTGCCTTCGTGGAAGCCGGTCTCGACTCGCTCGGCGCGGTCGAGCTGCGCGACCGGCTCAGCGCGGCGCTGGGCGTGACACTGCCGAGCGGCGTCGTGTTCGAGAACCCGACGCCCCGCCTGCTTGCTCGGCGGATCCACGGCGCCGACGACCGGACGGACCTCCCGTGCACCCCTGGCTCTGCTGCGGACGACGATCCGGTGGTGATCGTCGGCGCGGCCGGGCGCTGGCCGGGTGCCGACTGCCCGACCGAACTGTTCCAGCTGGCCGTGGACGGCGTCGACCGGATCGGCCCCTTCCCGACCGACCGCGGCTGGGACCTCGCCGCGCTCCACCGGTCCGACCCCGCCGCGACAGGCGGGAGCTACGTGGCCGGAGGCGGCTTCCTCGACGACGTGGCCCGGTTCGACGCCGCAGCGTTCGGGATCTCCCCGCGCGAGGCGACCGCCATGGACCCCCAGCAACGCATCCTGCTGGAACTCTGCCGTGAGCTCACCGAACGCGCCGGGATCGACCCGGACGTCCTGCGTGGGGCCGGGACCGGGGTGTTCGTCGGCGTCAGTCCCGGTGACTACGGGCCGCGGTTGCATCGCGGGGACCCGGCACTCGACGGTTACCTGCTCACCGGCAGCGCACCGAGCGTCGCCTCCGGCCGGATCGCCTACCACTTCGGGTTCGAGGGCCCCGCCCTCACGGTCGACACGGCGTGCTCGTCGTCGCTGGTCGCGCTGCACCTCGCTGTACGAGCATTGCGGGCCGGTGAGTGCCAGACGGCGGTGGCGGGCGGCGCCGCCGTCATGGCCACACCGGGCATGTTCGTCGAGTTCAGCCGTCAGCGTGGGCTGGCCCCGGACGGCCGGTGCAAGCCGTTCGCCGCGGCCGCGGACGGGACCGCCTGGGGGGAGGGGGCCGGGCTCGTCCTGTTGCAGCGGCGTTCCCGGGCCCGCCGTGACGGGCGTCGGGTCCTGGCCGTCGTCCGCGGCTCGGCGATCAACTCCGACGGCGCCTCGAACGGGCTGACCGCACCGAACGGCTCCAGCCAGCGCCAGGTGATCCGGGCGGCGCTCGCCGACGCCGGACTCACCGGCGCCGACGTCGACGCGGTGGAGGCGCACGGCACCGGTACCCGGCTCGGGGACCCGATCGAGGCCGACGCGCTGATCGACACCTACGGCTGCGACCGACCGGTGGATCAGCCGGTGCTCGTCGGATCGGTGAAGTCGAACATCGGGCACACCCAGGCCGCCGCGGGGATCACCGGTCTGATCACGATGATGCAGGCCCTCGACGCGGGCGTCCTGCCGGGGACCCTGCATCTGGACTCCCCCACCCCGAATGTCGACTGGTCCCGCGGCGCGGTCCGGGTCCGGTCCACGGCCGAGCCGTGGCCCGAGACGGGTCGGTCACGCCGCGCCGCGGTCTCCGCGTTCGGGATCAGCGGCACGAACGCACACGTCGTCATCGAACAGGGCGACCCCCCGGTCACCGACGTCGATCCCGGCCCGGCCCCCGCGCCGCCGCACCCCGTCGGCTGGCCGCTGTCCGGCCCGGACGCTGCGGGCCTCCGTACTGCGGCAGCGGACCTCGCGGGCTGGTTGCAGGACCATCCGCACGCCGCGGCCGCGGACGTCGCCGCGACGCTGGCGGTGCGATCCGCGGACACCCACCGGGCGGTCGTGGTGGTCGAGGACCCGCCGGGCGGGCTGGCGGCGCTGCGGGCGTTCGCCGCCGAGGGGCACCACCCGTCGGTCGCGGCCGGCACGGCGACATCGGGCCGCACGGTGTTCGTGCTGCCGGGACAGGGTTCGCAGTGGCCGGGCATGGCCCGCGAACTGCTCGCCGCCGAACCGGTGTTCGCCGAGCACCTCCACGAGTGTGCCCGCCATCTGGTGGACCTGGACGGACCGCCGTTGTTGCCACTGGTCACCGATCCGGATGCCGACCTCACCGACAGCGCGCTCGTCCAGCCAGCGCTGTTCGCCGTGTGCACCGGGCTCGCCCAGGTGTGGCGGGCACACGGCGTGCACCCCGATTCGGTGGTCGGGCACAGCCAGGGCGAGGTGGCAGCGGCCTGGGTGGCCGGGGCGCTCCCGCTCCCCGAGGCACTGCGTGTGGTCGTCGCACGATCCCGGGCGCTCGCCGGCATCACCGGCTCGGGGGCGATGCTGGCCACGATGTTGCCGGCGTCCGAACTCGCTGCACGGATCGCCGAGTTCGGTGGCGGTCTGGACGTCGCGGTGGTCAACGGGCCGAACACCACCGTCGCCGCCGGGGACACGGAGCGACTGGCCGAGTTCGCCGGCTGGCTCGCCGATGCCGGGGTGCGGGTCCGCCCGGTCGCGGTCGACTACGCGTCGCACAGCGCGCACGTGGACCGCATCGAGGTGCCGCTGCGTGCCGGTCTGGTCGGTGTCCGTCCCGTCGACGGCGAGACCGCCTTCTACTCGACCGTACGAGGGACGCGGATCGACACCACCGAACTCGACGCCGACTACTGGTACGACAACATGCGCCGCACCGTGCGGTTCGACGCCGCGGTGCGGGCCCTGCTGGCCGACGGGCACGACCTGTTCGTCGAGCTGAGCCCGCACCCGTCGTTGGGGATCGGCATCGAGGAGATCGCGGCCACCGACCACCCCGATCTCGGAGCGGTGGTGACCGGGTCGCTGCGGCGCGACGAAGGCGGCCGGGCCAGGCTCATGCACGGCCTTGCCGCGGCGCACGTCGCCGGGCGACCGGTGGACTGGTCCGGTCTGCTCCCGGTCGAACCGGCACCCCGGCCGCTGCCGCTGCCGGCACGCCGCCCCGGTGGGTCGCGCTACTGGGTGGCGCCCGACCGCGCCGACCGGCCGACCAGCGGCGGACACCCGTTCCTCGGAACCCGCACGACGGTGGCCGGCCGGGGGACCGAGATGTTCGTCGGGCGGATCTCGGTCGACGACCACCCGTGGCTCACCGATCACGCGGTGGGCGACACGGTCCTGCTGCCCGGAACCGGGATGCTGGAGCTCGCCGCGTACGCGGCCGGGGAATCCGGCTTCGACGAGATCGCCGAGCTGACCCTGCAGGCACCGCTGCAGCTGCGCTCCGGCCGGGCCACCGAGATCCAGGTCTCGGTCATCACCTCCGCGGACGACCCCGGCCGGGCCGAGGTCGAGGTGCACGCACGCCCCGCCCCGACCGCGGACGAGACGGAACCGATGTGGACCCGGCACGCCGGCGGGTGGCTGACCCGGGACGCCACCGGGTCAGTGCCCGCCGGCCCGCCCACCCCGGCCCCGCCGTGGCCACCGGCCGGGGCCGAACCGATCGACGTCGAGAGCATGTACGACGACCTCGACGGCCGCGGCTACCGCTACGGCCCCACCTTCCGCCGGGTCCTGCGTGCCTGGCGGCACGGCACCGACCTGCTCGCCGAGATCGACGGAGCCCCCGGGGACCCGGCCGGGCCCGACGGCCTGCTGCTGCACCCAGCGGTCTCCGACGCGGCGCTGCACCCGCTGGTCGCCGCCCCGGACGGGGCCGCCGGTGTCCTGCTCCCGTTCTCCTGGAGCGGGTGCCGGCTCCGCCCGGCCGGTGCGACCGTGCGCGCCACCGTCAGGCGGAGCCCGGACGGATCAGCCGTACTGGACCTGACCGGTGGCGACGGGACGCCGGTGCTGTCCGCAGCCGGGCTGGCGCTGCGCCCGGTCTCCCCCGACGTCCTCGGCGACGTCCCACCGCCGGCCTACCGGGTCTCCTGGTCGGAGGTCGCTGCCACGCCAGGGGCGGCACCCGGGCACGTGGTGATCGTCCCGGACCCGGCCGCGCTCGCCGCACTGGACCCCACGGCACGGGCCGGCCTGGTGCTCGTACCGCTCCCGCCCCCGGCCGGCGGTTCCCCGGCCGGTCGGGTGCGGGAGACCGCCGAGCTCGCGTCGAGGCTGGTGCAGGAGTGGTTCGCCGCCGACCCGATGCCGGGTGCGCGGCTGGTCCTGGTCACCAGCGGCGCGGTGGCCGTCACCGAGGGCGAACAGATCACCGACCCGGGGGCAGCGGCCGCGTGGGGGCTGGTCCGGGCGGCGCTGCGGGAACGGCCGGGAATCCTCGCTCTGCTCGACGTCGACCCCGGTGCGACCGGTGCGCCACGGCCCCCTGCGGTGCTGGGTGATCCGGAGATCAGCGAGGTCGCCGTCCGCGGTGACCGGGTCCACGTCCCGAGGCTCGCTGTGCTGGACACCTCGGACCTCACCCCGGCCGGGGGACCGCGGTTGCGGCCGGACGGGACCACGCTCGTGACCGGCGGCACCGGGGTGCTCGGCCTGCTCACGGCGCGCCGGCTGGCCGAACGGCACGGCGCCCGTCACCTGCTGCTGGTCGGGCGGCGTGCGTCCGGCTCCGAGGGCGCCGCCGAGCTGACCCGGGAACTCGCCGGTCGGGGGGTGCAGGTGCGCACCGCCGACTGCGACGTCACCGATCCCGACGCGCTCACCGCCCTGATCGCCGCGATCCCGCCCGAGCACCCGCTCGACGCGGTCGTGCACGCCGCAGGGGTGCTCGACGACGCGATGGTGCCCGACCTGACCGCCGAGCGGCTGCGGGCCGCGATCGCACCCAAGAGTGATGCCGCCTGGACACTGCACGAGGCCACCGCCGGTCTCGAACTGTCGGCGTTCGTGCTGTTCTCCTCCGTCGTCGGTGTGCTCGGCAACGCGGGCCAGGCCGGTTACGCCGCCGCGAACGCCGCGCTCGACGCGCTCGCCGTCCACCGCGCCGCGCACGGCCTCCCGGCGACGTCGGTCGCCTGGGGCCTGTGGGAGACCGACACCGGGATGACCGGCGGGATGAGTGCCGCCGACGTCAGCCGGATGCGCCGCGGCGGCGTCGCACCGATGAGCCCGGAGAACGGTCTCGCGCTGCTGGACCGGGCGCTGGGCGAACCGGTACCGACGCTGGTCGCGGCCCGCCTGACCCGGGCCGACGAGCCGATGCTGCGTGGGTTGTTCGGTACCCCTGCTCGGCAGGCGCCGGCCCCTCCGGGCCCCGATCTCGCCACGATGGCACCCGAGGCGCGGCGGGAGGCGCTGCTCGGGCTGGTCACCGCGACCGCCGCCGAGCTCCTCGGGCACACCGGCGCCGGCGACGTCGACCCACGGCGACCGTTCACCGCCCAGGGTTTCGACTCGCTGGTCGCCGTCGAGTTCCGCAACCGGCTCGGTGCACGGCTCGGGATCGCGCTTCCGGTCATGCTGACCTTCAACTACCCGACGCCCGAGGAGCTGGCCGAGCATCTCGGGACGCGGTTCGCTCCCACCCGGCCGGACCCGACAGCAGAGCTCGACCGGATCGAACAGATCGTGGCGTCCCTGTCCGACGAGGACTGGGCGGGGCCGTTCGGCAGCCGGCTGGCCGGTCTCGCCCGCTCGTGGGCCTCCCGCGGCAGCGCCGGGGACATCGCGGACCCCGACACCTCCTCGATCGGCGATCTGGTCCGGTTGCTCGATCACGCGCTCGCCGAGCCGGCTCCCGACGGAGCAGCCCGGCGGCGGCCCGGTGAGAGTCCGTGATCCCGGACGCCGACCCCACCCCTGCCCCGCCCGTGCCGCTCACGAAAGGCCAAGCGATGACCGACGACCAGCTCCGCCACCTGTTGCGAAGGGTCGGCGCCGAGCTGCGGACCGCCCGCCAGCAGCTCGCCGACGTCGAACGGCGGGCCGGTGAACCCATCGCGGTCACGGCGATGGCCTGCCGGTTCCCCGGCGACGTCGACTCCCCCGAGGATCTGCTCGATCTCGTCCTCGACGGCCGGGAGACCCCCGGACCGATGCCCACCGACCGCGGCTGGGACCTCGACGCGCTCTACCACCCCGACCCGGCCCACGACGGCACCACGTACGTGCGGAGCAGCTCGTTCCTGCGCGACGCCGCGGGGTTCGACGCGCGCCTGTTCGGGATCACCCCGCGCGAGGCCACCGCGTCCGACCCGCAGCACCGCCTGCTGCTGGAGCTGACCTGGGAGCTGTTCGAGCGGGGCGGAATCGCACCGGACTCGGTAGCGGGGTCCGCCACCGGAGTGTTCATCGGCACCAACGGTCGCGACTACCCGACGCTGGTCACCGGGACGGCCCCCGAGCTGGCCGGCTACATCGAGGTGAACAACTCGGCGTCGTTGGCGGCCGGACGGCTGGGCTACAGCTTCGACCTGCGCGGACCCTCGTTCGCGGTGGACACGGCGTGCTCGGCGTCGCTGGTGGCACTGCACCAGGCGGTGCGGTCACTCCGCCTCGGCGAGTGCGACCTGGCGCTCGCCGGGGGCTGCACCGTCATGAGCACACCGACCGTCCTGGTGGAGTTCAGCAGGCTGCGGGGGCTCTCGGTCGACGGCCGGTGTCGCGCGTTCTCGGCCGACGCCGACGGTACCGGCTGGAGCGAGGGCGGCGGGCTGCTGCTGCTGGAACGTCTCTCCGACGCCCGGCGCAACGGGCGCCGGGTACTCGGCCTGATCCGGGGCTCCGCGGTCAACTCCGACGGCGCGTCGAACGGCATCACGGCACCCAACGGGACCGCCCAGCGGGCGGTCATCGCCGCGGCCCTGGCCGACGCCCGGGTCGCCGCCACCGACGTCGACCTGGTCGAGGCGCACGGCACCGGGACCCGCCTCGGCGACCCGATCGAGGCGTCGGCGCTCATCGCCACCTACGGTCCGGGCCGCGCCCCGGGCCGGCCGCTGCACCTCGGGTCGGTGAAATCGAACCTGGGGCACACCCAGGCTGCCGCCGGGGTCGCCGGGCTGATCAAGGTGATCATGTCGATGCGGGCCGGGGTGCTCCCCCGCACGCTGCACGTCGACACCCCCTCTCCACACGTGGACTGGTCGTCCGGAGCTCTGCAGCTGCTCGCCGACCATCGGGAGTGGCCCGCCGACCGGCCCCGGCGCGCCGGGGTGTCCGCGTTCGGCGTCGGCGGCACGAACGCGCACGTCATCGTCGAGGAGGCGCCTCGTCCGGCCGACATCCCCACGTCCGAGACCGGCGGTTCCCACACCGAGACCGTCGGTACCGGTGGTCTCGTCGGCGGGCCACGGGTGTGGCCGCTCTCCGCGGCGACCTCGACCGCACTCGCCACTCTCGCCGGCCGGGTGGCCGCACATGTCCGCGAGCACGACACCGACCCGGACGATCTCGCGGCGTTCCTCGCGCACGGCCGGGCGACGCTGACCGAGCGAGCCGTCGTCGTCGGCAACGACCGCGCGGACCTGCTGGCCGGCCTCGACGCGATCCACCGGGGCGAGCAGCACCGGCTCGTCACCCGGGGCAGCGCACCGGTGGCGCGACGGGCGGTGTTCGTCTTCCCGGGACAGGGAGCCCAATGGCCGGGCATGGCGGCCGAACTGCTCGTCGGCGCGCCCGCCTTCGCCGACGCCGTCGACGCCTGCGACCACGCCCTCGCCGCGCACCTGGACTGGTCGGTCCGGGCCGTGCTCGAACAGCGCCCGGACTCCCCGCCCGCCGACCGCGTCGACGTCGTACAGCCGGTGCTGTGGGCGGTGATGGTGGCGCTGGCCCGGATGTGGATCGCCTCCGGTGTCTCACCGGCCGCGGTGCTCGGCCACAGCCAGGGCGAGATCGCCGCCGCGCACGTGGCCGGCGCGCTGTCGCTGGAGGACGCCGCCGCGGTGGTCGCCCTGCGTTCGCGGGCCCTGCTGCGGATCGCCGGCCGCGGCGCCATGGTCTCGCTCGCCGAGACCGAGGACGCCGCCAGAGCCCGGATCGGGCGCATCGGCTGTGGGCTGTCGGTCGCCGTGCGCAACGGGCCGGACGCGGTGGTCGTCGCCGGCGACCCGGACGCCGCCGACCGTCTGCTGGCCGACGCCGGGGCCTGCGGGGTCCGGGCCCGGTTGCTACCGGTGGACTACGCCTCGCACTCGGCGCACGTGGAACCCCTGCGCCCGGAGATCGTCGACGCGCTGGCCGCGGTACGCCCCGAGGTGGAGACGGTCCCGATCATGTCGTCACTGACCGCGGACTGGGTGGACGGACCGGAGCTCGGCGCCGGGTACTGGTACGACAACCTGCGCGGAGAGGTCCGCTTCGCCGACGCCACGGCCGCGCTGCTGGCCGCGGGGCACGACGCGTTCCTGGAGATGAGTCCGCACCCGGTGTTGCTCACCGCGGTCGGCCGGGTCGCCGAGGAACGCGGCGCCGACCCGGTGCTGGTGGGTTCGCTGCGTCGTGACGAGGGCGGCCCGGAACGGCTGCTCACCTCGTTCGCCCAGGCACAGGTCGGCGGGGTCGGCGTCCGCTGGGGACTCGTCGCCGGCCCGGCCCGGGTGCTCGACGTGCCGACCTACCCGTTCGAGCACAAGCGGTTCTGGCCGGTGCCCCGCAGCTCGACCGACCGCACCGGTCCGACGCCGCTGCTCGACACCCCGGTGCACGACGCGACCACCGGACGGGTGCTCCTCACCGGCCGGGTCGGGACGGGGTCACAGCCTTGGCTGGCCGACCACCGGGTCCAGGGCCGGGCCGTGCTGCCCGGGGTGGCGTTCGTGGAGGCGGTGCTGGCCGCGGGCGCCACGGCCGGGTTCGACGCGGTCGAGGAGCTCGTCGTCGACACCCCGCTCCTGCTCGACGCGGCCGCCGGACTGCAGGTGACGGTGGACCCCGCCGCGGACGGCGCGACCGCCCACGTCAGCGTGCACGCCCGCCGGCTCGACCCGCCGGGCGACTGGACCCGGCACGCGCACGGGAGGCTCACCACCGCGGGCGCGGAGCCGACACCCGCCTCCCCCGTTCCGTGGCCGCCGCCCGGTGCGGACCCGGTCGATCCGGACGCGGTACGGGCCGGGTTCGCCGCACGCGGGATCGACTACGGCCCGGCCTTCCAGGGACTCAACCGGGTGTGGGTGCAGGGCACCGACGTCTACGCCGAGATCGAGGCCCCGGAGTCGGTCGCCGCGCAGGCCGCGGCGTTCGGCGTGCACCCGGCGTTGTTCGACGCCGCGTTCCACACGGTGGGGGCGGTCTCCGACGACGACGTCGACCCGAAGGCGACCCACCTGCCGTTCGCCTGGGAGGACGTCCGGTTGCACGCCACCGGCGCGCGGTCGCTGCGCGTGCGGCTGTCCCGGGGCGCCGACGGCCGGTACCGGCTGAGCGCCACCGACCCGGCCGGCGGGCCGGTGTTCAGCGTCGGCGCCGTCGTGACCCGACCGCTCGGCGAGCTCCCCGGGGGGCACGACGACCTGCGCCGGGTCGGCTGGCCGACGTTGCCGCTCGACTCGGGACCGGTCACCGGGAGCTGGGCGGCCCTGGGCCGCGGGGCCGCCGCGCTGCTCGGTGACCGGGGACCACACCAGCCCGACCTCGCCGCGATGCTCACCGCGGCGGCCGACGGTTCGCCACCGTCCGATCACGTCCTCGTCACCGTCGGGGACACCGTCGAGAACGGCCGCCCCCGGAACGACCGCACCGGGGAGGATCACACAGGGGACGACGACACCGCCGGGCCGGACACGGCCGAACGGGCCGCGCTGGCGGTGCTCGACCTGCTGCGCGCCTGGTCGAGCAGCGCGGTGCTGACGCACTCCCGCCTCGTCGTGCTCACCCGGGGGGCGCTGCGCGTCCGCGACACCGACCCGGTTCGTCCGGCGGCCGCGGCCGTCGTCGGCCTGGTCCGGGTCGCGCAGACCGAGCACCCGGACCGGTTCGTCCTGGTCGACATCGACGACGACCCGGCCTCGGTCGCCGCGCTCCCGGCCGCGATCGCGACCGGTGAACCGCAGCTGGCGCTGCGGTCCGGCCGGGCGGCAGTGCCCCGGCTGAGCACCGCGCCGGTCGCCGCCGACGCCGGCTGGGACCTCCCCTCCGACGGGACGGTGCTGATCACCGGTGGCCTGGGGACCCTCGGTTCGCTGCTGGCCAGAGCGCTCGTGGCCGACCACGGGGTGCGCGAGCTGCTGCTGGTCGGCCGACGCGGCCCGGACACGCCCGGCGCCGACGCGCTGGTCACCGAGCTCACCGGACTCGGGGCGCGGGTACGCGTCGCCGCCGTCGACGTCACCGACCGGGCCGCCGTCGCCGCCCTGATCGACTCCGTGCCGCACGACCGTCCGCTCTCCGCCGTGGTGCACGCCGCCGGGGTCACCGACGACGGTCTCATCGCCTCCCTGACCGACGCCGACCTGCGCCGGGCGCTGACGATCAAGGCGCGCTCGGCGTGGTGGCTGCACGAGCTCACCGCGAACCACCCGATCCGCGAGTTCGTGCTGTTCTCCTCGGTCGCCGGCATCCTCGGCGCCGCGGGCCAGGGTGCCTACGCCGCCGCGAACACCTATCTGGACGCGCTGGCCGAGTACCGGGCCGGGGCCGGGCTGCCCGGCCGCAGCATCGCCTGGGGGCTCTGGGCGGAGACGAGCTCGATGACCGGGCACCTCGGCACCGCCGACCGTGCGCGGCTCGCCCGCCTCGGCACGTCCCCGCTGTCCACCACGGACGGGCTGGTCCTGTTCGCGGCGGCCGGGGCGGCCCGGTCCGCGGTCCTGGTGGCCACGCCGTTGGACCCCGCCCGGTCGGACGCGTCGATGCTGCGCCCGGCTCCCGAACGGACCCGGCGCAGCGCCGCCACGGCCGCCACCGGGGCGCCCCCGATCACCGACCGGCTGGCCGGGCTGGGCGTCGCCGAGCGGCACGCCACACTGCTCGACCTGGTGCTCACCGAGATGGCACTGGTGATGGGGCTGGACCCCGGGGAGCGCCCGGAGCAGGAGCGCGCCTTCCAGGAGCTCGGCTTCGACTCGCTCACCGCCGTCGAGCTGCGCAACCGGGTGGCCGCCGCCACCGGGCTGCGGCTGCCCGCGACCGTCGTGTTCGACCACCCCGACGCGGTGGCGCTCGCCCGGACGCTCGACGACCGGCTCACCGACGTCACCGGCGGGCCGTGCACCGCGGCGACCGGCCCCGGCACCGGCACCGGCACCGGCACCGGAAGAGCCGACGACCGCAGCCACGCCCACGCCGACCACGCCCTCACCGCCACCACCGCCACCACTGCCACCACTGCCACCAGAGCCACCGCAGCCACGGCAGCCACCGCCGCGGACGACCCGATCGTGATCGTCTCGGCCGCCTGCCGCCTGCCCGGCGGTATCGACACCCCCGAACGGCTGTGGCAGCTCGTCGAGGAGGGCGGCGAGGTCGTCTCCGACTGGCCGCCCGATCGCGGCTGGGACACCGCCTCGCTCTACCACCCCGATCCCGATCACCCCGGGACCACGTACACCACCCGCGGCGGGTTCATCCACGACGCCGCCGACTTCGACGCCGAGGCCTTCGGGATGTCACCGAAGGAGGCGCTGGCGACCGATCCCCAGCAACGGTTGATGCTGGAACTCACCCGGGAGCTGCTGGAGCGCGCCGGAATCGCGCCGGGCACGCTGCGCGGCAGCCGGACGGCCGTGTTCACCGGTGCGATCTACTCCGACTACGGGTCCCGGCTGCGCCGGATCCCGCCGGAGCTGGAGGGCTACATCGGCAACGGCAGTGCACCCAGCCTGGTCTCCGGCCGGGTCTCCTACGCCTTCGGCTTCGAGGGCCCGTCGCTGACCGTGGACACGGCGTGCTCGTCGTCGCTGGTCGCCATGCACCTCGCGGCCCGCTCGCTGGGCTCCGGTGAGTGCGACCTGGCCGTCGTCGGCGGCGTCACCCTGATGGCCACCCCCCTCGGCTTCGTCGAGTTCTCCCGTCAGCACGGGCTGGCCCCGGACGGCCGGTGCAAGCCGTTCGCCTCCGCCGCGGACGGCACCGGCTGGGCCGAGGGTGCCGGTGTCCTCCTGCTGGAACGGCTCTCCGACGCCCGGCGTCACCGCCACGAGGTGCTGGCGGTGCTCCGCGGCAGCGCCGTCAACTCCGACGGCGCGTCCAACGGGCTGACCGCACCGAACGGCACCGCCCAGCGGCGGGTCGTCCGTGCCGCGCTCGCCGACGCCGGGCTGCGGCCCGTCGACGTCGACGCGGTCGAGGCACACGGCACCGGAACCCGGCTCGGCGACCCGATCGAGGCCGGCGCCCTGCTCGACGTCTACGGCGATCGTCCGGACGGGGTGGAGCCGCTGCGGCTCGGCTCGGTGAAGTCCAACCTGGGTCACACGCAGGCGGCGGCCGGCGTGACCGGGGTGATCAAGATGATCGCCGCGATGCGCGCGGGCACGCTCCCCCGCACCCTGAACGTCGACGAACCGAGCCCGCACGTCGACTGGTCCGCCGGCACGGTGCGGCTGCTCACCGAGCCGCTCCCCTGGTCCGTGCCCGCGCACCGGCCCCGGCGCGCCGCGGTGTCGGCGTTCGGGATCAGCGGCACCAACGCCCACGTCATCATCGAGCAGGCCCCCGACGAGCCGGCCATCGCCACCGCGCCTGCGGCACCGCCGGGCCCGCTGCCCTGGGTGCTGTCCGCCCGCTCGGCTGCCGGGGTCCGGGACGCCGCGACACGGCTGGCCGAATGGGCCGCCGGGCGGGCCTCCGGTGAGCTCGCCGCGGCGGCGTGGACCCTGGCGACCGGCCGGGACACCTTCGCCCACCGCGCGGTCGTGCACGCCTGCAACCCCGGCGAGCTGACCGCGGCGCTGGCCGACGTCGCCCAGGGTGCCGTCCCGGTCCACCCGGCCCGCCGCGGCCGCACGGCGCTGGTGTTCACCGGGCAGGGCGGGCAGTGGGGCGGGATGGGCCGGGAGCTGCGCGAACGCTTCCCTGCCTATGCGGAGGCGTTCGACGAGGCCTGCACCCTGCTGGACCATCACCTCGACGGAGTGCTGGGAGCCCCGCTCGCCGACATCGTGCTGGACCCGGCGCACGCCGGGAGGCTCGACGACACGGCAGCCACCCAGGCCGGGACCTTCGCGGTGCAGGCCGGACTGGTCGCCCTGCTGGCCGGGTTCGGCGTCCGGCCTGACGTGGTGGTGGGCCACTCGGCAGGCGCGCTGGGCGCCGCGCACACGGCCGGGCTGCTCGCGCTCCCGGAGGCCGCACGGCTGGTCGCCGTGCGTGGCCGACTGATGCGCTCGTTGCCCCCGGGCGGGGCGATGGCGGCGGTGAACACGACCGAGCCCGAGATGCTGGAGGCGCTCGCCGCACACGGCGACCGGGTCGACCTGGCCGGGGTCAACGGTCCGTCGTCGGTGGTGGTCTCCGGCCCCGCCGACGACGTGGACGTGATCGTCGAGCACTTCACCGCGCGCGGTGTGCGGGCCCGCAGGCTCCGGATCGACCTCGCCTCGCACAGCCGGATGGCGGAGCCGATCCTCGACGACTTCCGCACCGCGGTCGCCGCGGCCACCTTCGGGGAGCCGACCGTGCCCATGATCTCCGACCGGACCGGTACCCGGCTCGACGACGAGCTGCGCGAGCCCGGCTACTGGGCCGATCATCTGCGCGCACCGGTGCGTTTCGGGGCGGCGGTGCGCACCCTGCTCGACGAGGGCGTGACCCGCATCGTCGAGGTCGGTCCGGACGCCGTACTGACCGCGGCGGTCGCCGACGTGCTCGCCGCGCGCCCGGGAGACCCGGTCGTGGTCACCCCGCTCATGCGGCGCACCGGGGCACCCGTCGCGACGATGTTGTCCGCGCTCGGCGAGCTGCACGGTGACGGCCTCACCGTCGACTGGCGGGCGGCGTTCCCGAGCCCCCCTCCACGCCCGGTCGTCGCGCCCACCTATCCGTTCCAGCGAACCCGCTACTGGATCGACGCCGAGATCAGCGGGTCCGACCCGGCCCCGGTGCCGCCGCCCCGGGCCGAGCTCCCCCCGGTGACGGCGGAGCCGCGCGCCCCGCACCTCGCCCTGGTCCGGGCAGCCACCGCCGCGGTGCTCGGGTACCCGTCGGCCCAGGCGGTCGGCCCGGTCGTACCGTTCGCCGAACTCGGGGTCGACTCGCTCTCGGCCGGACAGCTCCGCAACCGGCTGGCCGCCGACACCGGCCTGGACCTGCCGGTCGGGGTGACCATCGAGCACCCGAGTCCGCAGGCACTGGCCGCGTTCCTCGACGGTGCCCTCGCCGCGTCGAGCAACCCGGCCGGCCGCTGGGCCGACCGTCTGCGGGCCGCCTGCGACGACGGTGATCTCGCTCCGGTCCTCGACGCGCTCGCCGACTCGGCCGCCGGGCGCCCCCGGTTCGGTCCGGGTGCCGGTGTCTCGGCCCTGCCGGAACCCGTCCGGCTCGCGGAGGGGCCCGCGGAGGTCCCCGTCCTGTGTTTCCCCTCGCTGAACTTCGCGTCGGGCCCGCACGAGTACGTGCGGATGGCGCACCCGTTCCGCGGCCTGCGGTCGGTGTACGCCCTGCACTCCCCCGGTTTCACCGCGGGCGAGGCGCTCCCGGACTCGGTGGCGGCACTGGCCGACGCGCACGCCCGGCGGGTACTGGACCTGGTCGGGGACCGCCCCATCGTGCTGCTCGGCCGCTCGATCGGCGGTGCGGTGGCCCACGCCGTGGCCGAACGCCTCGTCGAGCTGGGGCGCCCGGCCGACGGGCTCGTACTGGTCGACAGCTACCCCACCGGGCCCGGGCAGCCGGGCCACGGCTGGTGGCTGCCGGCGATGACCAGGGCGTCGCTGCGCCGCGCCGACGAGCTGGGCCTGTCGCTCGGCGACGACGCCCTGTCCGCGATGGCCGTCTACTACCGGCGGCTCTTCGCGAGCTGGCGTCCCTCGGCCGTGCCCGGGCCGACCCTGCAGATCCGCGCGTCCGAGCCGCCCGAGGGGGCGGACCCGGGGGTGGACTGGACGGCCAGGTGGCCGTTGCCCGGTGACGTCGTCACCACGGCCGGGAGCCACTTCTCGATGCTGGAGGAACACGCCAGGGCGACGGCCACTGTGCTGGAACGGTGGCTGGACCGTCGGACCGAGCCGAGCGAACGGCACGCCCCGGACGGCGCCCCCGGGACGGTGTCCTGATCGGCGGGTCGTCGCCCGGTACCCACCGGCCGGGCGACGACCCGCACACGGCACGGCCGGCCCTCTGACAGGATCGGCCGCATGGCACTGGTGCTCGGGGTGGACTCCTCCACACAGTCGTGCAAGGTCGTCGTCCGGGACGCCGACTCCGGTGAGCTGGTCCGCTCCGGGCGGGCCGCCCATCCGGACGGCACCGAGGTGGCGCCGGCGGCCTGGTGGGATGCGCTGCGGTCGGCACTCGACGACGCCGGCGGGCTGGACGGCGTCGATGCCCTCGCGGTCGCCGGACAGCAGCACGGCATGGTCTGCCTCGACGAGGGCGGTGAGGTCGTCCGGGACGCCCTGCTGTGGAACGACACCCGCTCCGCGCGGGCCGCCGCGGCGCTGGTCGAGGAACTCGGGGCAGCGGCCTGGGCGGAGGCGGTCGGCGTCGTCCCGGTCGCGTCGATCACCCTGACGAAGCTGCGCTGGCTCGCCGAGAACGAACCGGACAACGCGGCGCGTACGGCTGCGGTCTGCCTCCCGCACGACTGGCTGACCTGGCGCCTGCGCGGGGCACCGGGGGTGTCCGAGCTGGTCACCGACCGGTCGGACGCCTCGGGCACCGGCTACTTCGACGGCACCGGTTACCGGCCCGACCTGTTGACGCACGGTTTCGGCCGGGCACCGGTGCTGCCCCGCGTGCTCGGCCCGGCCGGGTCGGTCGAGGGTCCGGGCGGGATCGTCGTCGGCGCCGGGGCCGGTGACAACGCGGCCGCCGGGCTGGGCGTCGGCGCGGGCGACGACGTCGTCGTCTCGCTCGGGACGTCGGGGACGGTGTTCGCCCGGGCGCCCCGCCGCGCCGAGGACCCGTCCGGGATCGTCGCCGGGTTCTCCGACGCGACCGGCGCCTACCTGCCGCTGACCGCCACGCTGAACGCCTCCCGGGTGCTCGACGCGACCCGCCGTCTGCTCGGGGTCGACCACGCGGAGTTCGGTGAGCTGGCGCTGGCCGCCGAACCGGGGGCGGGCGGGCTGGTCGTCGTCCCCTACCTGGAGGGTGAGCGGACACCGAACCTCCCGGACGCCACCGGCGCTGTGCACGGGTGGACACTGGCCTCCGGCACCCGGGAGAACCTGGCCCGGGCCGCGGTCGAGGGCATGCTCCACGCCCAGCGGGTCGGGCTGGAGGCGCTGCGCGAGCAGGGTGTCTCGGTGACCGGGGTGACCCTGGTCGGCGGCGCCGCCCGGTCGGAGGCGGTGTGCCGGATCGCGGCCCAGGTCTTCGAGGTGCCGGTACGGGTGCCCGAGCCCGGCGAGTACGTCGCCGACGGGGCGGCCCGGCAGGCCGCGTGGGCGCTGCGCGGCGGGCCGACGCCGCCGCGGTGGGCCCCGGCCGCCGAACCGGCCCGCTACGACCCGGTCCCGGCCCCCGGTGGCTGGGAGCGCTACCGGGAGGCCGCCGAGCGGTTCCTGGACCGCGGATGACCTCCGAGCAGCCGGGCAGCAGGCCGTTGCTGGTGCTCGGGAAGATCACCGCCATCCTGGACGCCTTCACCCTGGACCGGCCGGTGCAGAGTCTGGGCGAGATCCACCAGGCGACCGGGCTCCCCGCCTCGACGGTCCAGCGGCTGGTGTCCAACATGGTCGCCGCCGGGATGCTCGACCGGGTCGGCGACCGGGTGCGGATCGGGGTGCGGATGGCCTACTGGGCCGGGGCGGCCGCTCGCGGGGCGGACCTGCTGGAGCTCGCCGGCCCGGTGCTGCGCGAGCTGCGCGACGCGAGCGGGGAGACCACGGCGCTGTTCCGCGCCGAGGCCGGTCTCCGGGTCTGCGTGGCGGTCGCCGAGACGCGGCACGCGCTGCGCCGTGAGATGCACGTCGGCAAGATCGCCCCGCTGCACACCGGGTCGGCCGGGCGCGTGTTGCTGGCCTGGGACCCGCAGCTGGCCGACTCGGTCCTCGCCGGGCCGCTGGAGACACTGACCGACCACACGGTGACCGACCCGGCCGTGCTGCGCACCCTGCTGGCGCAGACCCGCCGGGACGGCTTCGCGATCACCGCCGCCGAGCGCGACGACGGCGCCTCCGGCCTGTCCGCCCCGGTGTTCGACCACTCCGGGGCGGTGACGGCGGCGTTGACCATCAGCGGTCCGCGGATCAGGCTGACCCCGCAGCGGTGCGCGGAGCAGGTGGAGCCGCTGGTCGGCGCGGCGGAACAGCTGACCAGGACCCTCGGCGGGCGCCCGCCGGGCTGACCGCCCGGCACACGCCCGCCGGCACGCCGGATCAGCGCGGGCCCGCGGTCCAGGGGAACGCCTCGGCCCGCGACCGCACCCCCTGGGCGGCCCGCGACCGGTTCGGCTCCCCCAGCTCGGCCAGCAGGTCCTCGCCCGCACCGACCAGTCCGGCCAGCACCGCCGGGCTCAGCCACTGCGGACGGAGCGCGAACAGCAGGTCCTCGGTGGCGGTGTTGCCGCTGGCGCCCGGCGCGAACGGGCAGCCCCCCAGCCCGCCGAGAGCACCGTCGAGCAGGGCCGCCCCGGAGCTGACCGCCGCCATCGCGTTGGCCACCCCCTGCCCCCACGTGTCGTGGCCGTGGAAGCCGACCCGGCGTCCACCCGCCACCTCGCCGACCCGTTCGACGAGCGCCCCCACCTCGGAGGGCACCGCCTGCCCGAGGGTGTCGCAGACGATGACGTCGCAGGAGCCCTCGGTGCGCGGGTCGCCGACGATCCGCAGCACCCGGTCGGGATCGACCGGGCCCTCGAACGGGCAGGTGAAGGCGGTCGCCAGGCAGAGCTGGATCCGCCCGCCCGCGTCGAGCGCGAACCGTACGGCGTCCGGCATCGCCGCGAGTGACACCTCGGTGTCCCGGCCGATGTTGGCGTTGTTGTGCGCGTCGGAGACCGAGAAGCAGTACTGGACGTTGCGGGCACCGGCGGCGACGGCCTTCTGCACGTGTCGCGGTGTCGCCACCCACACCCAGCAGCGTTCCAGTTCCTCGGGGGTCAGCCCGGCGACCACGTCGAGCGTGTCGGCCAGCGGCGGCACCAGGTCACCGCGGGCCAGCGACCCGATCTCCAGCTCCGGGACGCCCGCGGCGAGCAGCGTCCGGACCAGCCCGATCTTGCGCTCGGTGGGCAGCGGTTTCCCGGTCAGCTGCAGGCCGTCGCGCAGGGTCACGTCACGCAGGACGGGGCCGGTCACGAGGCCTCCCCGGCGGCGGCCCGGATCGTCTCGGCGGAGTACCCGAGCAGACCCCCGAGCACGGCGTCGGTGTCGGCACCCAGGTCGGGCCCGACGTGGCGGACCGGCACCGAACGCCCGTCCAGCACCGGGACGACGCCGGGGAAACCGACCCGGGCCGGGGCGTCACCCCCGGTGTCGACGTCGAAGTACTGGATCATGTCGCGAGCCCGGAACTGCTCGTCGGCGACGATGTCGGCGGCCGAGTAGATCGGCCCGGCGGGGACGCCTGCGGCCTCCAGCTCGGCCAGCACCCGGTCCCGCGGCAGCGACCGGGTCCAGGTCTCGATCGCCGTGTCCAGCTCGTCGCGGCGGACCCAACGGCCGGCGTTGGTGCTCAGGTCGGGTTCCTCGGCGAGATCGGGGCGGCCGATCACCCGCATGAACCGGCCGAAGATGGAGTCGCTGTTCCCGGCGATGACGACGCTCCCCCCGTCACCGCACTCGTAGGCGTTGGACGGCGCGATCCCCTCCATCCGGCCGCCGACCCGGCGCCGCTCGACGCCGTAGGCGAGATGGTCGGGCACCAGCGACTCCATCATCGAGAAGACGGCCTCGTTGAGCGCGACGTCCATCGACCGCCGGTTCAGTGGTGGCCGCTCGGACCGGGACTCGCGCTGGTAGAGACCCATGACGGCGGCGAACGCCCCGTAGAGCCCGGCGATCGAGTCGCCGATCGACACCCCGGTGCGCGAGGGCGGCCGGTCCTCCTCGCCGACCAGCGCGCGCAACCCGCCCATCGCCTCGGCGACCGCGGCGAACCCGGGCCGGGACGAGAGCGGGCCGGTCTGGCCGAACGCGGAGATCCGGACCAGCACCACGTCCGGGTTCACCGCGTCGAGCTCGGCCGGGCCCAGCCCCCACTTCTCCAGCGTGCCGGGGCGGAAGTTCTCCAGCACGACGTCCGAGCGGGCCGCCAGGTCCAGCACGGCCTGCCTCCCGGCGGCGGACCGCAGGTCGAGGGTGATGGACCGCTTGTTGCGGTTGAGGGTCCGGTAGAGCATCGAGGTGTCGCCGGCGTAGAGCCGCCAGTTGCGCAGCTCGTCGCCGGTCCGGGGACGCTCGACCTTGATCACCTCGGCCCCGAAGTCGGCGAGCAGCCTGCCCGCGGTCGGCGCCGCGATGTAGTTGCCCAGCTCCAGGACCCGGACGCCGGCCAGCGGTAGATCGTCCGCAGACGAATCGGACACGAAAGTCGCCTCCTCGCAACGTGGTACCCACATCATGAATCGTCACCCACCATGTAGGCAATCAGAGTGGGAGCGGTCACCCCGGGGTGGTACGCCGGCGCACCAGCCGCACGGCGTAGCGTGCACCGACGTGGGTTCCCGCTCCGGACGGCGCCGTGCCGCACGGGAACGATCGCCGCTGCCGCCCCGGGACGGTCTCGCCGCCGCCCGGCTGCGCACCCCACCGACCGGTGACTGGGCGACCGTGCGCGACCATCTCGTCGCCCGGCTGCCGCACGTCGACCCGGCCCTGATCGACGCCAGGCTCGCCGCCGGGGAGATCGTGACCGCCACCGGTCCGCTGCGCCCGGACTCGCCGTTCGTCCCGTCGACGACGTTGTGGCTGCACCGCGAGGCCCCGGCCGAGGTCGACGTCCCGTTCCCGCTGGAGGTGCTGCACGCCGACGACGACGTCGTCGTGGTCGACAAGCCGCACTTCCTCGCGACGATCCCGCGCGGCAGTCACGTCCGGCAGACCGTGCTGGTCCGGCTGCGACACGAGCTGGGGCTGCCCGATCTGAGCCCGGCGCACCGGCTCGACCGGGCCACCGCCGGGGTGTTGCTGCTGATCGTGCGCCCGGAGCTGCGCGGCGCCTACCAGACCCTGTTCGCCGCCGGACGGGTCGCGAAAACCTACGAGGCGGTGGCGCCGCACGATCCCGGGCTGGCGCTGCCGCGCACCGTGGTGTCCCGCATCGTGAAGCGGCGCGGGCTGTTCGCGGCCGTCACCGAGCCGGGCGAGCCGAACGCCGAGACCCGGGTCGAGCGCGACGCACACCGCGGGGACCTCGCCCGGTACCGGCTGTTCCCCCGGACCGGTCGGACCCACCAGCTGCGGGTGCACCTCTGCGAGCTCGGCGTGCCGATCCTCGGTGACGACGTGTACCCGGAACTGCGCCGGCGCGCCGACGGCGACTTCTCCCGCCCGCTGCAGCTGCTCTCCCGCTCCCTGGAGTTCGACGACCCGGTCACCGGCCGACGACGGCGGTTCGTCAGCCGCCGTTCCCTGCAGGCGTGGGACGACCCGGTCGGCTGGGCCACCGGCTGACCGGCCGGTCCGTCACCACGACGCCGGGCGCCCCGGCCGGGATCAGCCGGCGTTGCGACCACCGTCGCCGTTGAGGTGGTGGCCGCCGCCTCCGCCGTGACCGTTGAGGGCCGTACCGTTCACCTGGCCGTTCACCGGCGGTGGGGGCGGCGGGTCCTCGGCCGCGCGGTGCCTGCCCTCCCGCAGCCCACGCTGGTAGGAGGCCAACCGGCTGCGGACCCGGTCGGGCTGCCGCTCCCGGGACCCGCCCGGCTGGTTGCCGTTCGGGGTGTCCCGCCACGACGGCGGCACCATCGCCTGGCCGGGCAGGCGCTGCGGGAGGCCCTGGGCGGTCGTCGGCAGCTCGACCACCCGGTCGGCACGGATGCGCGCGGCGTCGAACTCGGTGTCACCGGGGGTGCGCCAGTTGCCCGACGCGGCACCGGTCTCCCCGCTCGCGCCCACGGGCGCGCTGGGCTCCCGGAACCAGGCCGAGGCGACCGCCGCGAAGATCGGCGTGTCGTCGGCGTCGTCCACGGCCACCGGAACCTCCGAGTCGAACGGGCCGAACAGCTCCACCGGCGGGGTCGAGTCCTCCGCGGCGGTGACGGGTAATGCCTGGGTGACGGGTGGGTCCCCGGGGTCGTCCGGTCCGGGTGCGCGGGCACCGTTGCGCGGCCGCTCCCCGAGGATGCCCGCCGCGCCGTCCGACGGCGGGGGGCCCTGCGGCGGCGGACCGGGTGGCGGGCCGGCCGGAGGAGGCGAGACCGTGCCGAACGCGACGGACGCACGGGCCGCGTCTCCCTGGGGATCGCCCTGCTGGGCGGGCGCACCCGGCCAGGGCGGCGCGTTCTGCGCGGCTCCCGCACCCGGCTGCCGGACCGGCCACTGCGTGCCGGACCCGTTGCGCTGGTCCGGTGCGCCGAACGCGGTGGCCGCGGCGGCCCGGCCCGCGCGTTGCGGCAGGTCACCGGCGGGAGCACCGCGCTGCGGGAGCTCGCCGCCGGGCGGGGTCGCCCGGGCCGGATCGGCGCCGCCCGTGCCCGCGGCCGCCGCGGCCGCAGCCGGGGGCCAGCTCGGCACCTGTTCCTCGGCCGGGGCCGGCCGCTGCTCCTGCTGCGGCGGTGGCCACGGCGCGTCGCCGTCCGCGGCCGGCGAGTGGTGCAGCGCCCCGGTGGGCCCGGCATCCTGCTGCTGCCCGCGGGCGGGCTCGGGCCCGCCGGCCTGTTCGCTCTGCGGGCCACCGCGTACCACCGACGACGGCAGCTGCAGTACGGCGATCGGCGACACGCCGGTGCCGCCGGCGGGCCCGCGGACGCCGAGCCGGGCCCCGATCGTCCTGGCCAGCCGGGCGGCCACGTGCAGGCCGATCTCCTGGGGTGCGACCGGCCCGTCGGGGGTGGCGGTGGTGAGCGCCCGGTCGAGCTCGTCGATCGGGGTGAGATGCCGCGGTGGGTGCGCGCACTGCAGTTCGATGACCAGGCCGCCGTCCGGCCCCCAGCGGCTGTGCAGCTCGAGCCGCTCGCCCGGCGGGGTCGATCCCGCGGCGTGCGCGAGGAGCTCGGCCAGGATCTGCCCGAGGACGGTCTCGACGGCGGCGTCCAGCGCGACGCTGGGCGTGGGCGGGACGACGGTGCGCGATGCGGCCTCGCTCGACGCGACGACCGTGTTCAGCGCCTGCCCCAGCGGGGTGGGCGGGGCCGCGAGCCGGGGGCCGCGCGGAGCCCCGGCCAGTACCAGGATGTGGTCGCCGTCGCGGGCGCCGCGGCGGGCGGCCGCGGCCAGTTCCGCCAGATCCGCGAGTGCCCCGGGGCGCAGCTCGCCGCTGCGCAGTCGTTCGGTGAGGAGCTGCTGGCGTTCGGAGCGGGCCCGCAACCGGTGTGCGAGTGCGGCGAGCACGGCGTCGCCCCCGGCGCCCTCACCCGGTCCGCCCGGTGGATCCTGCCCCGGACCGGACCGGCTGTACGGCGGGTCGTCTCGCGCCACGCGATCGTCCTCCGAACGGCTGGTACGACTCCCGGGTGTCCGGGCGTCGCGGACCCGGCCCGCTGCGGGATCGGGCCAGGAACGGTCGATCACGAAGACTACTCAACGGGTGCGCGTTGGCCCGCCCCGATGCGGTGGGCGGTGGACCGCGGTGGGGCGGGCGGCTCGGCCCCGGCCACCCACCGGCCCGTCCGCCGGTCCCCCTCGACCGGCGGACCCTCCGCCGCGACGGGTCACCGGGCCGCCGAGCACCCCGGCCGCGCACCGTCACCGCTCCCGGGCGGCGGTCACCCGTCCGGCGTCACTCGAACCGTGACGGGTCCCCGGCGCCGGTGCGCACGATCTCGGGCTCGTCGCCGGAGAGGTCGACCACGGTCGTGGGCTCGGTGCCGCAGTCACCGGAGTCGATGACGGCGTCGACCTGGTTCTCCAGTTCCTCCTTGATCTCCCAGCCCTGCGTCATCGGCTCGTCGTGGCCGGGCAGCAGCAGCGTGGACGACAGCAGCGGCTCGCCGAGCCGGGCGAGCAGCGCCTGGGTGGTCGCGTGGTCGGGGATCCGCACACCGACGGTCTTCTTCTTCGGGTGCAGCAGCCGGCGCGGCACCTCCCTGGTCGCCGGGAGGATGAACGTGTAGCTGCCCGGGGTCGACGCCTTCACCGCGCGGAACACCCGGTTGGAGATCTGCACGAACTGGCCGAGCTGGGCGAAGTCCGCACAGACCAGCGTGAAGTGGTGCTTGTCGTCGAGCTTGCGGATCTGCCGGATGCGGTCGAGTCCCTCCCGGTTGCCCAGCGAGCAGCCGAGGGCGAAGCACGAGTCGGTCGGGTACGCGATGAGCCCGCCCTCGCGGACCACGTCGACGATCTGACCGATGCTGCGGGGTTGGGGGTTCTCCGGGTGGACGTCGTAGTACCTCGCCATCCCGGCAGCCTGCCACGACCGCCTCCGCTTGTCGCGCACGTCACGCGTGAGGCAGGGTTGCCGGTGTCCGCCCGGCACCCGCTGCTCGACGAGGAGAGCGATGTCCGACACCGACACGACCACGGACAAGATCAAGGTCACGATCCTGCCGACCGGCACCATGCACGCCGACCTGACCTGGTTGCTCATCGACCCGTCGCGGATGGCGACGCGGCAGCAACCGGACAAGCAGCGCGACTGGGTCGAGGTGCCGACGCACGTCGTCTACGTCGAGCACCCGAACGGCCAGAAGCTCATGTGGGACGCCGGGGTCCCCCGGGACTGGGAGACCCGCTGGGCACCGTCCGGGCTGGGCCAGTTCTTCCCGGTCGACGCGGCCACCGAGGACGACTGGCTGGACTCGCGGCTGCGGCAGCTGAAGATCGAGCCCAACGACATCGACTACCTGGTGCTGTCGCACCTGCACCTGGACCACGCGGCGAACGCGAAGTTCTGGGAGAAGGCCGACACGACGATCATCGTCGACGCGGCGGAGAAGGAGGGTGCGTTCTCCTTCGACGGTCACAACAGGGGCGCCCACATCAAGTCCGACTACGACACCCTGGAACTGGACACCATCACCGAGGACACCGAGCTGCTGCCCGGTGTCACGCTGCTCCGCACGCCGGGGCACACCTGGGGGACGATGAGCCTGCAGGTCGACCTGGCCGACGCCGGGACGATGATCTTCGCGTCCGACTCGCTGTACCTCAAGGAGTCCTTCGGGCCGCCGCCGATCGCGGCCGGCATCGTCCACGACACGGTGGCCTGGTTCGACTCGGTCGACAAGATCCGGGCCATCCAGGAGCGGACGGATGCGACCGTCGTCTTCGGGCACGACGCGAACCAGATCAGGGAACTGCGCACCGGCCCGGGAAACTACTACACCTGAGGACGTGGCATGCCCGTCTACGACTTCGCCTGCCGCTGCGGGCGCCGCTTCGAGCTGCTGGTCCCCTCCTGGTCGTCCCCCGCGCCGGACTGCCCGCAGTGCGGGGCCACGACGACCCGCCGCCCACCGTCGCCCGCGATGCACGGTCGGGCCGCGCCGCCGCCGTCGATGGCGTCGGCACCCCGGTCGTGGGAAGGGCTGAACAACGGCGACCGGGACACGATCACGCACTGGCGGCGGACCGTCGAGGCCCGCCAGGAGTTCGAGGCCCGCCATCCCGAGCACCGCGAACAGCGGGATGCGATCGCCGCCCACGAGGGCAGGTTCGAGCGGGCGCCGCTGACCTACCGGGAGCTGGCGGCCCGTGCGTCCGGCCACGGTGACGCCGGGCGCGCGGCGGCCGAGGCGAGCCGGGCCCGCCGCACCGGCGACGTGCCCGGCACGTCACCGGCGTGACCGGACACCTCGGCCCGGGTGGTCAACCGGGCCGCCGCGCCGGGCACGTGTCGATCCCGGTGGCGAGCAGGGCGAGCCCGTCCCGATAGTGCCGCTCGAAGGTGCCCGCCCCGGTCCAGGTCACCGTCAGGTGCCGGTGCGCCCGCACCAGCAGTGCCGCGGCCAGCAACGTGGCCGCGTCGGGTGCCGGCAGGCCGCGCCGGCGCGACAGCACGGCGGCGAGCGCCGGCTCCCACCGCTCCAGCGCCTCCGACCAGGCTGTGCGCAGTTCAGGGGTCGACTCGAGCAGCCGGATCCGGGCGACCTCGATCGGGTTGCGGGCCGCACCCGGCATCCGGGACCGCGCCGCGTGCAGGAAGGCCGCCGTCGGCGGCAGGTCCGGCGGTGCGGCGTCCAGCTCGGCCACGAACCGGTCGAACTCCGCCGCGCTGTCGCCCAGGACCAGGGCCTGTTTGGCGGGGAAGTGACGGTAGACGGTTCGCTCGGCGACACCGGCCGCGCGCGCAATATCACGGACAGTAACGGATTCGTAGCCGTCGCGGTCGAACAGCTCGATCGCCGTGATCTCGACGTGCTCCCGGACCCGTGCGGTCCGCCCGCCCGGGCCATTCGTTCCTACGCTGGTCAGCCTACCCGTCGACCCGGCCACCAGAACAGCGTAGCCGACGGCCGACCCCGCCACTGACAGTCACTGTCGCTGAACTAAGGTCACCCTCACTACTACGGAGGGTTTCCATGACTCGGATCAGATCGATCGTCGTGCTGCTGGCCACCGCGCTGGTGACGACCGCATGCGGCACCGCGGGGAACGCGCCACCGACCGAGGAGTGCCGAACGGTCGCCCACGAGCTGGGCTCGGCCTGTGTGCCGGAGGATCCGCAGCGGATCGTCACGCTCGACTCGGTCACCGTGCTGCCCACCCTGCTCGATCTCGACGTCCCCGTGGCTGGGGCACTGCGCGTGTACCCGGCGGGCGATCCGTTCCCGGACTACCTCGACGACGCCGATACCCGCGGGATCGAACTGGTCGGCACCATGCAGGAGATCGACCTGGAGCAGGTGGCCGCCCTGCAGCCGGACCTGATCATCGGAACCGCCCTGACGGTCGGACCGGTGCAGGCCGAGCTGGAGCGGATCGCGCCGACCGTCGCCGTGCGGTTCGCCGTCTACGAGCCCGACTGGGATGCCGACATCCGGCTGATCGGCACCACGGTGGGCCGTGAACAGGGGGTCGAGGAACAGCTGACCAGACTCGCCGCAGAGGCGGAGCGGACCCGGGAGCAGCTGGCCGCGGTGGAGTCGCCGACCCTGACCAGGGTCGACGTCTACCAGGGAGCACCGCTCTACTACTCGTTCGGCTGCACCTGGATCGGCGACGTGCTCGGCTCCGCCGGGGTCCGCCAGCCGGACGGGCAGCGCAGCGAGTGCACGCCCGGTGACGTGCAGTCCGCCCTGAACCCGATCTCCCTGGAGGAGGTGTCCGTCCTCGACGCCGGGGCGATCGTCGCCTACCAGCAGCAGGACTCCGACGCCACGCTCGGCACGAGCCCGCTCGCCGAGCTGGAGCGCTCACCGCTGTGGCAGGACCTGGACGCCGTGCGCGGTCGGGCGGTGTTCGTGCTCGGTGACGCCTGGGGTCTCGGTGGGTCGGTGCCGGCCGCCGAGCGGGTGCTCGCCGACCTGCGTACCGAGGTGTTCACCGGCTGAACCGGCTCGCCCCGCGGGAACCCCGGCCGCCTGAACTCAGCTGTGCGGGAACTCAGCCGTGCGGGAACTCCGAACCGTCGTAGGCGCGGGGTTCGACCAGGACCAGCCAGTTGCCGGAGTTGTCGCGCATGACCGCCTCGATGCCGTAGGGGCGTTCGGCGGGTGGCTGGACGAACTCGACGCCCTGCGCGGCGAGCTTCGCGTGATCACCGTGGCAGTCGTCGGTGGTCAGTCCGAACCCACCCATCCGGCCCGCCGCCAGCGACCGGGACACGGCCTCCGCCATGTCCGGGTCCAGCGGCGGGCCCGGCTTCATCAACGTCACCTCCAGCTCGGGATGCGCCGGGTGGTGCACGGTGACCCAGCGGAACCCGTCGCCCATCGTGACGTCGGTTCCCTCGGTGAAACCGAGCACGTCGCAGTAGAAGCGCTTGGCCGCGTCCTGGTCGGTGACGTAGAGCGTGACCAGGGAGATGTTGGTGAGCATGGTGCCGACGCTAGCGGGGCGCGTCATCGGCGGGCTTCTCCGGAATTGCGGTGTCCGACAGCCCGTGCATGAACACGACGCAGCCCGGGATCCGCGGCGGACCGCCGGCCCAGCGCGCCTGGTAGTCCGACGGGCTCACCCCGACCAACCGCCGGAACCGGCTGCTGAACGACCCGAGCGAGGAGTAGCCGACGAGCATGCACACCTCGGTGACGGTCAGGTTCGTCGCCCGCAGCAGGTCCTGGGCGCGTTCGATCCGGCGCCGGGCGAGCGTCGCGACCGGGGTCCGCCCGTAGACCGCGGCGAACCCGCGCAGGAAATGGTGACGGGAGACCCCGGCGACGGCGGCCAGCGCAGCGAGGTCCAGCGGTTCGGCGTAGCGACGGTCGATCTCGTCGTGCGCCCGTCGCAGGTGCGGAATCAGGTCCAGGGGCACCACGGTGCACACCGTAACCGTTGCCGGAACCTCCCGACGCCGCCATGATCGCGCCCATGCGCGTCGTCGAGTACCGGCCGGAACGGCACGAGTTCGCGTGGACCTTCGGGGGTGCGGCGCCGGCCCGCCGCGTCGAGCCGGGCACCTGCCTGCGGCTCTGGACCGAGGACGCGTTCTCCGGCCGGATCACCTCGACCTCCGACCGGGCCACCGACGTGCTCGACATGACCGAGGTGAACCCGCAGACCGGACCGTTCTTCGTGGAAGGTGCCGAGCCCGGTGACACCCTGGCGATCCACATCGTCGAGCTGACCCCGGCCAGGGACTGGGGCGCCTCGACCACCATCCCGCTGTTCGGCGCGCTGTCGGTCACCGAGCGGACCGCCCTGTTGCACGAGCCGCTGCCCGAGCGGACCTGGATCTACCAGCTGGACCGGGCGGCGGGCACCGTGCTGTTCGAGGCGACCAGCGCCGACCTGCGGCTGGAGCTGCCGTGCAACCCGATGCTGGGCACCGTCGGGGTCGCGCCCGCGGGCCGGGAGGTGCGCAGCTCGCTGGTGCCCGACGTGTTCGGCGGCAACATAGACACCCCGGAGATGCGTGCCGGTGCCACCTGCTATCTGCAGGTCAACGTCGAGGGTGCACTGTTCTCGGTCGGCGACGGGCACTACCGCCAGGGCGAGGGCGAGAGCTGCGGGACCGCCGTCGAGGGCGCGATGGACGTCGTGCTGATCGTCGATCTGATCAAGAACGCGCCGCCCCCGGCCTGGCCGCGGATCGAGACCGACGGCCACTACGTGGTCGTCGGGTCGTCCCGCCCGCTGGAGGACGCGTGGCGGGCCAGCCAGATCGGCATGATCGCGTGGTTGGGCGAGCTGTACGGGCTGGACCGGCTGGACGCCTACCAGCTGCTCACCCAGGCGACCGAGTCCCCGCTGGCCAACGTCGTCGACACCAACTACAGCGCCGTCACCAAGATCTCGAAGGCACTGCTCCCCGAGGCCGCGGCCTACAACGGGGTGCACCGCCACCTGCGCGAGCAGGCCCGCACCCTCTAGAAGGAGCTCCCCGATGGACATGCTGCTGACCGACCGCGTCGTCCTGGTCACCGGAGGATCGCGGGGCATCGGGCGGGCCGTGGTCGACGCGCTCGCCGCGGAGGGCGCCCGGGTCGCCTTCTGCGCCCGCGACGCCGACGGCTGCGCCGCTGCCGAGCAGGAGCTGCGGGCCCGCTCGGCGGACGTCGCCGGGACCGCGGTGGACGTCGCCGACGGTGACGCGCTCACCACCTGGGTGGAGGCGACCGCGCAGCGGTTCGGCCGGATCGACGCCGTCGTCGCCAACGTGAGCGCGCTGGCCATCGGCCCGGGCGAGGCGAACTGGCGGTCCAGCTTCGAGATCGACCTGATGCACACGGTGCGGCTGGTCGAGGCCGCGCTGCCGCACCTGGAGCGCAGCGACGCCGCGTCGATCACGGCGGTGTCCTCGGTGTCCGGCCGGGAGATCGACTTCGCGGACGGCGCGTACGGCGTGATGAAGGCGGCCCTGGTGCACTACGTGTCCGGGCTGGCGTTCGACCTGGCGCCGAAGGGGATCCGGGCGAACGCGGTCTCCCCCGGCAACGTCTACTTCCCCGGCGGAGTCTGGGCGAACGTCGAGCAGAACGATCCCGAGCTGTTCGCGCACGCGATGGGCCTGAACCCGACCGGCCGGATGGGCACCCCCGAGGAGACCGCCTACGCGGTCGTCGCGCTGGTCAGCCCGCGGGCGAGCCGGATCTCCGGGACGAACCTGGTGGCGGACGGAGCACTGACCCGCGGCGTCCAGCTCTAGCCGTACGGGCCCGCGCACGCCGCCGCGTCCCGGTCACCCGGTCGTCATCCCCCCGTCGACCGGGCGTCGCACCACGGTCAGCGCAGCAGCGCAGCGTGAGTGATCGTGGACCAGACCCCCGATGCCCCCGACGACGCACCGCCGCACCCCTCCGAGATCGACCCCGAGCAGTTCCGTGTCGACGACTCCGACGACGACGATCCGACCCTGGTCGGTCCCGCCGGCCGGCCGATCGACACCTGGCGGGAGGGCTACCCGTACGACACCCGCCTGACCCGTGCCGAGTACGAGCGGCAGAAGCGACTGCTGCAGATCGAGCTGCTGAAGCTGCAGAACTGGGTCAAGGAGACCGGCAGCCGGATCGTCATCCTGTTCGAGGGCCGCGACGCCGCCGGCAAGGGCGGCACGATCAAGCGGTTCACCGAGCACCTCAACCCGCGCGGCTGCCGGGTGGTGGCCCTGGAGAAGCCCACCGAGCGCGAGGCCGGTCAGTGGTACTTCCAGCGCTACGTGCAGCACCTCCCCTCGGCCGGTGAGATCGTGCTGTTCGACCGGTCCTGGTACAACCGCGCCGGCGTCGAACGGGTCATGGGCTTCACCGACGCCCGCTCCTACATGGAGTTCCTGCGGGCCACCCCGGAGCTGGAGCGGATGCTGGTCCGTTCCGGGATCCACCTGGTCAAGCTGTGGTTCTCGGTGTCGCGCAACGAGCAGCGCACCCGGTTCCTGATCCGTCAGGTCGACCCGGTCCGGCAGTGGAAGCTCTCGCCGATGGACCTCGCCTCGCTGGACAAGTGGGAGGCCTACACCGAGGCCAAGGAGGCGATGTTCTTCTACACCGACACCCGGGACGCACCGTGGACGGTGATCAAGAGCAACGACAAGAAGCGCGCCCGGCTGGAGGCGATGCGGCACGTACTCGGGCAGTTCTCGTTCCCGGGCAAGGACAGCAGTGTCGCGACACCGCCGGACCCGCTGATCGTGGGCCCCGCCGCGGAGATGTTCGAGCACGGTGAGCAGCCGAGCCGGTTCCCGCCCCTGACCGACACCCACTGACCGACGCCCACTGAGCAACGACCACCGGGCAACGACCACCGGGCGACGACCACCGGGCAGCGCCGCTCGGAGCGGCCCCACTCGACGCCACCGATCGGTGCCACCGGCCGGCCCGGCCGGTCGTCGGCACCGGGTGGCGGGTTCAGGCCGGCTCGACGACCAGCGTCATCGTCAACGAGTGCCCGACCCCGAGCCCGGGCCCCCCGGCGCGCTCCAGCCCCAGCAGCGCGTGCGCGAGCCGGGCGGCCGCGGCCCCGTCGAGCGGACCCGAGCCGGTGTAGGGCTCCAGCGTGCGGTTCCAGCGGCCGGCGAACCCGGCCAGCCAGCTCAGCACGTCGGCCGGTGCCCCGTCGGTCGCCGGGGAGAAGCGCAGGTCCGCCGCACGGACCCGGCCCGGCTCGCGGACGAGGTCGTTCACCAGCGTCCGGAACCGGGGGGCGTCCGGGTTGAAGGTGCCGGTGGCGGTGTGCCTGCCGACCAGCACCGACCGGTCGACCGCGGACCGGGCGACGATCCGTGCACCGCTGCCCTCGCCTGCGGCGTCGACCACCGCGTCGAGCGCCGGCCGGGAGTAGAACGTCATCGGTTCGGAGATCGCCGCGCCGCCGCCGGCGAAGAAGCTCATCGCGTAGTCCCAGCGTTCGGAGTCCCACCGTGGTCGCCACTCCACCGAGTAGCGCCCGAGCACGTCGACGACGACGGCCGCCCGCCGGCCGCGGGTGGCGACCGCGGTCAGCACCGAGCGCAGGGCCACGACGAGCTCGTCCCGGGTGAGATGCGAGTACGGGACGCCGCAGGACAGGTAGAGGTCGAAAGCACCCTCCGGCAGGCGGTCACGGACGTCACCCAGCACGAACGACGCCGACGGGGAGGTCACGGTCACCCGCGCCGTGCGCACCATCTCCGGATCGACGTCCAGACCGACGTAGGTCAGGTTCTCCGGTGCGACCAGCGGCGGTGCGTCCGGGGCGGGACGGGTCAGCAGCGCGAACCCGTCCGCCGTCCCCGCGCCGATGTCGAGCACCGACACCGGGCCGGGCCCCGTCCGCCCGATCGCGGCGAGCGCAGCGCCGATCACCCGCCGGGTCACCGGCTCCTCGGAGAGGACCTTCACCGGGTCCCGCCGGGACGGGGACAGGTAGTGGGCGCTGGCCCCCCGGTAGGAGGGGGCCGGGGCCTGGTGCGAACGGATCACCGTTCTTTCCTACACCGGGCGCCGGCCGATGATCAGCGGTGTGGCGGGCGTCGCGCCGACCGATGGCTCACCGCGGGCGGCCGGGGTCGGGCCGGCCGCCCGCGGGAGGTCCAGGGGTCAGGCGAGGTCGTCGAGCTCGCCGTTCTTGATCGAGTCCAGGAGATCGCCAATGCCGGCCGCGGAGAACTCCAGGACGGTGCCGTGCGGGTCGCGGGAGTTGCGGACGGCGATCCCGCCGCCGGTGACCGCCAGCTCCACGCAGTTGCCCTGCTGTCCGCTGCGGACGCTCTTGCGCCAGGTCAGCTCATCGATCGACGCAGGGTCGCTCAGGTGCATCCGGTTCATGCGAACGCTCACCTCATCTGCACATGCATTTTCGCGTGCAAGAACGGTAGCAGCTCTCGCGCCGCCGGGCTGCCCCGTCGGCGCCCGGCGGTCGCCGGTTCGCGCCCGGATGCACGGACCGCCGCCGGGCGGTCAGCTGTCGGCGAGCAGCGTGGCGAGCGCCTGCCGGGTCCGGTCCGGGCTCAGCGCCTCCGCCGTCAGCCGGTCCATCGACCGCCCGTACCGCTCCACGTCGGCCGGCTTGTCGAGGTAGGACGCGCCCGTCATCTCCTCCAGGTAGACCAGGTCGGGCAGCTCGGGCTCGGCGAAGCGCAGGACGGTGAAGGCGTGCTCGGCGGCGTAACCGGACCGCCGCCACGGCAGCAGTGCCAGTACCACGTTCGGCAGCGCCGACAGCTCCAGCAGGTACTCGATCTGTTCCCGGTAGACCGCGCGTCCGCCCACCGGGCGCCACACCACCGCCTCGTCGAGCACCACCCGGAAGGTGGGGGCGTCCCCACCGTGCAGTACCTGCTGGCGGCGCAGCCGCACCTCGACCCGCTTCTCCACCTCCGCCGTCCGGTCCGGCGGAAGGCCGGTGTGACCGCCGCTCACCACGGCCCTGCAGTACGCCTCCGTCTGCAGCAGCCCCGGCACGAACATCAGCTCGTAGGTCGCGATCCCCGACGCCGACGACTCCAGCCCGACGAAGCGCTCGAACCAGCCGGGGACGACGTCGTGGTAGCGGGTCCACCAGCCGCTGCCCTTGCTCTCCGCCACCATCGCGAGCACCTGGTCGCGCTCGGCTCCCTCGGCGACGCCGTACAGGGCGAGCAGGTCCACCACGTCCCGCTGCTTGAAGCCGACCTTGCCCGCTTCGAGCCTGCTGAGCTTCGAGTCCGAACCCCGGATCGCGTACGCCGCGTCGGCCCGGCGGATGCCGGCGCGCTCCCGCAGCCGGCGCAGGTGCGAGCCCAGCACGATCCGGTGCGCGGTCGGACCACGGTCGGCACCGGGCGTTGTCGGACTGTCGGGGCTCGCGGCCACCAGGGACGGCTCCTCTGGATCCGGCCGAGATCTCGGGGGCGCGACGAAGTCTCGACGGGGCTCGACTCGGGGTCCGAGCCGGCGACGGCCCGGCGCTGCCCCTCGACCCGGCTTCCGGGCAGCTCACCGTACACCGGTGCGGCCCGGGCACGGCCCGACCGCGCTGCTCACGGCCCCTCGGCCGGTGCCGTGCGCGGCCCGGGGCCGGTACCGGCCGGGACGGCCGCGGCTCGCGCCGGAGGGCGGCCCCGCGGTTCGCACCGGAGGGCGGCGTGCACCGGGGTGCGGGCAGCGCGGGCCGGCCGGACCGATGAGTCCCGGCGCCGGCCCCGGTCGGTACCGGTGAGACCCGACCGACCCGGGAGGCGCGGTGCCCACCGATCCCGATCCCGTCCCGACCGGTGGCGTGGAGCGCACGCTGCGCGACGCCGTTCACAGCGGCCGGGTGCCCGGGGTGCTCGCGGCGGTCGACCGGCCTCGGGAGGGCACCGAGGTGCACGTCCTCGGCGACGACGGCGCCGGGCGCTCCCTGCGCCGGGACACCGTCGTCCGGATCGCCTCGATCACCAAGCCGGTCGTCGCCGTCGCGGCACTGGGCCTGGTCGAGGACGGTGCGCTCGATCTGCACGGCCCGCTCACGGAGTGGCTGCCCGAGCTGGCCCGGCCCCGGGTACTGCGGCACGAGGCCGCCGAGCTCGACGACACCGTCCCGGCCCGCCGTGACATCACCCTCGCCGATCTGCTGTCCTACCGCTGCGGGGCGGGGATGCTCCCCCGGCCCACCGCCGACCTGCCGGTCCAGCGCGCGTACGCCGACGCCCGGCTCGGCAGCGACGGTCCACCCGGCCGCTACCAGCCCCCGCCGCCGGACGAGTGGCTGCGCCGGCTCGCCGCGATCCCGCTGGTCGCCCAGCCCGGGGCACGCTGGCTCTACCAGACCAGCGGCGACCTGCTCGGTGTGCTGCTCGCCCGGGTCTGCGGCCGGGGTCTCCCCGATCTGCTGCGGGATCGGGTGTTCGCCCCGCTGGGCATGACCGACACCGGCTTCCACGTACCCGAGGCGAAGCTGGACCGGTTCGTCCCGCAGCTCGCCGCGGACCCGGGCGGTGGGTTCGGCGTGGTCGACCCGGTCCGGGGCGCGTGGGCCGCTCCGCCCCCGTTCCCGTCCGGCGCGGCCGGGCTGGTCTCGACGCTCGACGACCTGCTCGCCTTCGCCGGGGCGCTGCGCGACGGGGGCGGTCCGCTGCTCGGCCCCGGCACCGTCGCCGAGCTCACCACCGACCGGCTCAGCGAGGTCCAGCGGGCGGACGCCGCGATGTTCCTCGACGGTGCCGGCTGGGGGTTCGGGCTCTGCGTCGAACCCGGTGGCCGCTACGGCTGGGACGGCGGCCTGGGCACCGGGTGGCGCTCCGACCCGCGGACCGGGGTGATCAGCCTGCTGCTGACCCAGGTGATGTGGACCGATGCCGACGGCCCGGCCCAGCTGCACGCGTTCCGTGCCGCGGCGCACGCCCCGCCGCCGCCGGTCGCACCCGGTTCGACCGGTGTGACCGCGGGCGGAGCCGATGAGCTCAGCGGGTGACGTCGGGCCCCGCCAGCGCCGCCAGATCGGCCCGATCGGGCAGCGCCTCCCAGTCACCGGGGACGGTGCACATGAGCGCGCCCGCGGTGACCGCGGTGCGCAGCCGCTCCGCAGGCGTACGCCCGGCGAGGCGCTCGGCGAGGTGGGCGCCGACGAACGCGTCACCGGCACCGACCGGGTCGACGACGTCGACCGGCACCGCGGGCTCCCGCAGCGCGGTCCAGTCGCCGAGCGGGCCGGCCGGCGGGTGCCGCGCAGCACGCGCTGCGGTGCCGGTGACCGGCGACCCCGGACCGGCACCACCGGCCGGGGGCCCCGCCTCCCCCGGCCGGGCGCCGTCCGCCGCAGCCGGCCCCGCACGCGATGGCCCGTCGTCGCGGAACAGTGCGAGCGCCCCGCCGGCGCCCAGCTTGACCACGACCTCGGACGGGCCGAGCGCGGCCAGCCCGCGGGCGAGAGCCTCCGGATCGGTCCGTGCCGTCCCGAGCACCAGGCGCGCCTCGTCGTCGCCGGCGTACAGCACGTCGGCGGAGGCTGCGAGGGCCCGCAGCGCGGGGGCGGCGTCCTCGTCGGACCACAGCGCGGAGCGGTGGTTCACGTCGACCGACACCGTCGTCCCGGCCTCCCGGGCGACGGCGACGGCGTGCGCCGCCGCCGCCGCGGGGCCCGGGCCGAGCGCCGGGGAGATACCGGTGACGTGCAGCAGCTCGGCCGCGGCGATCAGCTCGTCGTCGACGTCGGAGACCGCGAGCCGGGACCCGGCGGCGTGCGCACGGTAGTACCAGACCGTGATCCGGCCGCCGGGCAGGCGCTCCTTGAGCATCAGCCCGGTCGGGGCGTCCGGGTCCCGCACGGCGTGCACGGCGATCCGTTCCGCGGTGAGCTCACGGACCACCCGGTCACCGATCGCATCGGCGCCGAGCCGGCCGGTCCACGCGGTGGGCACCCCGAGCCGGGCGAGCGCGATCGCGACGTTGCTCTCCGCACCGCCGATGCCCAGCGCCATCTCGCCGACGTGCGCGAGCCGCCCGACCGACGTCGCGGCGAGCAGGCCCATCGTCTCGCCGAGGCAGACGGCCCGCGGTGCCGCCGGCATCAGACCTTCACCTCGCCCCGGAGCCGGCTCCCCGCGTCGTGCGGGACGGTGAGATCACGGTCGAGGGTCTCCGGTGCCATCCAGGCGGCGATCAGGCTGACCAGCGCGATCAGCGACATGTAGATCGCGACCGGGATCCAGGACCCGGTGAAGGCGCTGAGCAGTGCGGCGCAGATCAGCGGTGCGACGCCGCCGCCGAGCGCGGACGAGAACTCACGGCCCAGGGTCACCCCGGCGTAGCGGTACCGGTTGCCGAACAGCTCCGGGAAGTAGCTCATCTGGACGCCGACGCCACCGTTCACGGCGAGCACGAAGCCGATCACGAGGGTGACCACGATGGCGACCGGGTCGCCGGTGTTCAGTGCGAGGAACGCGGGCCAGGGCAGCAGCACGATCCCGGCCATGATCCCGAGGTAGACGGGGCGGCGTCCGACCCGGTCCGACAGCGTCCCGAAACCGAAGGCGGCGATCCCGCCGCAGATCGCGCCGATCAGCAGTACCGGCGGCACGAACGAGGAGTCGACCCCGACCTGCATCACCAGGTAGGAGGCGATGAACACCTGGAAGGTGTAGGACTGCGCGCTGGTGCCGATGTTCATGAACAGCACCAGCAGCATCGGGCGACGACCGTGCCGGAACACCTCACCGGCCGGCTTGGCCGGGGCGACGTGGTTCTGCTTCAGCTCGGTGAACACCGGGCTCTCGTCGAGCTTGCGCCGGATCACCATCGCGACGATCGTGACGATCAGGCTGGATCCGAACACCAGCCGCCAGCCCCAGCTCATCAGCTGCTCCTCGGGCAGCTGCTGGACCGCGATCCAGACCACGGCGCCGAGCGCGGTGCCGAGCGCCGCACCCACCATCACCAGCGAGGCGTAGCGGCCGCGGCGGCCGCGCCCGACGGTCTCGGTGAGCAGGGTCGCGGCCCCGGCCTGTTCGGCCCCGGCCCCGAAGCCCTGGAAGAACCGGCAGGCCACGAGCAGTACCGGCGCGAGGACACCGATCGTCTCGTAGGTCGGCAGCAGCCCGATGAGCAGCGTGGAGCCGCCCATCAGCAGCAGTGTCGCGACCAGGATCCACTTGCGGCCGAACCGGTCGCCGTAGCGGGAGAAGAACAGGCCGCCCAGCGGGCGGGCGAGGAACCCGACCGCATAGGCGGAGAAGCTGGCCAGGATGCCGGCGGCGGGCGACACGTTCGGGAAGAACAGCGACGAGAACACCAGCGCCGACGCGGTGCCGTAGATGACGAAGTCGTACTGCTCGAGCGTGGTCCCGACCAGGCCGGCCCAGGCGGCCTTGCGGGTCGCCCTCGGATCGGCCGGCCGATCAGGGTCCACTGTGGATGGATTCGGTGCAGTTCCGCTGGTGTCCATGCGTCCTCGGATGGAGTAGGGCCCCGGTCGGGGCGGTACGGGATCAGTCGCCCGGGCGGACGACGACCTTGAGGTGGTGCGGGTCGGCACCCGGGGCGCGCAGCGCCGCGGGTGCCTCGGCGAGGGCGAACCGGCCGGTCAGCACACCGGCGAGGTCCACCCGTCCGGACGCGGCGAGCCCGATGGCGGGCCCGAACGCGTGGGCGGACCGGAACGAGGCGTTCAGGTCGATCTCCCAGCGCTGCATCAGCGCCAGCGGCAGCCCGTCGACGGCGGGCGGTGCCTGCCCGACGACGGTCGCCCGCCCGGCCGGGCCGAGCGCGTGCATCCCCTGCCGGAGCGCGGCCGGCACCGCCGAGCACTCGAGCAACCGGTCGAACGTAGCGTCCGGAAGATCGTCGCGGGCGGTGTTGACGGTGCCGGTCGCGCCGAGCCGTGCGGCCCGGTCGAGCCGGGCGTCCTGCACGTCGGTGACGACGACCTGCTCGGCGCCCACGGCCCGTGCGGTCTGGGCGACCAGCACCCCGATCGGCCCGGCACCGGTGACCAGCACCCGGTGCCCGGGGCCGACGCCGGCCCGCCGGACCGGGTGCACGGCCACGGCCAGGGGTTCGACGAGTGCGCCGAGCTCGGTGGACAGCGCATCCGGCAGCGGGTGCACCGCGCGCGCCGGGACGGCGCGGTAGCCCGACATCGCACCGTCGGTGGGTGGCGAGCCGAGGCAGGTCCCGGCCGGGCACAGGTGGTAGGCGCCGGACCGGCAGGTCGGGCAGTGCCCGCAGCCGACCGCGGGCTCCACCGCGACCCGGGTGCCGACCGCCGGCCCCGCCACGCCGGGACCGAGTGCGGCGACGACACCGGCGGCCTCGTGGCCGAGCACCATCGGGCCGCGCAGCACGTTGCGGCCGTTGCGACCGTCGGTGAAGTAGTGCACGTCGGACCCGCAGACTCCGACCGCCTCGACCGCGACGAGCACCTCACCGGGTCCGGGGCCGGCCACCGGCACGTCCTCGACCCGCAGGTCGAGCGCTGCGTGCAGGACGGCGGCGCGGGTGTGCGTGGGGATGCTCATGCCGCCCTCCGCTCACCGGCGGCCTCGGTGACCGCTGCGTCGACGCCGTGCCGGACGAGCACGTCGAGCAGCTCGGCCGTGCGGGCCGCGAACCCGGCGCCGGGTTCGCCGCCGAGCAGCTCCAGCCCGGCGCGTACGTGCCCGAGGACGGGTCCGCCCGCGGTCGCGGCGAGCCGTTCGCGGGCCGGCTCGGCCATCGCGGCGGCGTGCGGTCCGGGATCGAACCCGGCGGGCGGTGCGACGCAGGCGAGCCAGCCGGCGACGGTCAGCGCGAGATGGTGCGGCATCGCGCCGGCGGCCAGGTGTTCGGCGGCGGGGCCGGGTATCCGCTGGGCGAGCTTCAGCGAACCGTCCGACCCGACCTGCCGGGTGCGGTGTCCCAGTGCGACGTTCGACCAGCGGGTGAACAGCTGTCCGGCGTAGGCCTCGACGTCGAGGCCCTCGGGCACCCGGACGGTGGGCCGGTAGTCCCCGTGCAGCACCCGCCCGGCCGCGGCACGGATCGACGGCCGGGCGACCGAGCGTGCGATCAGGTCCTCCCCGGCGAGTGCGCCGAGATAGGCGAGCAGCGAGTGGGTGCCGTTGAGCAGGCGCAACTTGAGCAGCTCGTACCCGGCGACGTCGTCGGTGAACACCGCCCCGGGCACACCGTGACCGGGCGCCTCCCAGGCCGGGCGGCCGGCCGCGAACGCGTCCTGCAGCACCCACATGCTGAACGGCTCGGCCGGCACCGGGACGGCGTCCGCGGTGCCGGTCAGCCGCAGCGCGGCGGCCCGGGTGGCGTCGGTGGTGGCCGGCACGATCCGGTCGACCATCGAGTTCGGGAACGAGACGGCGCCCGCGTGGTCGAGGTAACCGAGCAGGTCCGTACGTTCCCCGGCGGGCAGCGCGTCGGCGAACCCGCGCACCAGGCGACCGGTCACCTCACCGTTGGCCAGCAGGTTGTCGCAGCTCAGAACGCTGATCGGGGCGCCGTGCCGGCGGGCCCGGCGGAGCAGGCCGCGGGCCAGCAGTCCGATCGCGGTGCTGGTCGCACCGGCCAGGTCGGCCCGCACACCGGGGTGGTCGAGATCGATGCCACCGGTGCGCGGATCGATCGTGTACCCGCCCTCGGTGACGGTCAGCGAGACGATCCGGGTGTCCGGCTCGGCGAGCGCGGCCAGCACGGGTTCCGGATCCCGGGCCGCCACCACCGCACCGGTGTGCACCGCGGGCACCCTCGCCCGCTCACCCTCCGGGGAGATCTCGACGACGGTGTAGCGCAGGTCCTGGGCGACCAGCGCGTCGGCCACCGCGGCGCTGCGCGGTGCGACCCCGAGGACACCCCACGGGCCCGGTTCGGTGGCCAGCGCGGCGGCGGTGTGCACCGCCTGGTGCGCCCGGTGGAAGTTGGACAGCCCGATGTGGACGATCCCGGTCGTCGGAGGTTCGTGCGGGGGCATGGTCACCAGTCCGTCATCGATCCGTCGCGGCGGCGCGCGACGGGCAGCAGGGCGGGTTCGTAGCCGGAGCGGGCGGCGAGCGTCTCGTCGACGTCGACGCCGAGCCCGGGCGCGTCACCGGGGTGCAGGTGGCCGTCGGTGCAGGTCCACGCGTGCCGGAACACCTCGTGCACCTGCTCCGGGTAGCCCATGTACTCCTGGATCGCGTGGTTCGGGGTGGCCAGCGCGAGGTGCAGGCTCGCCGCCATCGCGATCGGCGAGACGTCCGACGGGCCGTGCGGGCTCACCTTGACCTGCCAGACGTCGGCGAGCGCGGCCAGCCTGCGCAGCGCGCTGATCCCGCCGGCGTGGGTGACGGCGGCGCGGGCGTGGTCGATCAGCTGCTCGGTGATCAGCTGCTGGAACTCCCAGAGCGTGGAGAACACCTCGCCGATCGCCAGCGGGACGGTGGTGTGCGCGCGGACCCGGCGCAGCACGTCCGGGTTCTCGGCCGGCGTGAGGTCCTCCAGCCAGTACAGGTCGGCCGGTTCGACGGCCTTCCCGAACCGGGCGGCCTCGATCGGGGTCAGCCGGTGGTGCGCGTCGTGCAGCAGCGCGAGCTCCGGCCCGGTGTGCGCACGGACCTCGGCCAGCACACCGGGGACGTGCCGCAGGTAGGCGGCGGTGTCCCAGACCTCCACGGCGGGCACGGTCCCGCGTGCCGCCGGTTCGTAACCGGGGCCGCGGCCGACGCCGTAGACGGTGTCCAGGCCGGGGACCCCGCTCTGCACCCGGACCGCGGTGAAGCCGCGCTCGCGAGCCACGTCGACGGCGTCGCACAGTTGGGCGGTCTCCCAGCCGGTGGCGTGCGTGTAGGCCCGCACCCGGTCCCGGACGGCGCCGCCGAGCAGCTGGTACACGGGCAGCCCGGCGGTCTTGCCCTTGATGTCCCAGAGCGCGAGGTCGACCGCGCCGACCGCGGTCATGGTGACCGGGCCGCGCCGCCAGTAGGCCCCCCGGTAGAGGTACTGCCAGGTGTCCTCGACCCGCGCCGGATCGCGTCCGAGCAGCTGCGGGCACAGGTGCTCGCGCAGGTACGCGGCGACGGCCAGCTCACGCCCGTTGAGGGTGGCGTCGCCCCAGCCGGTCACCCCGGCCGCGGTGGTGATCTTCAGGGCGACGTAGTTGCGGCCGGGCGAGGTGATCAGCACCTCGGCGGCGACGATCCGGTCCGGCGCGCTCACCGGCCGCTCACCGCCACCACGTTGACGAGGGGCTCCCCCGCCGCCAGCCGGTGGGTGTTGGCGCCGATCTCGGCGGCCCGCCCGAGGAAGGTCTGCCGGGTCAGGCCGGAGCTGTGCGGGGTCATCAGCACGTTGCCCAGCTCGTGGAACGCCCACGACGACGGCTCGGCCCGTGCGGTGCCCGGCGCCGGGTAGCCGTACCAGACGTCGATCGCCGCGCCGCCGATCACACCGTCGCGCAGCGCCTCGTACAGGGCGCGCTCCTCGACCAGCGGTCCGCGGCCGACGTTGACCAGGATCGCCGAGTCCCGCATCGACGCCAGCTCGGCCGCTCCGATCAGTCCCTCGGTCTGCGGGGTGAGCGGGGCACTGACGACGACGACGTCGGAGCAGGCCAGCAGCTCGTCCAGCCGGTCCGCGGTGCGGCCGGCCCAGTCCAGGCCGGCCGCGGCGGCGTCGATCGCACCGCGCCTGCTGACCGCGACACCGCGCGCGCCGAAGGCCCGCAGCCGCTCCCAGGCCCGCGACCCGATGTGCCCGAAGCCGACCAGGCCGACGGTCGCCTCCTGCAGCGAGCTCGTCCACGGCGCGGCGGGGTCGTAGGCCGGGGTCGGCCACTCCCCCCGGCGCAGCGCGGCGTCCTGGGTGAGGAATCCGCGGCGGAGCAGGATCGCCGAGGCGGTGACGTACTCGGCGATCGAGTCCTCGTGGTGGAAGGTGTTGGCGACGACGCACCCGGCGGGCAGCGCGTCGACGTCGATGCCGTCGGTCCCGGCGCCGGCCGCGTGCACCAGCCGCAGCCGCGCACCGGCCACCGCGACCTCCTTCGGGCAGTACCCGCCGATGAGCACGTCCGCGTCGCCGACCAGCGCGGCGACGTCGGCGGCGTCGCGGGTCGGGGACCAGACGACCTCGCTGTCCGGGGGCAGTGCCGTCTCGGTCTCGGCGCGGATCCCGGCCAGGTTCTGGTCGGCGACGACGATCTTCACGGGGTGACCTCCAGGGCAGCGGCGGACCGGGCCGACACCGGGCCGGTGGTGCCGCGGGCGACGAAGTGGGTGGGCAGCCGGACCGACCGCGGCGCGGCCCGCTCGCCGGCAGCGGCCCGCCCGAGGATCTCCATGGCGAGGGTCCCCGCCCGGTCCATCGGGGTGGCGATGCTGGACAGGCCCGGCTCGGACAGCGCGGCGAACGGGATGTCGTCGCTGCCGACGACGGACAGGTCGTCGGGCACCCGGGCCCCGAGTGCCCGGGCACCGGCCATCAGCCCGAGCGCGACCAGGTCGTTGTGCGCGAGCGCGGCCGTCGCGCCGGAGGCGAGCACCCGGGCCGCGGCGGCGCTGCCGCCGTCGGTGGTCTCGGTGTGCCAGCCGAGCAGCGACAGCTCGCAGCCGTACTCGGCGGCGAGATCGCGCACCAGGCCGATCCGGTGCATGTTGGACCACGAGTCCGAACGGCCCTGGACATAGGCGATGTGCTTGTGCCCCAACGCATCCAGCTGATCGACGGCCTGCCGCAGGCCCTGCGTGGAGTCGGCGATCACGCAGTGCCCACCCGCGACCTCGCGGTTCACCAGCACCGAGGGCGTGCTGCCGCAGAGATCGAGCACCTCGGCGCCGTCCAGCCGGGAGGAGTGCACGACGATGCCGTCCACCCGCGCACACAGGCCGGTGATCACCTCACGCTCGCGGTCGGCGTCGTAGTCGGTGTCCGCGACGACCACCGTGGCCCGGGCCTGCCTGCCCTGCGCCTGGGCGGCCTTGACGAACCGGGAGAAGACCGGGTTCGCGATGTCCGGGACGACCGCCGCCACGGTGGCGGTGGCCGGCGCGAGCACCGGCTCGGCGGCGCGTGGCGCGTACCCGAGCTCCTGCGCGGCGGCCAGCACCTTGCGGCGGGTCCGGGCACCGATCCGCTCGGGATCGGAGAACACCCGCGACGCGGTCGAGAGGGCGACGCCCGCGGTCCGGGCGACATCGGTCAGGGTGGGCGCCACTGCTGTCCTCCTCGTGCGTGTCCCGCCGTCGGGACGGACCCACCCTGCAACGATTTGCACAACTTTGTCAACGCTTGCCACAGAGTTGCCGCACGGCCGCGCCTAGACTCCGCGGCGTGCCCGAGCCGATCTCCCTCGACGCCCTCGACGTCGACCTGCTCGCCGCCGTCGCGGACCGGCCGCGGGCCGGGGTGCTGGAGCTGTCCCGTGCGCTGACCGTCGCCCGGGGCACCGTGCAGGCACGGCTGGACCGGCTCGAACGGGCCGGGGTCGTCACCGGGTACGGGCCGGACGTCGATCTCGCCGCCGCCGGGTACGGCGTGCAGGCGTTCGTGACGCTGGAGATCGCCCAGGGCGAGCTCGACGAGGTGACCGAGGCGCTGACCGCGCTCCCCTCGGTGATCGAGGCCTACGCGACGACCGGCTCGTCGGACGTGCTCTGCCGGCTCGCCGCGTCGTCGCACGAGGACCTGCAGGCGACCCTGCTCGCGCTCGGCCGCTCACCGCTGGTCGCCCGCTCGACCAGCGTCGTCGTGCTGTCCACGCTGGTCGCACCGCGCTGGCGGCCGCTGCTCGCCGACCGGTACCGGGAGGGGCCGAGCCGGGCACCCGCCTACCGGCCCTGACCGCTCACGCCAGGTGGTGCGCCGCCCGGTGCGCCCCCAGCACGTCCAGCCCGAAGTCCGACGACGGGTCCCGCCACACCGAGTGCGCGTGGTTCGCCCCGCGCTGGGTGTTGTCCCACTCGATCAGCAACCGCGGACCCTGCAGCCGGTAGTAGTGCGGGGCGCCGCGGTCGAGCGAACCGGCCCAGGCCACGTGCACCCGGTCGAGCTCGGCGGCCTCGTCGTAGCGGGTCATCGGCGACACCTCATCCGGGACCCGGCACAGGTAGGTTCCGAGCAGGTCACGCAGCATCTCGCGCTGCGCGGCGTCCAGCTCGGAAGCGGGGACGCCGCGCGGGCTCCGGGACAGCCGCAGGAGGTCCTGCTCGGGGCCGGTGAACCCGGCCCGTTCCTCGATGGCCTCGCTCGCCGCGTCCAGCTTCGCCTGCTCGGTGTCCGAGCCGAACCGGCCCCGCCAGATCCCGGCCAGCGGAATCCAGTTGTCACCCTCCTGCGGATCGGTCCGGTTCGCCGCGACGACGTCCGGCGGGGCCTTGTCCAGCAGCACCGCCCGCCCGCGCAACTCGGCGGGCAAGGACCGTACGAGATCGCGGGCCAGGTCCTCGACCCGGCCGAGCGGGCGCAGCGTCGCCTCCCCCAGCAGCTCCGAGGTGGCCGGGTCCGCACCCAGGAAGCACGGCGTCGTCGCCACCACCTCCCCGTCGACCACGAGCATGTTGACCGACACGTGGTGGCCGCCGAACCGCCACCCCCAGGCGCCGGTGCCCCCGGGCTCGCCGAACACGCGCAGGTAGTACATCAGCGGGTCGCGACCGCGGGTGCGGTCGAACATCGCCACGAACCCCTCACTGTGGTCCAGCACGTTCTCCAGACCCATCACCGTCGCGACGGTGACGTAAGCGGCCCGGGACAGTCCCGACCCGACCAGCTTCATGGCCGCCCGCTGTTGCGGCGGGAGCTGCTCGTGGAAGGTCAGCCCGCCGTGGTCGGTGGGCGTGTAGAACCAGCGCCTGCGCTCGGCGTCGGTGTCGCCGTCGCCGCTCGGGACGTGCCCGGTGGCCCGCTCGCGTTGCCCGGCGTCGAGCGTGTCGAGCCACTCCCGGGCCGCCTCGGCCATCGCGCCGGCCGTCGCCCGGGTGCCCGCCCCATCGCTCATGCCGCCGACCGTAGCCAGGTCCGGCGTGACGCACCCGCCGAGCTGCGCGATGGTCGTCGGGCACCACCGACCACGGAGGCGACGATGCCCACCCCACCGACGACGACCGCGAGCTGCTGACGGTCGTCGCCCGGATGCGTGCCCGGCCGGGCAAGGAGGCGGAGCTGCGGACCGGGCTGGACGGGCGACCTGCTCGACGGCGAGCTGGTGATCCAGAAGCTCGAGCGGATCGCCTGACCGGCGCCCGCAACGACGCGTGGCGGCTCGTGGGCCGGGTGCGACTCTGTCACCCTGGCCCGCGTGCCGCACCTCCTCCGGGCCGGTGCCCGGCCGGCCCGCACCGGCACCGTCGCCCTGACCGTGCCGGCGGTGCTGGCGGTGCTGACCCTGCTGGCCGGCTGCGGACCGGGCGCCGTCGACGACGCCCCGGGCCCGGCGCCCGGGCCGCCGCTCGGCGAAGCGACCGCGGTGCCCGCCCCACCGGCGCCGGCAGCACCGGCCGCACCTTCGCCACCGGCAGGACCGGCAGGACCCGCCGAGCCGGCACGCTCCGAGGCCGACGTCCAGGCGGGCGTCCGTAGCCGGGAGGTGCCGCGCTCCGCGTCCGGTGAGACCGTCGTCGTCCCGGGCGGGGACGCCGCGCCCGCCGGACGGGCACGGACCGTCCTGATGCGGGTCGAGATCGAGCGCGGCATCGACGTCGACGGCATCACGTTCGCCGCGTTCGTCACCGCGGTACTCGACCACCCCCGCTCCTGGGGCGGTGACGGCTCGGTCGGCTTCGCCCGGACCGACGGCGCGGCGCCGCTGCGGATCGTGCTCGCCACCCCGGAGCTCGCCGACCGGCTGTGCCTGCCGCTGGACACCGTCGGCAGGCTGTCCTGCCGCAACGGCGACCGCGTCGTGCTCAACCTGGAACGCTGGGTCACCGGCACCCCGGAGTACGCCCGCGACCTGACCGCCTACCGCCGCTACCTGGTGAACCACGAGGTCGGCCACTGGCTCGGGCACGGTCACGAGCCCTGTCCCGGGCCCGGCCGGCCGGCCCCGGTGATGCAGCAGCAGACCCTCGGGCTCCGAGGCTGCTCCCTCAACCCCTGGCCGCGCTGATCACTCCACCTCGATCAGGCCGTACTCCGGACGCCCACCCACCTGGTAGGTCAGGACGCCGACACCGGCCGGGGTGGTCCGCGACCCGGTCAGGGTCAGGGCGGTCTCGAGCCCCGGGTCCGGGAACAGCCGGCGCCCGGCCCCCACCACGACCGGTGCGACGACCAGGGTCAACTCGTCGAGCAGCTCGTTCGCGAGCAGCCACCGGACCAGCAGGCCGCTGCCGTGCACCTGCAGCTCCCGGCCCGGCTTCCGCTTCAGCTCGGCTACCGCGCCGACCTCACCGGGCAGCACGCTCGTCCCCGCCCAGGACGGTGTGGTCGACATCGTCGACACGACGTACTTGGGGAGCGTGGCGAACCCGACCGCGATCGGGTCGTCACCGGGGTCTGCCATCGCGCCCCAGGATGCGGCGAAGATGTCGTAGGTGTGTCGGCCGAGCAGGAACGCGTCGGCCCGGCCGAAGATGCCGTCCATGACCGAGCCGAGCTCGTCGTCGAAGTGCGGCACCAGCCAGCCACCGCGGGTGAACCCGCCCGAGAGGTCCTCCTCCGGGCCGCCGGGTCCCTGGTAGACGCCGTCGACGGACACGAACACGGTCGATGTGAGCCTCATACCCGGACGACCGGGCGGGCACCGGAAACTAATCGCCCGCGTCACGGACCAGCAGCGCGATCTGCACCCGATTGTCCAGGCCCAGCTCGCGCAGCAACTTGGAGACGTAGGACTTCACCGTGGCCACCGACATGTGCAGCTCCTCAGCGATGTCGGCGTTGGACCCGCCGCGGGCGACCGCCTCGGCGACATCGCGCTCCCGGCCGGCCAGTCGGTCCAGCCGGGAACGGGCGGCCCGGCGCCGGTCGACCGGGCCGGGGCCGCCGCGCACGATGCCGATCAGCCTGCGGGTGATCGCCGGGGAGAGCACCGCGTCACCGTCGGCGGCGGCCCGGACCGCCTCGACGATCCCCTCCGGCGCGGCGTCCTTGAGCAGGAACCCGCCCGCTCCCGCCCGCAGCGCCCGCACGACGTGCTCGTCGGCGTCGAACGTCGTCAGTACGACGACGGTCGGCGGGTCCGGCTCGGCGGTCAGCCGCTGGGTCGCGACGACACCGTTGACCCGGCGCATCCGCAGGTCCATCAGTACGACGTGCGGGCGGCCGGCCCGGACCGCCGCCGGCACCTCGTCGCCGTCACCGGCGTCGCCGACCACCCTGATCCGCCGGGGCGCCGCACCGTCGGTGAGGGTGTGCCCGTCGAGCATCACCCGCAGACCGGCACGGACCAGCGGGTCGTCGTCCACCAGCAGCACCCGGATCTCCGGATCGGGACTCACAGGCTCTCCTTCCGCCACGGCAACACCGCCCGCAGCCGGTACCCGGCCGGCAGCGGGCCGTGCGCCAGCGTGCCGCCGGTGAGTGTCTCGACCCGCTCGCGCAGGCTCACCAGGCCGGTCCCCGCCCCCTCCGGCGCCGGACGCTCGGCGGGCCGGCCGGACGTGACCGTGACGGTCAGGTCGCGGCCCGGGCGCCCGTCCAGCACCACCTCCACCGGCGCACCGGGCGAGTGCCGGGCCGCGTTGGTCAGGCCCTCACGCACCACCCGGTAGGCGACCCCGGCCAGGGGCTGCCCCGGTGGCGCCACCATCAGCAGCGCGGTGGAACGCAGCGACACGTCGGCGCCCGCCGTGCGCGCCTCCGCCACCAGGCCCTCCACCGCGCCCAGGTCCTCGGGGTCCTCGTTCTCGTCGCACGGCGGGTCGTGCAGCACCCCGACGATGGTCCGCAGGTCCTCCATCGCCCGGTGCGTGGTGTCGCGCAGCACCTGCGCGCTCTCCCGTACGGTCTCCGCGGACAGATCGGTGCGCAGCGCGAGCGCACCCGCGTGCACCGACAGCAGCGACAGCCGGTGCCCGAGCCGGTCGTGCATCTCCCCGGCGATCCGGCGGCGCTCGGCGGTCCGGGCCTGCTCGTCGCGCAGCGCGCGGTCCACCTCGGCGCGGGTGAGCCGCTCGCGCAGGTCGTCGACCATCGCCCGGCGGGTCCCGGTGAACAGTCCGGCGGTGACCGAGGTGACCAGCAGCGTCGTCGCCCCGAGCACCATCGCCCACATCGTCCCCGCGTCCGGGATCGCGGTGAAGTTGAGTGCGGCACCGGCGACCGCGAGCACCGTGATCAGCACCGTCTCGTACACCCGGCGCCGGGTCGCCACCACGAACACCCCGACCAGGGGCAGGTAGCTCGTCAACGGCGAGACGTTCGCCGAGAGCACCGCGACCACGCCGAACGCCCGTGGGTACCGGTAGCGCCACGGGATCGCCGCGACCGCGGCGGCACCGACGACCCACTGCAGGACGTCCAGCGGGCCGGTGATCTCCCGCGTCTCGGCGACGGTCAGCCCGGCGACGACGACGGCGACCATCAGGACCGCCGACATCACGGAGGGGCGTACCGGCACCCGTCGACCATAGGCCGCCCGGCGGAGCTGTCCAGGAAGTTCCCCCGGCAGCGACGGGGTGCGCGGTCCCCCCGCTGCGCCGCGCCCGGGCGTGGCGGTCAGGACCTCTCCCGTCCCGCCCTGTTGCCGGGAGCACGCCGGTTCACCGGCACGCTCCCGCCCCGGCCGCGGAGGCCACGACCGCCGCGGTGACGGCCTGGACCTCTCGGACGGCCGCGGTGGCCGCCGGGCCGGCCCAGTCGCCGTCGGCGACGACGCGGGCGCGTTCCCGCAGTTCGCGGCGCCGCCCGTGGAGCACCCGGTGCTCGGCCCGGACGGCGTGCAGCAACGAGACCAGGGCGGCGAGGCGGGTGTCGACGGCGACGCCGTCACGCAGCGCGGCGACCGTCCCGGCCAGCAGCGCCTCGCGCAGCGCCGGTTCCGGCCACCATCGGGCGAAACCCGGGAGCCGGCCGCGCTCGCGGTCGGCGTTCCCGGCCGTGACGAGCGCGTCCAGCACGGCCGGGCGCAGGCCGGGGACCAGCCTGCTCACCCCGCGGCGGGCCGAGAACCAGCCGGACGGCAGCCGGGTGGCCCGGTCGGTGACGACGTCGGTGGCCGGGCCGGGGACCAGCCGCAACCGCGGCCGGGGCCCCTCCTCGGTCTCCAGCCGCCCACGGCCGGCGAGATCGAGCAGCACCGCGCCGGCCAGCGCACGCTCGGTGCGCTGCCGGTCGACGACGAACCGGCCGGTGGCGGGATCGAGCAGCACCACCGCCAGCAGCTCCGGCAACGTGGCCCTCGTCCCGTCCATCGGTGCGCCCCTCTCACTCGGCGACCCGATGCTGCCTGGCCGGACGCCCGTGCCACACCATGCGAAGGTCGTCGGCACCGCGACGGAAGTCGTACCCGGCGATCACCCGATAGGTACAATTCGGACATGCCACAACCCGAGAGTCACCGCGAGAGCGGCCAGCACGTCATCGAGCACGCCCTCGAGCTCCTCTCCGCGGCCGACCGGGCGAAGGACTTCGCCGAGGCAACCGACGGTCACACCGCAGCGACCGCCTATGCCGTGAGCGCCCTCTACCAGGAGATGCGGCACGGCGACGACCAGATCACCGCGCTGATCGGAGCCGTCCGGGAGCAGACCGCGGTCCTCCGGGAACTCTCCGAGCAGCTCCGCCGCTGACCGGCGCCGATCCGGTGGAACATGGCCGGATCTGTTCGCTCCGTGTCGTTCGGGACGGTGTCGGTCCACGGTCCACGGTCCAGGCTTCCGGTCATGAACAGACTCCCGGTCGCGGCCGTCGTCCTGACGGTCGCCGGCCTGACCGTCCTGGCCACACTCCCCGCCACGGTGAGCGCGTTGCTCGCCCTGCTGGCACTCACGTCCGCTCTGGCGGCCGCGCGTGCGGTACGACCGCTGCGGCTGCCGCTGACCGCACGGACCGCTGCGCTCCGCACGGCCGCCACCGTTCTGGTCGTCATCGGTGGGCCGATCGTCGCGGCCGTCCATCTCGGCATCCGCGCGGTGCCGCTGATGATGGTGGTCGCCGCCGTCATGGTGTTGGCAGCACCGACGATCCCCGCCCTGTGGGGTGGGGCACGCCGGGATCGCGAGGTACCGCCGCACGATGCCCGCCACTGACCGGACGGCTCCCACCCGCGGTGGCCTTCGGGCATCCTCGACCCGGTGCCGGCTCAAGACGACATGAGCGAGCCTCTCGTACCGATCGACGAGGCCGCCCGGCTGCTGGGGACGACCGTGCCGACGTTGCGCTACTACGACGACCGCGATCTGGTCCGGCCGGTGAGCCGGGCCCGCGGACGTCGCTGGTACGGCCGCGCCGAGCTGCGCGAGCTGGCCCTGCTCCGTGCCGCTCAGGAGATCGGTCTCACGCTGGGCGACGCCGCGGCCCTGCTCGACCCGCACCGCCGGGACACGATCGCCGACCGCGTGGTCGGGATCGAACGCATCGGCGCGCGGGCCGGCGCCGTGCGTGCGGTGCTGGTGCACGTCCAGGGTTGTCCGGTGGCGGACCCGTGGCACGACTGCCCGGCGGTGACCGCTGCTCTGGACGCGCTCCTCGACGGCGTCCCGCTCCCGGACCTCGCAGGCCCGCATCGCGGACCGGCGAACTACGCCGACGGACGGCACGAGGTCGCTGTACTCATCCGGCCGGGTGTGCTGCCGATGGAGCTGGGACTGGTCCACCAACTCCTCGGAGGGGCCCGGTCCGGGGCCGGTGACCCGCTCTACCGAGTACGGACCTGCGCGCTGGTGCCCGGCCCGGTGCCCACCGACGGTGACTTCGGGATCGTCGTCGGGTACGGGCCGGAGATCCTTCCCACCGCGCAGACCGTGTTCGTGCTCGGATCACACGCACCGAACGACGAGGGCACGGACGTACTGGGCGGCGGTCTCGGCGCCGCACTCGCCTCGATCGGATCGGACACCCGGATCGTCTCGATCTGCACCGCGGCCTTCGCGCTGGCCGAGGCCGGTCTGCTCGACGGTAGGCGGGCTACCACGCACTGAGCCTTTGCCAACCTGATCATGCGCTGGCGATCATGAGGGTCTGAACTGCGGCGATGAGCTGTCCGGCTTGGTTCGGGCTGGAGCGGATCTTGCGCAGGATCTTCCAGTTCTTCAGCTCGGCGTTGGCCCGCTCGCCTGGTCCGCGCCGTCTGGCGTGTGCGGCGTTGACCGCCTTCTGGTTGTCCGACAGACGCCGGTAGCGGCCGGTGTCGGGATCGAGGCGTC